>NZ_BAAALS010000032.1:0-55768 GCF_039528415.1 Luedemannella helvata
CAACCCCGAGCCGCCTGACCAGCACCACAGGTTCATTTTCGAGTCAACGTCGGCTCGGCGGCGTGCGCGGTGCGTGCGACGTCCAGTGCGGCGAGGAGGGCGGCGCGCAGCGTCGCGGCGCGGGTGGCGAAGTCGCGTTGGTGGCGCACGTACTCGGCGCGGCCCTCGGGGGTCTCCACCGCGACCGGTGCGACACCCAGGTCGGCCAGGTCGTACGGGCTCGCGCGCATGTCGAGCGTGCGGATCTCACGGGCGAGCGCGAAGCAGTCGGCGACCAGCTCCGACGGTACGAGCGGGCTGAGCTTGTAGGCCCACTTGTACAGGTCCATGTTGGCGTGCAGGCAGCCGGGCTGCTCGTTGTCGTGCTGGGTTTCCCGGGTCGGGGTCAGCTGGTTCAGCGGCCGGGCCGGCGCCGTGAAGAACCGGTACGCGTCGAAGTGGCTGCACCGGATGCGGTTGGCCTCCACCACCTCCGCGGTGGCCGCCGGGGTCAGCCGCAGGGGCCAGGCGTTATGGCGTACCTCATCCTGGGTCTGCCGGTAGACCATGGCCCACTCGTGCATGCCGAAGCAGCCGAACTGGGCCTCCCGGGTGGCGGTGCGGCGCAGCAGCTCCGTGATCCACCTCGCCGAGTCGCCGCGGCGGTCCAGGACCGCGGCCGTGTCCAGCGTCACACCCCCGCCGGTGGCCACATAGAACGGGCCGAACCCGGCCGGGTCCGCGCCCCGCAGGGTCACGCCGGCCCCGGGATGCCAGCGGCGCAGTTGGGCGGGCCGGTGGGAGTAGTACGTGAACAGGAAGTCGTGCACGGGGTGCTTCGCGCCGCGCTTGCGGCGGGCCAGGTGCGGCGCGATCCACTCGTCGACGCGGCGCTCGTGCGCCTCCTGGCGAGCCCGCCAGGCCGGCTCGGAAAGCGCGTCATTCACCCCTCGACGGTAGCCCAGCGGTCGCGCGCCGTAGATTGGGCGGCGTGCGTATCGCGAGGTTTGCCCACACCGGCGGGATGTCCTTCGGCGTCGTCGAGGGGGAGCCGGGCGCCGGGCCCGAGGCCCTGACGGTCGCGGAGATCGAAGGCCACCCGTTCAAGGACATCACGTTCACCGGCGAGCGGTGGGCGGTCGCCGACGTGCGGCTGCTCTCGCCCATCCTGCCCAGCAAGGTGGTCTGCGTCGGCCGCAACTACGCCGAGCACGCCGCCGAGATGGGCAACGAGGTGCCCAAGGAGCCGTTGCTGTTCCTCAAGCCCTCCACGTCCGTCATCGGTCCCCACGACGTGATCCGGCTTCCGCCGCAGTCGTCGCGCGTGGAGCACGAGGCCGAACTGGCCGTCGTGATCGGCGTCACGGGCGCCCGCCGGGTCGACCGCGCAGGCGCCGCCCGGGCCATCTTCGGCTACACGTGCGCCAACGACGTGACGGCCCGCGACCTGCAGAAATCGGACATCCAGTTCACGCGCGCCAAGGGCTTCGACTCGTTCTGCCCGATCGGCCCGTGGATCGTCACCGGACTCGACCCGGCGGACCTGGAGGTCCGCTGCGAGGTCAACGAGGAGGTGCGCCAGCTCGGCCGCACCAAGGACATGATCTTTGACGTACCGACGCTGATCTCGTACATCTCGCACGTGATGACGCTGCTGCCCGGCGACGTCGTGCTCACCGGCACCCCCGCCGGCGTGAGCCCGATCGTGGCCGGCGACGTGGTGTCGGTGCAGGTGGAGGGCGTCGGCTCGCTCGACAACCGGGTCGCGAACCTGGAGGCGTGATCTGGCCCCCGGTACCGGTTTGGGATCCTGCCGGGGTGTCAGGTAAAGTTCTGCACCGGTGCGGCTCGCACCGATGGGGTATGGGGTAATTGGCAGCCCAACTGATTCTGGTTCAGTTAGTCTAGGTTCGAGTCCTGGTACCCCAGCGGCCGATGCCACGCGCATCGGTGCTGGTATGTTGTGCAGCACCACGGTTTGGTTCTGGTCCCGTCGTCTAGCGGCCTAGGACGCCGCCCTCTCAAGGCGGTAGCGAGGGTTCGAATCCCTTCGGGACTACCAGCGAAAGGCCCAGCCCAATCCCTCCGGGGATGAGCTGGGCCTTTTCCATGCCCGCGTCGGCACGGGCGGGGGGCCCCTGGCCAACGCCGTGATTGGCCCTACGTGCCGAATTCGTCGGGAAGTTCGGTACGCGATTGCCCCTGGTGCGGTGAGCACCCGACGGCGAGACGGGCGACATGGTGGCGCGTCTCGCGGGATCCGCGCGGTATCCCGCGGATCCCGCAAGACGGCAGAGGAGCGACTGTCAGGCCAGGATGAGGCGGAGCAGGCCCGAGGTGGTGTCGGCCGAGGTGGCCTGGACCAGAGCGACCGACTTCACCGGGATCGGGTCGTCCCCGGCCTCCGCGAACGCCGACGCGTCCACGAAGACGACCACGTTCGCGCCGTCCGGGCCGCCGGCGGTGGCCCGCTGGAACTCGGGTTTGTCGCCGAGCGTGCCAGCGCCGGGGGTGTAGCCCGGGGTGGTGAGCGTGACGGTGCTGCCCTGCGGCTCGATCACGCCCGCCAGTGGGCCCCAGGTACGGAGCGTGTCGTTCAGCGTGGTGGCCGCGCTTGCCGAGGTGGTCTCCGCGACGATGCGGGCGGCAGCCTTCTCCGGCACCCCGTTGACCGCGATCGTGATCGAGGCGCCGGACAGCGCCGTGACGACCTTCTTGATCTCTTCCTCGGACGTGTCGGCCGGTGTGTTGCCGGGGTCCCGCGCGAACGATCCGCCCAGCAGGTCCTCCAGCCGCTTCTCCTCCGCCCTGGTCAACCGCTCCTTCGCCAGCAGCTTCTGCAGCTCCTTGCGCTCGGCCTCGGTGAAGCCCGGCGGACTGCCCGACGGCACGTCGGCGTCGTCGGGGTCGAATTCCGCGCCCGGCATCCCACCGGTCGCGCCGAGGAGGCCGAGCACGCCCAGGCCGCCGAGGCCACCGAACAGCAGGCCGCCCATGTTGTTCGCCGCCAGCGACAGCTCGGGCAGTTTCGTGGCGGCGGCGATCTGGGTGTCGCCGGGCAGCGCGGACACGCGGGCGAGGGCGTCGCCGCCGCCCGCCGGAAGGGTGTCGACCGGCAGGCCGGTGAGGTGGTAGCGGGCCTCGAACCCGTCGGTCGTGGCCCGTACGCCGAGCACGAGCGTGCCGCGCAGGTCACCCAGCTGGACCATGGATCTCTCGCCGGCGGTCTCGGCCAGGTCGCCGATGGCACCGAAGTCGGTCCACAGCGTGATCAGCTGATCGTCGTCGAGGCGCTGCACCGCGTCCCGGAACGCGGGCGCGTCCGCCAGCGGGCGCTTCGCGGCCTCGTCCGCGGCGGTGGTCGCGGCGGCCTGCGCGTCGCCCTCGCCGATGACGATGAGCGCGCCGCCGTCGCGGACGACGTAGCCCAGGTCGACGTCCTTGACGGCGGCGTCCACCCGAGAGAGGCCGTCGGCCGCCTTGCCGTCGTCCGTGGTGGCGGCCGAGATCAACGCGAACGGTTCGTCCTTGCCGTTGGGCAGCACGCTGATCGCGAGCCGCTTGTCCAGCCAGCTCATGATGTCGCGCTTGATGTCGACGCCGTCCAGCCCGGCGTCCTTGAGCCACGACTCGAGGAGGGCCTTGCCGTCCTTGGCTCCCTCGGGCAGGTCGGCGGCCAGCTTGAGGAGCTTGATCTGCTGTTCGAGGCTCGCCGCGAGGTCCAGTTCGGCGAACGCGACCACGGTGGCCGGCGTGAACTGCGCGGGCCGCTTGCCGCCGCCCAGCATCGTGGCCGCGTAGGCGCCCACACCGGCGAGCAGGGCGAGCGTGACGACCGCGGCCGCGATGACCCGGCCGGCGCCGAGCCGCCGGCGCCGGGGCGGCAGCTCGGTGGTCAGCGTGTCCGTTCCGGTGAACGCCGGTACCTGTGCGGTGGGCGCGGGCCAGGAGGGCTGAGCGACCGGCAGCGGCGCGGTCGGGGCCGGCCACGCGGGGGTCGCGGCATTGTCCGGAACGGGTGGCGGGGTCGGACCCGGGAGCGTCATCAGCTTCCTTTCAGGGAAGGTGGAGACGCTGATGGTACGAAGCGACGGCGAGCACGCGCCGTCCGATCAATCGAGCTGGACCCATCGCCGTCCGAACGGCGGCAAAGTAGCGCCGAACGGGCGGGATCCTAGAGCCCGGACAGGCGCTGACCCGCGCGGACGACGGCCATGGCGTGGCGGTCGCCGGGGCGCCGGCCGAGACGCTCTATGGGACCGGACACGCTGATGGAGGCGATCACCCGGCCGGTGCGGTCGCGGATCGGGGCGGAGACGCTCGCCACACCGGGCTCGCGCTCGGCGACGCTCTGCGCCCAGCCGCGCCGGCGCACCTCGGCCAGGGTGCGGCCGGTGAACTTGCACCGGGGCAGCAACGGCATGACGGCCTCCGGCGGCTCCCAGGCGAGCAGGATCTGGGCGGCGGAGCCGGCCGTCATGGGCAGGACCGATCCGACCGGGACGGTGTCGCGCAGCCCGCTGACCCGCTCGGCCGCGGCGACGCAGACCCGCTCGTCCGCGCGGCGCAGGTAGAGTTGAGCGCTCTCACCGGTGGCGTCCCGTAGCGCGGTCAGCATCGGGCCGGCGGCGGTGAGGAGGACATCGGGAGCGGCGTTGGCCAACTCGCCGAGGCGCGGCCCGGGGCGCCAGCGACCCTGTGCGTCACGAACCAGCATCCGGTGTATTTCGAGGGCCTGTGCGAGACGGTGCGCGGTCGCCCGGGGCAGCTTGGTCCGCTCGACGAGTTCGGCCAGGCTGGCGCCGTCGACACATGCGCCGAGAATCACTACCGCCTTGTCGAGAACGCCGACTCCGCTCATACTGTGTCCCACGCGGTGAAACATACCTCCCAAACTTTAGGATGTCCAGATGGTGGGAGCCACGAAGTCCAGCGGGCGCACGCTCGCCGAAAAGATCTGGGACGCGCACGTCGTACGGTCAGCGGACGGCGAGCCGGACCTGCTCTACATCGACCTGCACCTGGTGCACGAGGTCACCAGCCCCCAGGCGTTCGACGGCCTGCGCATGGCCGGCCGGCCTGTGCGCCGCACCGACCTCACGCTGGCGACCGAGGACCACAACACGCCCACGGACAACCTCGTCAAGATCCTTGACCCGGTGTCCCGCACCCAGATCGAGACGCTGCGGCGCAACGCGGCCGAGTTCGGCGTGCGGCTGCACTCGCTGGGCGACTCGGAGCAGGGCATCGTCCACGTCATCGGCCCGCAGCTGGGCGTGACCCAGCCCGGCATGACGATCGTCTGCGGCGACTCGCACACGGCCACCCACGGCGCCTTCGGTGCGCTGGCCTTCGGCATCGGCACCAGCGAGGTCGAGCACGTGCTCGCCACCCAGACGCTGCCGCAGAACAAGCCGAAGACGATGGCGGTCAACGTGGTGGGCGAGCTGGGCCCCGGCGTCACCGCCAAGGACCTCATCCTGGCCCTCATCACCCAGACCGGCACCGGCGGCGGCATCGGCCACATCGTGGAGTACCGGGGCGAGGCCATCCGCAACCTCTCCATGGAGGGCCGGATGACGATCGCCAACATGTCGATCGAGTGGGGCGCCAAGGCCGGCCTCATCGCGCCGGACGAGACCACGTTCGCCTACCTCAAGGACCGCCCGCACGCGCCGCAGGGCGCCGAGTGGGACGCCGCCCTGGAGTACTGGCGCGGGCTCGCCACCGACGAGGACGCGGTCTTCGACACCGAGATCACGCTCGACGCGAGCGCCGTGACGCCGTTCGTCACCTGGGGCACCAACCCGGGGCAGGGCGCGCCGTTGTCGGGCGTCGTGCCGAACCCGGCCGACTTCGTCGACGCGAGCGAGGCCAGCGCGGCCGAGCGGGCGCTGGCGTACATGGACCTGGCGCCGGGCACGCCGCTGCGCGACATCGCCGTGGACGTGGTCTTCGTCGGTTCCTGCACCAACGGCCGCCTGGAGGACCTGCGGGCCGCCGCCGACGTGCTGCGTGGCCGGCGGGTCGCCGAGGACGTACGGATGCTCGTGGTGCCCGGGTCGGCCAAGGTGCGCGCCGCCGCCGAGGAGGAGGGTCTGGACAAGATCTTCATCGACGCGGGTGCCGAGTGGCGGTTCGCCGGCTGTTCCATGTGTCTGGGCATGAACCCCGACACCCTCTCGCCGGGCCAGCGCTCGGCCTCCACCTCGAACCGCAACTTCGAGGGCCGGCAGGGTCGGGGCGGGCGTACCCACCTGGTCTCGCCGCCGGTCGCGGCCGCCACCGCCGTCGCCGGGCGCCTCGCCGCCCCCTCGGACCTCTGACCAGGAAGGCTCAGCTTCGATGGAGAAGTTCACCGTCCACACCGGCACCGCCGTACCGCTGCGCCGTTCCGACGTGGACACTGACCAGATCATCCCCGCGGTCTACCTCAAGCGGGTGACCCGAACGGGATTCGCCGACGGGCTGTTCAGCGCCTGGCGGGCCGACGAGTCGTTCGTGCTCAACAACCCGGCCCACGATGGTGCCACGATCCTGCTGGCCGGGCCCCAGTTCGGCGTCGGCTCCTCGCGGGAGCACGCCGTCTGGGCCCTGCAGGACTACGGCTTCCGGACGGTCATCGCGCCGTCCTTCGGCGACATCTTCCGCAACAACGCCCTCAAGGGCGGCCTGCTGCCGGTGGTCCTGCCGGACAAGCAGGTGGCCGAGCTGTTCGACCTGGCCGAGTCCAACCCGGCCGCCCAGATCACCGTCGACCTGGTCGAACAGCAGGTGCGGGGCGAGGATTTCGCCTGGTCGTTCACGGTGGATCCGCACAGCCGGTGGCGCCTCATGGAGGGCCTTGACGACATCGGGCTGACGCTGCGTCACGCCGATGCCATCAGCGAGTTCGAATCCAGCCGGCCGACTTTTCTGCCGCGGGTGGCTTAGCCACAGCGGTTTCGGGGCATCCTCCCGGACAGCCGTACGCGGGAATCCGTTGCGACCCAACGGATTCTTTTTGGCCATATGTTTGTGTCCGGCCCCGTAAGGGATTAGCGTGCGCGAAGAATGGCTGTTTGTGAAACAGCAATGTACGGGAGGGAAACCGTGAACAAGGCCGAGCTCATCGATGCGCTCGCCGGTCGACTGGGCGACAGAAAGTCCGCGACCGCCGCGCTCGACGCAGTCCTCGCTGAGATCCAGGCCGCCGTCACCAAGGGTGACAAGGTGGCCATCACCGGCTTCGGCGTCTTCGAGAAGCGGGTGCGGGCAGCCCGCACGGCCCGCAACCCGCGCACCGGCGAAGCCGTCAAGGTGAAGAAGACCTCGGTACCGGCGTTCCGCGCCGGCGCCAGCTTCAAGGACATGGTCGCCGCCGGCAAGGTGCCGAAGGCGGCGAAGGCGGCAGCGCCGACCAAGAAGGCGACGACGGCCAAGGCCGCGCCCGCCACGAAGAAGGCCACGGCCAAGGCCGCGCCGGCGAAGAAGAGTGCCACGAAGGCGGCCTCGTCGACGGCGAAGAAGACGACCACGGCCAAGACCGCCGCCAAGAAGGCCCCCGCGAAGAAGCGGTAGGGCGGCACAGCTACTCCGACGGGGTGGGTCCGGTACACGGGCCCGCCCCGTCGCCGTGTCCGGCTCAGGCACGCAGGCGATCCACCACGACCGCGCCGCCGGCCGCGAAGCCCACCTCCCAGCCGGCCCCCTTGTCGGTGGCGAAGTCGTCCACCCGGCGCCCGGTCAGCTCGCCCAGCAGCGGCGGCAGCAGCCCACCCTGGCTGCACACCACAGTGGACCGGCCGCCGCCCGCCAGGGCCCGCACCCTGCTGGCCGCCGAGACCGGGTCGGCCGCCTCGTCGAAGGCGGGGTCCACCTCGACCGGCAGTTCCAGAGTGGAGGCCAGCGGGCCCAGCGTCTGGAGGCACCGGACCGGGCTCGCGGAGACCAGCCGGTGGGGCCCGTACCAGTCCAGTGGGGCCCTGAGCGCCTCGGCGCGGGCCCGTCCGGCGGCGTCGAGCGGCCGTTCGGAGTCGGCTCCCGCAACGTCCCCACGCCGGCCCGCCGTGGCGTGCCGCAGCAGGATCACGACGCCCGTGTGCGCCGGTGCCGACCGGTACGCCTCAAGGACGGCGATGTCGTGCGCGTAGCTCAGCCGGGCGCCCGCCGCCGGGGGAGCGAGCCAGGCCACCTCGTCTATCTCGTCGCCCGGGGTGAAGCCCGTCTCCCCGCCGGGCGCCATCGTCCAGTAGTCGACCGTCTTGCGCGCCGGCCCGGCGGCGGTACCCACGGCGTAGCTGGCCGTTGTCAGGTACCGCTGGGGGACCGGGCGGACGCCGGTCTCCTCCCACACCTCGCGGCAGGCGGTGACGAGCGGGGCCTCGCCCCGGTGGGCCTTGCCCTTGGGCAGCGTCCAGTCGTCGTAGCGGGGGCGGTGGACGAGGGCGACGAGCCCGTCGCGGACGAGGACGCCGCCGGCCGCGCGGATGGGTCGGGGGTCAGTCATCGGTCTCCCGCAGCCAGCGGGTCAGGCGGCGCTTCGCGGCCCGCCGCCACGCGCGCGGGAAGTCCGAGCGGGCCGCCCGCGCGGCGGCCCGCTCGCGTTCGTAGAGCCGGCCGGCCGTCACGGCGAGGGCGTGGTCGTCGGGGTCGGCGGCCGCGATCGCCAGCCACGTCCGGGCGGCGACCACGGCGTCCTGATGCTCGCCGAGCACGTCCTGCACCGCCCCGAGCGCGGCGGCCAGGTCGCCGGCCGGGCCCTCCAGCGCGTCGGCCACGGCGTCGACCGCGTAGCGGGCCCGCTTGCCGTTGATCCGTACGGCGTGCCAGACCTCGTCGCGCGCCAACGGGTCCAGCCGCCCGGCGCCGGGCGCGCGGCTGCCGCCCACGGCCAGCCGGTGCCAGGGCTTGAGGACCAGGCCCGGTAGCGCGACCGTGGCGGGCTCGCCCGCGCGACCGGTCAGCCGCGGCTCGCGGGCGGCCGCCAGCAGGCGGTCGAGCAGCGCCACGTACCGGTCGTCGCGCATGGCGTCGTCGAGCCGGCGCAGGGCCTCGTCGTGCTGGGCGGCGAGGCGGGCGTCGATGCGTGCCACGACGGCCGCGTCCACCTCCGCGAGCGGGTCCGCCGCCGAGGTGTCGCGCAGGCGGGCCCGCAGCACCTCGGCGTCGCGCGCCGCCCCGAGCAGGTCGGCGAGCCAGCCCACCTCCGCGCGCAGCTCCTTGGCCCACCCCCGGTCGAGCAACGCGCGAAAGGTACGCAGGTTGGAGCGCAGCCGCCGGCAGCCCACCCGCATCTGGTGCACGGCCGTGTCGCCGTCGCCCACCCCCGCCCGTAGCCGCACCAACGGGTCGTGCGTGACGACGCGGGCGATGTCGCGGCGCAGCGCGGCGGTGACGACGTCGCCGGCGCTGGCCGCGCGCCCCGGCCGGTCCGGTGCCGGCCAGTCGGGCGGCCGCCGGGCCGCGTCGCCGAGGGCGCGTACGTGCTTGGGTACGAACTCGTCCGTGGCCCGGGCACCGGCCGCCAGCAGCGCCTCCGCCACCCGGTCGAGCAGGGCGCGCGGCCCCTCCTTGCGTTCGACCTCGACCTCGCGGAAGCCGGCCTTCTGCTCGCCCACGCGGACCGCGTCATCCACGACCTCGACCAGCATCGCGCCGTCGGCGTCGAAGAGCTGGTACGCCCGGCGCGTGGTGCGCACGGTCGCCGCGGGCGCGACGGGCGCACCCCGGGTCAGCGCGAGCACGAGGTCGAGCAGCTCCGCCGGCGGCGCGGCGGGCGGTCCCGCCCGGGAGATCTCGTGGCGGACGCCCGGCGTGCCCGTGGGCAGCTTGACCGTCCACGGTTCGTCGTCGCCCCGGCGGTGGCGCAGGGACGCGCCGGCACGGGCGAGGCGCAGGTCGTCCGTGTCGTAGTAGGTGGCCCGCAGGCGCAGCGGCGGTCGGGCGACGAGGTGTCCGCCGTCGGGCAGGCAGGGCTCGAGGTCGGGCAGCACGAAGCTGGCGTCGACCTCGTACTTGCGCTCTTCTTCCAGCATCGGTCAGTCGTGGCGGGCGACGATGCGGCGCAGCAGCGCGTCCTGCAGGTCGACGAGGGGCGCGTCGTCGGTCGCCACGCGCCGGTGCCACTCGCCGTACCGGTCGAGGTCGAAGCCGCTGGTCGCGTCGCTCATGCACGCGGTCAGTACGGCGTCGAGCTGTGCCTGCGCGTTGCGGTCCGTGATCTGCACCAGCGCCTCGACGCGCCGGTCGAGGTTGCGGTGCATGAGGTCGGCCGACCCGATCCAGAACTCCGCGCGGTCGCCCGTGCCGAACCGGAACACCCGGGAGTGCTCCAGGAACCGTCCGACGATGGAGCGCACCCGGATGTTGTCCGACAACCCGGGTACGCCGGGGCGCAGGGCGCAGATGCCGCGCACGATGAGGTCGACCGTGACGCCGGCACGGCTGGCCCGGTAGAGCGCGTCGATCGTTTCCTCGTCCACGATGGAGTTGACCTTGAACTGGATGAGCCCGGAACCGTTCGCGGCGGTCGCGGCGATCTCCCGCTCCACCCGCTCGATAAGGCCCGAGCGTACCCCGTGCGGGGCCACCAGCAGTCGGCGGTACCCGGTCTGTCGGCTGTAGCCGGTGAGCACGTTGAACAGGTCGGTGACGTCGGCGCCCACCTCGGGGTCGGTCGTGAACAGTCCGAAGTCCTCGTACATGCGCGCGGTCTTCGGGTGGTAGTTGCCCGTGCCGATGTGGCAGTACCGCCGCAGGTAGCCGCCTTCCTGCCGGACCACCATCGCCAGCTTGCAGTGGGTCTTGAGACCAACCATGCCGTAGACCACGTGGCAGCCCGCCCGCTCCAGCATCCGCGCCCAGCCGATGTTGGCCAGCTCGTCGAAGCGCGCCTTGATCTCGACGAGCACGACGACCTGCTTGCCGGCCTGCGCGGCGGCGATGAGGGCGTCGACGACCGGGGAGTCGCCGCTCGTCCGGTAGAGGGTCTGCTTGATCGCCAGTACGTTCGGGTCGGCGGCGGCCTGCTCGATGAAGCGCTGCACGCTCGTGGAGAACGAGTGGTACGGGTGGTGCACGAGGATGTCGCCGTCGCGCATGCGGGCGAAGATGCTGCGCGGCACCTCGCCCTCGGCGAACAGCGGATGCGTCGCCGGCTTCACCGGACGGTCCTTGAGGTCCGGGCGGTCGACCTCGCCGTGCAGCTGCCACAGCGCGGACAGGTCCAGCAGGCCCGGCACGCGCAGCACGTCGTGGTCGGCGAGCGTCTCGTCGAACGATCCCGCCAGCTCCCGGACGAGCAGTTGCAGCACGTGGTCGGAGATCGTGGCGGCGACCTCCAGGCGCACCGGCGGCCCGAACCGGCGGCGGGCCAGCTCGCGTTCGAGGGCCTGCAGCAGGTCCTCGTCGCGGTCGTCGTCGACCTCCAGCTCCGCGTTGCGGGTGACCCGGAAGACGTGGTGCTCCACCACCTGCATGCCCGAGAAGAGCAGCCCCAGGTGGGCCGCGATGAGCTCCTCCAACGGCAGGTAGCGCACGGCACGCCCGTCCCCGGCGGGAGTGCCGACGGCGATGAACCGGGGCACGTTGTTCGGCACCTTGATGCGGGCGAACAGCTCCGGCCCGCCGTCCGGGTCGCGCACCACCACAGCGAGGTTCAGCGACAGGCCTGAGATGTACGGGAACGGGTGCGCCGGGTCGACGGCGAGCGGCGTGAGGACGGGGAAGATCTGGTCGCGGAAGTAGGCCCGCAGGCGCTCGTGCTCCTCGTCGGCCAGGTCGGCCCACGTCAGGATCTCCACCCGCTGGTCGGCCAGTGCCGGCGCGATCTGTTCGGTGAAGCAGCGCGCCTGCCGCGAGACGAGGTCGGCCGTGCGCTCGGCGATCGCCCGCAGCATCTCCCGCGGCGTCAGCCCGTCGGGCCCGGGGGCCAGCAGCCCCATCTGCATGCGCCGCTTCAGGCCCGCCACGCGGACCATGTAGAACTCGTCGAGGTTGCTGGCGAAGATGGCGAGGAACTTGGCCCGCTCCAGCAGCGGCACGCTCGGGTCCTCGGCGAGGGTCAGCACCCGGGAGTTGAACTCGAGCCACGACAGCTCCCGGTTGAGGAACCGGTCGTCGGGCAGCGGTTCGTCGACCGCGCCGCCAGCGTCCGCCACGCCCGCCTCCCTCTCGTCCTTGGCCGCCACCGCCGCGCCGGGGGGCGAACCGCGCCCCGGATCGTCGTCGAGCTCGACCCACCCGGTCGGCTGGTCGGCGTCCGGGCGCGTGTTCGAGGCGGGCGGACCCGCGGGCGAACGGGTGGTTCGCCGCTGTTGCGGAGCGGACTGGGCGGGGGTGGCGCTCACCCGCTCATCATCGCCCCAAGGGGGTGAACGCGGGGTGAACTTGGGGTGACTATGCCAGCGGCAGCGTCAGAATAGCGATCTTAGTGATCGCCCCCGACGAATCCCTCTCCAGCCGTACCCGCTGGCCGAGGCGGAGCAGGCGTAGCCCGGACGAGGTGAACGCCGCCGCCGGGAAGGGCAGGGACGTGCCGTCGTCGAGCAGGACGGTGCCCGCCCCGGTCGCCTCGTCGAACGTGGCGACCGTGCCCTGCCGGGGCGACGCACTCATCGATCAACTCCTGTCGAAGCTGGCGGTCCGGTCGTCGACACGGTAACCGACGCCGGTGAGCAGGGCTGACGTGTGGGGACCGACGCCGAGCGCGGCCGCCTCGGCCAGATCCCCGGCCGTGTCCACATCGCGGCGCAGGCTGACCAGCGGGCCCTCCACCGCGACCGCGCCGCCCGCGGCCGGCGCGGCCGCCGAGCCGGCGCCGAAGGAGGGCTGCAGCGGCACCCCGGGCGGGGCGGCGAGCAGGACCGTACCGGTGCCGGCCGTGTCCGTGACGAACGCGCGGCGCGCGGCCCGCGCCGGCACGGTCGCGAGTTCGGCGGCGGCCCGCAGGGCGGCGCTCAGGTCGTCGGGCCGCAGCGCCGGCAGGTCGGCCGCGATGGCGGCGACGCCGGGGGTGTCCGAGCCGTTCAGCCGCGATCGTACGGTCGTCGCGCCGTACGCCAGGGCCTGGTTGAGTCCCGCGTCCGGGGCGTCCGGGAGCACGACCGCGCCCAGGGCGGCCGTGGCCGCCTGCGCGGTCGGGTCGTTGGTGACCACCACGACCCGGCCCACGGCCGGGCAGCGCAGCGTGGCGAGCACGGTGTCCCGGGCCAGGGCGAGCACTAGCTGCTCGTGCGGCACGTCGGGGACCGCGCCGCGCAGCCGGGTCTTCGCCGCGAGGAGCCGCTTGACCGGCACCAGCACGGTCCAGCTGAGCCCGCTCACCGGGCCGTACCTGAGCTGATGGTTCGCTCGCTCATGGGGCCATCCTTGCGTGAGTCGCCCGTGCGGAAGCGGTCGCCCCCTCCGCTGCCGTGAGTGGCACCGGACAAGGCATGATGACCAACGTCGGGCGAAGGAGGAACAGGTGGCCAAACGACGGATCGGGTTCTGGCGGCGGTTCGCGGTCTCGGTCGTCAAGCCGCCGATGGTCGGGTTGACGGCACGGAACTGGCGGGGGATGGAGCACATCCCGCCCACCGGACCCCTGATCCTGGTCGCCAACCACATCAGCCATGCTGACCCCTTTGTCCTGGCTCACTACGTCTACGATGCCGGCCGGTGGCCCGGGTTTCTCGCCAAAGCGAGCGTGTTCCGCCTGCCGGTGGCCGGGCGGATCCTGCATAAGGTCGGACAGATCCCGGTGTACCGGGGCACGGTCGACGCGGCGAAGGCGCTCGACGCGGCCGTCGGCGCGCTGCGCGCCGGCGAGGCCGTGCTGATCTACCCCGAGGGCACGATCACCCGCGAGCCCGAACTCTGGCCGATGCGCGGCAAGACCGGCGTGGCCCGCCTGTGGCTCACCACGGGCGCGCCGGTCGTCCCGGTCGCCATGTGGGGCCCGGAGAAGATCTTCGACCCGCACACCAGGAAGGTGAGGCTGCGCCCGCGCATGCCCGTCACGGTGGTGGCCGGCCCGCCGATCGACCTGTCCCGCTGGACGGGCGTGGCGCCCACGAGCGCCAACCTCCACGAGATCACCGACCACATCATGGGGGTGCTGCGGGACATGGTGGAGGACATCCGCGGTGGTCAGGCTCCGCCGCTCTGGTCGCCCGCCGCGGGCCGTGAGGCCACCTCATGAGTACGCGCAGGAGCCCGGCGTACCGGCGGGTGACCGTGTTGGGCGCGGGATCGTGGGGCACCGCGTTCGCCAAGGTCCTCGGGGACGCGGGCGCCGAGGTCATGATCTGGGCCCGCCGTCCCGAGGTCGCGGACGCGATCCGCACCAAGCACGCCAACCCGGAGTACCTGCCCGGCGTGGTCCTGCCCGACCGGGTCGGCGCGACCACGGACGCGCCGACGGCCTTCGCCGGGGCGGATCTGCTCGTCTTCGCGGTGCCCTCGCAGACCCTGCGGGACAACTTGACCGGCTGGGCGCGGGCCGGGTTGATCGGCCGCGACACCACCCTGGTGAGCCTCATGAAGGGCATCGAACTGGGTACGGGCCGGCGGATGAGCGAGGTCATCGTCGAGGTGACCGGGGTCGAGCCCGACCGGGTCGCCGTGGTCACCGGGCCCAACCTGGCGCCCGAGATCGCGGTCGGGCACCCGACCGCGTGCGTGGTCGCGTGCGACGACGAGGAGCGCGCGGCCGCCGTCCAGTCGACGATCTTCACGCCGTACTTCCGGCCGTACACGAACGACGACGTCCTCGGCTGCGAGCTGGGCGGCGCCGTGAAGAACGTGATCGCGCTCGCCTGCGGCATGGCCGTCGGCATGGGCCTCGGCGACAACACGAAGGCCGCGCTCATCACCCGCGGGCTCGCCGAGACCGCCCGCCTGGGTGTCCGACTCGGCGCCGACCCGCTCACCTTCGCCGGCCTCGCGGGCCTCGGCGACCTCGTCGGTACGTGCATGTCGCCGCTGTCGCGCAACCGCACCTTCGGCGAGCACCTCGGCCGGGGCGAGAGCCTGGAGCAGGCGCGCATCGCCACCCGGCAGACCGTCGAGGGCGTGAACAGCTGCCTGGCGATCCGCGACCTGGCCCGCGGACACGGCGTGGAGATGCCCATCACCGAGCAGGTGGAGCTGGTCTGCCACGAGGGCCTCGCGCCCAGCGTCGCGGTGGCCGCGCTGATGACCCGCGAGCCCAAACCGGAGTGACGGATGCCCCTCGGTGACTCCACCCGCGCCGTGCACGCCGGCCTGCCGCCGCTGACGCCCGGGCAACCGTTCCTGCCGGGTCCGGTCTTCGCGGCCCCGTTCGTGCTCGATCCGGTCACCGGCGGCGAGGGCATCGACTGGTACGGCCGCCCGCACAACGCCAGCCGCCGTCACCTGGAGGCGGCCATCGGCGAACTCGAGGGCGGGCAGTGCCTCACCTTCGCCACGGGCATGGCGGCCGTCGGCGCCACGCTGCTGAGCCTGCTCCACCCCGGCGACACCGTGATCGTGCCCGCCGACGGTTACTTCACGACCCGCGCCTTCGCCCGCGCGGAACTCGCGACCCGCGGCGTCACCGTGCTGACCGCCCCGACGGCCGGCCCGTACCCGTCGTTTCAGGGCGTACGACTGGTTCTGGTGGAAACGCCGGCCAACCCCGGCCTGGACGTCTGCGATCTGGCCGAGCTGGCGGCGGCCGCGCACGCGGCCGGCGCGCTGCTCGCGGTCGACAACACGACGGCGACCCCCCTCGGGCAGCGGCCGTTGGAGCTCGGCGCCGACCTGGTGGTGGCGTCCGGCACGAAGGCGCTGACCGGCCACTCGGACCTGCTGCTGGGCTACCTCGCCACGCGCGACGAGGAGCTGCTCGCCCGGCTGCGTTCCTGGCGCGACTCGACCGGCGGGGCGCCGGCGGCGTTCGACTCCTGGCTCGCCCACCGCTCGCTGGCAACCCTCGACCTGCGGCTGGGTCGGCAGACCGCGAACGCGGCCGCGGTCGCCGAGGCGTTGGCGACCCATCCGGCGGTCGCGTGGGTGCGCTGGCCCGGCCGGCCGGCGGACCCCTCGTACGCGGTCGCGGCGCGGCAGATGGCCCGCATCCCCGGCGTGGTCACCTTCGAGCTGGCCGGCGAGGCGGCCGTGGGCCGCTTCCTGAGCGCGGCGCGGCTCGTCATCCCGGCCACGTCGTTCGGCGGCCTGCACACGACGGCCGACCGGCGCGCCCAGTGGGGCGACGACGCGCCGCCCGGGCTCGTGCGGCTGTCCTGCGGCGTCGAGGACACCGCTGACCTGGTGGCCGACATCAACCAGGCCCTTGACGCGGTGTAGCGCTCCCTACGCCGTCGGTTGCGGCGCTGCGCCTGTCCTGCCCGCCGGGTGAACGCCAGGTAGGGTCACGGTCTGTGAGTACTCCTCGGCGAACCCGCGTCGCTGTTGTCTTCGGCGGCCGTAGCACCGAACACGCGATCTCGTGCGTGAGCGCGGGGAGCATCCTCGGCGCGCTCGACCCGGACGAGTTCGAGGTCGTGCCCGTCGGCATCACCCGTGAGGGCCGCTGGGTGCTGACGAACGGCGACCCCTCCATCCTGGCCATCGAGGGACGGCGGCTACCGGAGATCACCGCCTCGTCCGGTACGGCCGTGGCGCTGCCCGGTGACCCGACCTCGGGCGGCCTCGTCGTCCTCGACGCCGCCGACGGCCCCCGCGCGCTCGGCGACGTCGATGTCGTCTTCCCGGCCCTGCACGGCGCTTTCGGCGAGGACGGCACGATCCAGGGCCTGCTGGAGATGGCCGGGGTCCCGTACGTCGGGGCGAACGTGTTCGCCAGCGCCGCCGCCATGGACAAGGAGTTCACCAAGAAGCTCGCGGCCGTCGAGGGCATCCCGGTCGGGCCGTACGCCGTGCTGCGCGCCGGCCAGTCGCTCAGCGACGCCGACAAGGACCGCCTGGGGCTGCCGGTCTTCGTGAAGCCGTCGCGCGCCGGATCCTCGTTCGGCATCACGAAGGTCAGCGCCTGGGCCGACCTGGACGCCGCCATCGCCACCGCCCGCGCCATCGACCCGAAGGTGCTCGTCGAGGCGGCGATCGTCGGCCGCGAGATCGAGTGCGGCGTCCTGGAGGGTGAGGTCGGCGGCGGCCCGCCCGAGGCCAGCGTGCTCGCCGAGATCCGGGTGGTCGACCAGGCCCACGAGTTCTACGACTTCGAGGCCAAATACCTCGACGGCGCCGAGTGTGAGATCCCCGCGGACCTGCCCGAGCGGGTCACCCGCCAGGTCCAGGAGTACGCGCGCCGGACGTTCACGGCGCTCGACTGCGCCGGCCTGGCCCGGGTCGACTTCTTCGTGACGGCGGATGACACCGTCTACCTCAACGAGATCAACACCATGCCGGGCTTCACGCCGACGTCGATGTTCCCGCAGATGTGGGCGGCGAGCGGGCTGGAGTACCCCAAGCTGGTCAACCGCCTGGTCCGTACCGCCCTGCGCCGCGGCACCGGCCTGCACTGACGCCCCCGCTCACCACCCCTGGGCGCGGCACGCGGCGGGGGCATATCGCCTGATCAGGGCATATGCGGGATAAACTGCCCCCAAGTCGGGGAGACGGGGGTGTCCCAGCATGGGTCGGTCTGGTGTCAGCGCGATCGTCGTCGCGGCGCTCGTACTCGGCGGCGTCGCGACCGCGGCCGCGGCCGCGCCGCCCACGGCCACCGCCACGGCGGCGCCGTCCCCGGCGCCCACCGGGCCGGGCGACGAGGCGATCGACCGCAACTTCGAGGTCACGCTGCGGTCGGTGACGTGCGGGAAGGCGGACCTGGCGCCGCAGGCGCCGCGCGTGCGCCCGAAGCGGGGGCAGTTCTGCCTGGTGGGGCTGCGCTTCACGAACGTCGCGCGGTACACGGTGTGGCTGTCGCTGTCGGCGTGGCTGCAGCACGCGTACACGTCGGACGGCGCGCGGCACTGGGGTGACCTGAGGGCGACCGAGGCGGCGACCGACCGGGACAACCCGTACTTCGAGCGGGTGCGCCCGGGCGGGACGGCCGACGGCACGGTGGTGTTCGATGTCGGCAAGGGCCTGACGATCACCCGCCTGCACGTGCGCGAGTCGCTGCTGTCGTCGGGCGTGGACATCAGGGTGCCGTAGCGGAAGGTGTCATAACCCTACCCATGGGTAGTACTGCCGGGTAACGTGGAGCGCGAGCGTCGCCCGTACCCGGTGAGGTGTGGCCCATGACGACGACCAATGAGCGGCCCCCGGCCGCGACCACCGACCAGCTGCCGACCCAACCAGCCACCGCGACCCGCGTCGACGAGCGGCAGGCCCGCCAGGTCGCGGAGGCGGCCCGGGAGGCCCGGTGGACGAAGCCGAGCTTCGGTAAAGAACTCTTCCTGGGGCGGCTGCGGTTGCCGCTCATCGCGCCGTGGCCGGACCCGGACCCCGACGCGGCCGCCCGCGGCGTCCCGTTCCTCGCCGCGGTCGAGGAGTACGTCAAGAACCACGTCGACGGCGCGGCGATCGAGCGCGACGACCGGATCCCGGACGAGGTGCTGCTCGGCATGGCCGACCTGGGCGCCTTCGGCATGAAGATCGATACCGGGCACGGCGGGCTGGGGCTGTCCAACCTGGACTACTGCCGGGCGCTCATGATGATCGGCTCGGCGAGCCCGTCGCTGGCCGCGCTCCTGTCGGCGCACCAGTCCATCGGCGTGCCGCAGCCGCTCAAGCTCTTCGGCAGCAAGGAGCAGAAGGCCCGCTACCTGCCCCGACTGGCGAAGGGCGAGATCTCGGCGTTCCTGCTCACCGAGCCCGACGTCGGCTCCGACCCCGCGCGGCTGCACACGACCGCGGTGCCGACCGAGGACGGTTACCTGCTCAACGGCGTGAAGCTGTGGGCCACCAACGGCAGCGTCGCCGACCTGCTCGTCGTGATGGCGGCGGTCCCGCCGCACGACGGCCAGCGCGGCGGCATCACCGCGTTCGTCGTGGAGGCCGACTCGCCCGGCATCACGGTGGAGCGGCGCAACTCCTTCCTCGGCCTGCGCGGGCTGGAGAACAGCGTCACCCGGTTCCACGACGTGCTGGTCCCGAAGGAGAACGTGATCGGGGCCGAGGGGAAGGGCCTCAAGATCGCGTTGACCACCCTCAACACCGGCCGGCTGTCGCTGCCCGCCATGTGCGTGGGAGCCGGCAAGTGGGCACTCAACGTGGCCCGCCAGTGGGCCTCGGCCCGCGAACAGTGGGGCCTGCCGGTCGGCCGGCACGAGGCCATCGCCGGGAAGATCGCGTTCATCGCGGCCACGACGTACGGCATGGAATCCATGCTGGAGCTGTGCTGCCGGCTCGCCGACGAGGACAGCCATGACATCCGCATCGAGGCGGCGCTGGTGAAGCTGTACGCCAGCGAGATGGCCTGGCAGGTGGCCGACGAGCTGATCCAGATCCGGGGCGGGCGCGGGTACGAGACCGCGGACTCCCTGGCCGCCCGCGGCGAGCGGGCGATCGCCGCCGAGCAGCTCCTCCGCGACCTGCGGATCAACCGCATCTTCGAGGGCTCCACCGAGATCATGCACCTACTGATCGCGCGGGAGGCCGTCGACCAGCACCTCGCGGTGGCGGGCGACATCATCGAGCCGAACGCGGACCTGGGCCGCAAGGCCCGGGCAGGCGTGCGGGCGGGCGGGTTCTACGCCCGGTGGCTGCCGACCCTGGCGGCCGGCCGTGGCCAGGCCCCGGGCGGCTTCGGCGAGTACGGCCCGCTGGCGGCGCACCTGCGCTACGTGGAGCGCGCCTCCCGCAAGCTGGCCCGCAGCACGTTCTACGGCATGGCGCGCTGGCAGGGCAAGATGGAGCGCAAGCAGCGGTTCCTGGGCCGGGTCGTGGACATCGGCGCGGAACTGTTCGCCATCTCGGCCACCTGCGTGCGCGCCCACGCGGAGCGCGGCGCGCACCCGGGCAACGTCGAGCTGGCCGACGTGTTCTGCCGGCAGGCCCGGCTGCGCGCCGAGGCGCTCTTCGACGGCCTGTGGCGCAACAGCGACGCGCGCGACGCGGCGCTGGCCCGGCGGGTCCTCGCCGGCGAGTACGCCCACCTGGAGGCGGGGGTGCTCGTACCGGCTGACGACGGCGCCTGGGTGGCCGACGCGACGCCCGGGCCGGCCACGGTCCCGGACGTGCGCCGGCGCCTCGTCAGAGATCGCGATCGCTGAGGCCCATCGACGCCAACTCCATCGCGGCCAGGGCGCGCACGACCTCGGGATCGCCGTCGCGCCACGCCTTGGCCGCGTTGGGGTCGCACGCCACGAGCTGGCGCAGCGGCCGGCGGGCCAGCGCGCGCAGCGCGAGCATGTCGACGCCGGCCGGCTCGTCGCGCAGCGCGGCCGCGGCCGAGGCGCGCCGCATCCAGCGCACCCGCCAGGGCAGCCAGCCGAGCACGACCAGGGCGAGCGGCACGATGACGACCAGCAGCGACGCCGCGTACGCGATCCGCTCGACGGCCACCTGCAACTCCCTGCCGGCGTCGGCGAGGCTGCGGGCCGCCTCGGCCGCGTTGTTGAACGGGGTGGCCAGCACGCCGCCCACCAGCGGCAGGTTGCCCGCCTTGCCCCCGGCGTCCGACAGGTTCCCGGCGAGGCCCTCGCCCGCGCTCTGTGCCCGCTCGCCCGGTCCGGCGAGGCTCATGATGAGGTCGTGCAGCTGAAAGGACGCCCAGATCCAGAAAGCGATCCAGACCACGACGCAGACGTCGGTGAACAGTTGGCGGGTGCGGACCCGGCCGGTCTCGGCGTAGAGCTTCACGGCAGTCATCCTGCCCGCTGAAAGCCTGTGGTACGCGCCCCGGATCGGGAACCGGTCGCGGGCGCGGCGACTCGGTGCACGCATGAGACTCCACCATCGACACCTGCCGGCGCTGGCAGTGGTCGTGCTCCTGACCCTCGCCGGCTGCGGCACCGCGGACGAGCCGGATCCGGCGCCGGTCACCTCGAAGGCCGCCTCCTTCGCGGAACTCGCTCCGGACCCGGTCGAGCGGTGCGACTACCCGACCGGTACGCGCAAGGTCGTCGTCACCACCGCCGACGGCGTCAAGCTGGCCGGCGCGGAGGTCGGCTCCGGCCCCCGCGGGCTGGTCCTGCTCCACCAGCGCGGCGCCGACCTGTGCGGCTGGGGCGAGCACGTGCCGGCGCTGACGAAGGCCGGGCTGCGTGTGCTCGCCATCGACCTGCGGTGCAACGGGATGAGCGACTGCGACCGCGATTCGCCCGGGGACACGTTCGACCAGACGAAGGACTACGCGACGGACGCCGCCGGCGCGGCCGCCTACCTGCGCGCCAACGGCGCCGCGAAGGTGGCCGTGATGGGCGCGTCCATGGGCGCGGTCACGGCCGTCGTGGCGGGCGGGCGCTTCCCGGACCAGTTCGACGCGGTGGTGGGCCTGTCGGTCTTCAGTACGACGTGGAACGCCTCCGGCGGCGCCAGCACCGACGTGCGCACGGCGGCCGACGCCGTACCGAAGATCGCGGCGCCCGTCCTCATCGGGGTCGGCGGCCTGGACACCGGCGGCACGATCACGGCGGCGGACGCCCGGAAGCTGCTGGCCGGGGCGCCCGCGGCCGCCAGGAGCACGGTGGTGGACCGGCCGGAGAGCGGGCGGCACGGCTGGAACATGCTCCAGGACGGCGAGGAGAGCATCCTGGCCGAGGTGCTCGTGTTCCTTAAGACAAACCTGCCGGGGTGACCCCGACGGGCGTCGCCGGCGCGGGGACGGGCGCCGGCGACGCCCGCCGGACCAGCCACACGGCCACGGCCCCGAAGAGGACCGCGATGATGAGCGAACCGGGTACGGGCGAGAAGAACGCGTCGCCGTGGCCGGTGAAGCTCAGGTGCCCGTTGGCGATCAGCGGCGTGGCGACGGCGTTGCAGACGCTGTGCAGCAGGACGCCCGGCCACAGCGACCCCGTGCGCACCCGCAGCTCGCCGTAGACGACGGCGCTGGCGACGACGCCGACGAGGAACATGGTCAGAAAGAGCGGCCAGGACAGCGACGTGATGAGGTCCATGTCGGCCCGCGACGTCCACACCAGGTAGAGCGGCAGGTGCCACAGGGCCCAGACCACGCCCACGAGCAGGTGTGGGGTGACCCGGCCGGGGAGGCCCAGCGCCATCGCGGTGCGCGTCCCGTACCCCCGGAAGATGAACTCCTCGACGAGGTTCTTGACGACCTGCAGGGCGAAGATGGCGCCGACCGCCGCGATCAGCGACGGCTTGCCGGGCTCGGGCGTCCACGTCAGCGCCGCCCGGCCGGCCAGCACGCCGGCGCCGACGGCCACCACGGTCATGACGGGGTAGAGGACGGCGGCGCCGGCGAACCACCGGGCGCGGTGCGGGAAACGCAGCGTGAACCCGAGGGGCCCGGCGCCGTCACGGGAGAGGAAGAACAGCAGCAGGGCCACGATGGCGGGACCGAGGATGAAGATGGCCTGCCCGCTCGTGCCGCTGCTGTCGCTGAGGGCGACGCCGTTGGCCAGGTCCAGCCCGTTGGCACGGTCGAGGGCGACGCCGAGCCAGCCGGCGCCCACAGCGGCGGCGGCGAAGATCGCGAAGTTGATCCGGGTACGGATGAGGGGGGTCACGGGTTGTCGTCTCCTGCGAGTTCGGTGAGGCATTCCTCGGCCCACGCGACGCTGGCCCGGCACTGGTGGATGCCGGCGAGCAGGGTGAGCCGCATGAACGGAAAGTCGGGGAGGTGCCCCTCCGTGGCGGTGAGGTGCGCGAGTATCCCCTCGTACTCGCCGAGTTGGTCCCGGGCCCGGTCGCGGGCGTCGCGCAGCAGCGCCCGGCACTGGTCGCGGCCGAGGACGCGGCCGAAGAACAGCCGCAGCAGCAGCCCGTTGCGCGGCTGTGGCTCCTGGATCGGCTCCGCCAGCAGGTCGCGCAGCCTGGCCAGGCCGGACGCCGTGATGGCGTAGACCGACGACCGCGCGCGCGGCCCGCCTTCGCGCCGCACGTGGCCGGCCTCCTCCAGCGCGTGCAGCGTGGGGTAGATCTGGCCGAAGCTCTCGCTCCAGAAGTGGCCGAGCACGTCGCGGATGACCTCGCGCAACGCGTACGCGGTCATCGGCTCCAGGCTCAGCCCGCCGAGGACCGCCATCTCCGTTTGGCTCGATCGCGCCACAGGTCCTCCTTATATCTGCCAGATATTTCTAACAGATATAAGAGGACCTCACAAGCGCGGAGTCGGCCCGAGCGGGGTCAGCCGCGCCAGAACAGCGACAGATAGCTGATGCTCTTCGGCTTCGTCGTCCTGAACACGATGGGTTCGGGCTGGGCCAACGCCGAGCTCAGCGCGATCCTGATCTGGCCCTGTGAGTCCGTGACGCCCACCCACTCGCCGGCCACGATCGGCGCGCCGTTCACCGTCACGGCCTGGTCGACGTCCATACCGGACGACAGCCACGTCGCCGTCATGGTGACCCGCACGTTCGCGATCCGCAGGTCCCGTCGCCGGTTGTCCTTGAGCTGCAGGTACCCGGCGTAGGTCTCGCCCGGCCGCAGCGGCGCCGTGAGCACCGGCCCGATCATCGCGACCTGCAGGTCCTCGTTGAACACGTTGAGCGGAATTGACGACAGCGTCATCGGCTCGGCGGTCACCGCCCGCAGGATCAGTTGCTCGGGCGGTACGGCCGGCGCAGTGCCCGTGCCCGGCGTTATCAGCGCGTACTCGGCGCTCTGGCCGGGCGCCAGGGTCTGCGGCCCGGCGGCGGGCGACCACAGCCGGCCGATGGTGGCCCGCCCGGACGTCACCGCGAACTTCGGGGTCAGCGTGTCCCGCGACGTGTTGGTCACGGTGGCGTCCACCCGCCACAGCGCGCCTGCCGGGCTGTAGTACATCTCGTTGACGGCCATCGTGAGCGGCGGCGGGGAGCTGAGCGCGACCCCGACCGCGGCGAGCGCCACCACGGGCAGCACGGCGGACGCGGCGAGCCGGACCAGGCGGTCGCCGCCCACCCGGGGCAGCGCCAGCCGGAGCTGGTAGGCCTGGGTGAACCACCGGCGGTGGACCCAGGTCGCCACCCCGAGCACCCACAGCGGCGCCATGAGGACGTAGTAGCTGTCCTGCGAGCGGAGGGCGAACCAGAACGCCAGCCACGGCAGGATGACCGCCGCGGGCGCCAACCGGCGGATGAACAGGGCGAAGACGACCAGGAGCCCCAGCAGCATGGCCATGCCCGCGGCGCCGAGGGCGCTCAGCGACCCGCTGCCGTACGTGTAGAAGCTGATGAAGCCGACGACGCCCTGGCCGTGCGGTACCGACTTCTGCGTCAGCGGCTCGGTGATGCCGGCCAGCCAGGCGGCCGGGTCCTGGACGATGAACGTCGCGTTCACCGCGAAGAACACCACGACGGTCGCGACCGCGTAGCGCAGCGTCAGCAGGGCCGCCCGAAGCCCGCCCAGGTGGCCCCAGCGCACCAGCAGGATGCCCACGACGAGAAACGGCGCGACGAACCAGGGCAGCTGGTGGGTGGACATGGCCAGACCCAGCCCGACCGCCGAGAGCAGCCCGCGCCAGCGCAGCCGCCCGTTCGCGCCCAACGTGGGCCAGGCCGCCACCGCGATCACCATGAACGGCAGCGCCATCAGGCCCGGGTACCCGGACGAGGCGTAGTCGTCGATGCGTGGGAAGAGCAGGCACGTCAGTGCGGCGGCCGGCCGCAGCGGGCTGGGTAGCAGGAAGAACATGAGCAGCGCGGCGAGGGCCACGCAGAGGTACGCCGCGACGATCGAGCCCGGCATGCCCTGCACGTGCGGCGTGAGCCAGGAGGTGAACACGGCCCCGAGCGGCGGGTACCCGTAGTCGGTGGCCATGAGGCCGTCGGCCGTCGTGGTGCCACCCACGTTCACGCTGCTCGAGTAGAAGGCGAACGCGTCCGGGTGGTTGACGCCGTAGAGGTGCTTACCCTCCAGAAGTGACTGGGCCGCCGCCTGCACGAGGATGGTCACGTCGATGTCCGCCCGCAGGAGCCCCGGCACCAGGTTCGTCCGGGCCGACGTCGCGAACTGGCCGAGGGCGACCAGGAAGATCGCGGCGTCCACCGCGAACAGCTGGCGGCTCGTGCGCACGGTCGCCGCGGCCGCGGCCAGCAGGACGGCCAGCGCACACGTGAAGATCATGAAGACGCCGTACGCGGGCCACTGCTCGATCGCCACGCCCCACAGCGACCGCATGGTGGTGAGCAGGAACATCGCCGCGATCACGGCGAGGCACCGGTGCACCATGCCCGCGCTGATCCCGCGGCGCTGCCGGTGCACGCCCGGCCCGCCCGTCGGCGGCGTCTGCGCCTCGTCGGGCGCGGACGTGTCCGCCCCGTCGGGCACGGTGCCCGGGTCTTCGTCCGGCGTGGGACCGGTCGGCCCGTCATGCGCCGTGTCGTCCGGCCCGACGCTCATCCGTCCGCCACCCCCAGCCGTCCACGGTTCCTACAGGTTGCAGGGTGCAGATTAGGCGACGGTGAACCGGACGCCACGTTCGGATCAACCAGTAACCGGGCGTACTGGTGGCGCCTCGTGGGGTGATGTGTCACTCTCCCCGGCGTGCGAGACCGCGTCGGCGACGATGCGGCCGATGTGCTCATCCGTCAACGAGTACGCGATCTCGCGGCCGCGGCGCTCCCCGCGGACCACGCTCGCCCCGCGCAGCACCCGCAGATGCTGGGAAACCAGCGGCTGGGCGACGCCCAGTGCGTCAACGAGCTCGTGCACGCAGCGCGGCCCGTCGCGCAGTTCGGTGACGATGGCGATGCGCAGCGGCGCCGCCAGCGCCCGCAGCAGCTCGCCGGCCGCCTCGTACGCCTCCGGTGTGGTCATCGCCCCCACCGTAACCGTTCAGCGGTCGACGGAATCGAGTACGACCTCGGTCGGCTCCGGTCCGGCCGGCGCGACCCGTGTCCCACCGCGCAGCCGCCGGCCCAGGGCGGCGGCCAGGACGACCCCGATGAACAGGGCGATCGCCACGAGCACGATGGTGGCGCCGGGGGAGGTGTCGGACTGGGCCGACAGCCACACGCCCCCGCCCGCGGCGGCCAGCCCGATCGCCATGGCCGCGTGCATCGTCGTCCGGAAGCCGCGGGTGACCTGCTGGGCGGTCGCCACCGGGACGACCATCAGCGCGCTCACCAGCAGCAGCCCCACCGCCCGCATGGCCACCGTGACCGTGACGGCCGTGCCCATCGCCAGCACCAGGTTCAGCGCCCGCACGGGCAGGCCGCTCACCCGGGCGTACTCCTCGTCGTGGCACACCGCGAACAGCCACGGCCGCCCGAGCAGCGTCACCGCGAGCACGGCGACCGACAACACGGCGATGGCCACGAGGTCCTCGCGGGACGTCGACAGCAGCGAGCCGAACAGGTACGACATGAGGTTGGCGCTGCTCGACTCGTCGGAGAGCTCCACCAGCACCACGCCGCCGGCCAGGCCGCCGTAGAACAGCAGGGCCAGTGCCACGTCCCCGGACGCGCGGCCACGCTCGCGGACCAGCTCCACGGCCGCCGCGCCGAGCGCGGCCACGATGACGGCGGTCACCACGGGCGAGGTGTGCAGCAGCAGCCCCAGGCCCACGCCCGTGAGGGCGATGTGGCCGATGCCGTCGCCGATGAGCGACAGTCGCCGCTGCACGAGGTAGATGCCCAGCGTCGGCGCGGTCACGCCGACGACGAGCGCGCCGACGAGCGCCCGCACCATGAAGTCGTACCCGAAGAGGCTCATCCCGCCGCGCCCCGGCATCGGGATGGCCCCACTGGGCTGACGGTTCGCTCGCTCATGGGGCACCCCACATGGTCTCGTGGCCGGACGGGGCGTGCGGGTGCACGTGGTCGTGGCCGGGCTCGGCGTGATGGCCGGCCGGCCGGGGTACGGCGCCGTCGTGGACGATCGCGCCCTGGTGGACGACGATCGCGCGCGAGATCAGCGGCTCCAACGGGCCCAGTTCGTGCGCGACGAGCAGCACGGTGCCGCCGTGCCCCACGAACCGGGCCAGCGCGCCCGCGAACGCCTCCTGGCTGGCCGCGTCGACGCCCGCCGTCGGCTCGTCGAGGACGAGCAGCTCGGGCTCGCCGGCCAGCGCCCGGGCGATGAGCGTGCGCTGCTGCTGCCCGCCGGAGAGGGTGCCCACCGGGTCGGCGGCCCGATCGGCCAGCCCCACGGAGTCGAGCGCCGCGTCCACAGCGCGCCGATCGGCGGCGCGGGCGGGACGCAGCAGGCCGCGACGGGCCAGCCGGCCCGCGCTGACCACCTCGCGTACGGTCGCCGGCACGCCACTGCCCGCGCCGAGGCGCTGCGGCACGTACCCGACCCGCCACCACTGGCGGAACCGGCGCCGGGGCGTGCCGAACAGGTCGACCTCCCCGGCGGCGAGCGGGACGAGCCCGAGGATCGCGCGGATCAGGGTGGACTTGCCGGAGCCGTTGGCCCCCAGCACGGCGACCACCTCACCGCCGCGGACCTGGAGGTCCACCCCGGTGAGTACGGGTCGACCGCCGTACGCCACGGCGGCGCCCCGCACCGCGATGACGTCGCCGCTCACCGGCAGTCCAGGGCGGTGACAAGGGTGTCGAGATTGCGCCGCATGACGGAAAGATAGTCGTCCGTCCCGGAGTTCGGGTCGAGTCCCTCGATCGGGTCGAGCACGGCGGTCTTCGCGCCCACCTCGTCGGCCAGTGCCTGAGCCACCTTCGGGCTCACGAGCGTCTCGAAGAAGATCGTCGTGGCGCCCTTGGCGCGGGCGAGGTCGGCGACCTCGGCCATCCGGCCCGGCCCCGCCTCGGCCTCGGGCGACAGGCCGGTCACCGGGATCTGGGTCAGCCCGTACCGCTGGGCCAGGTACCCGAAGGCGGCGTGGCTGGTGATCAGCTCGCGTCGCGCGCAGGTCTTCAGCCGCTCGGCGTACTCCTTGTCGAGGGCGTCGAGGTCGGCGCGCAGGGCGGCGGCCCGCTCGCGGTACGCGGCCGCGTGATCCGGATCGAGTTCGGCCAGGCGCTCGGCGACCCGATCGCCGATGGCGGCGAAGCGCGTGGGGTCCAGCCAGACGTGCGCGTCGACGTGGTCGCCCTCGCCGGCGTGGCCTTCCTCGCCGGTGTGGTCGTCGGCGCCCTCGGGGGCGGCCTCGGTCGGCGTGACGGTCAGCACATCCAGCGCCTTGCCGGCGGCCTCCTGCTTGACCGCCTCGTCGACCGCCGGCTGGAAGCCGCTCAGGTAGAGCACGAGATCGGCGTCGACCACGTCGGCCAGTTGCCGGGGGCGCAGCTCCATGTCGTGCGGTTCGGTGCCCGGTTTCACCAGGTTGGTCACCTCGACGTTGTCGCCGCCGATCCGCTCGGCGAGGAACTGCAGCGGATAGAAGGCGGCCACGACGCCCACCTTGTCGTTCCCGCCGCGGGCCTCGTTCCCGCCGCATCCGGTCAGCGCGATGGCCGCGGCCACCAGGAGGGCGACGATGCGGGATCCCCAGCGGGCGGGGGAGGGCGGCAGCATGCCATCAACTGTGCTCGCTAATGACATTCATTGTCAAAAACGCATAGCATCATGGGTCGGCGTGTCCCGGCGGTGCGGCGGCTCAGTCGACCTTGGCGATGATCACGACCAGCAGCAGCGCGAGGATGACCAGGCGCACCGCCCGGTGGGCCGGCGGGGTCACCGGCCACGTGCGGCTCGCCAGCGCGGCCAGCGCCACCACCAGGACCAACAGGATCAGCGCACCCAGCCAGCCCGGCGCGAAGAGACCCACCAGCACGAGGGCCAGGGCCAGCAGGAAGCCCCGGAACGGGCCGATGCGCCGCAGCGCGAGGAGGACCGGTGACACCCGGCCGCCGCCCGACGGACTACCGTTGCTCACTGACCTGGAATCGTTCACCTGCGACAGGGTAACGGCGCGGGAAGGTGGTCCGATGCTGGTAGCTATGCGCTTCGCCGTGCCGGAGGCGGAGGCGGACGGCTTCGCCGAACGGGCCGGGGTGGCGCTCGGCACGCTCGCCGCCCGGCCCGGGTACGTGCGGGGCGAACTGGGCCGCGCGTACGACGACCCCACCGTGTGGTGCCTGCTCACCGTGTGGGAGTCGGTCGGCAGCTACCGGCGGGCGCTGGGGGCGTACGAGGTGAAGCTGCACGCGACCCCGCTGCTCGCCCAGGCCCTCGACGAGCCCTCGGCGTTCGAGCCGCTCGCGACCGCCACGCCCGGTGGGTCCGTCGTCGTCGTGGACAGTGATCGCGCCGACAGCCCACTACGATCGCGACCATGACGACCGAGCCCTCCGCGCCGCCGGGCCCGGCCGTGCCGCCCCCGCCCCGGGGCCCCGGCGTGCAACCCCCGTTCGTGGCACCCCCCACGGACGGCGTACGCAAGCGGCGGTGGATCGGCATCGGCCTGATCGCCGGCGTCCTGGCCCTGTGCTGCGTCGGGACCGTCGCCGGGTTCACCAGCCTCGCCGTCCTCGGCACCCGGGTCATCGCCCAGCAGGAGAAGACGGCCGTCCGCGAGTACCTCACGGCCCTGCAGGCCGAGGACTACCCCGAGGCGTACCGGCTGCTCTGCGACCGGCTGCGGGCGACACAGTCGCTCGAGTCCTTCACGGCCGAGCAGTCCGCCAAACCGGGCATCGCGAGCTTCGAGGTGGGCGCGCCGGCCGCGAACTCGCTCGAAGTCCCCGCGACGGTTCACTACGCTGACGGCACCGACGTCTCCTACAACTTCCAACTCGAACAGAACCGCAAGACGGCCGAGTTCTTCGTGTGCGGGGTCACCAGCTAGCCTGAGGGCGACCCGTACCGGACGTCCCACACCTACCGTGCCAGTCCCCGCCGACCGCCAGTCGGCGTAGGAGGAGAAAAGCAATGCCAGCCGATCGCATCGATAGTGTCGTCAGCCTCGCCAAGCGCCGGGGCTTCGTCTTCCCCTCCAGCGAGATCTACGGGGGTACGCGGTCGGCCTGGGACTACGGTCCCCTCGGTGTCGAGCTGAAGGACAATGTCCGCCGGCAGTGGTGGCGCACGATGGTCCAGGAGCGCGACGACATCGTCGGTCTCGACTCCGCCGTGATCCTCGCCAAGGACGTCTGGGCCGCCTCCGGCCACCTCGACGCGTTCGTCGACCCGCTGACCGAGTGCGCGTCCTGCCACAAGCGGTTCCGGGCCGACCACCTGGAGGAGGCCTTCGAGGCCAAGCACAAGCGCCCGCCGTCCAGCCTCGACGAGATCAACTGCCCGAACTGCGGCAACAAGGGCACCTTCACCGAGCCGCGCATGTTCAACGGCCTCATGAAGACCTTCCTCGGCCCGGTCGAGAGCGACGAGGGCCTGCACTACCTGCGCCCCGAGACCGCCCAGGGCATCTTCGTCAACTACAAGAACGTCGAGACGACCGCGCGCAAGAAGCCGCCGTTCGGCATCGCCCAGGTCGGCAAGAGCTTCCGCAACGAGATCACCCCGGGCAACTTCATCTTCCGGACCCGCGAGTTCGAGCAGATGGAGATGGAGTTCTTCGTCGAGCCGGGCACCGACGAGCAGTGGCACGAGTACTGGCTGCAGGAGCGCTGGAACTGGTACGTGGGCCTGGGCCTCAACCCCGACAACCTGCGCTACTTCGAGCACCCCAAGGAAAAGCTCTCCCACTACTCGAAGCGCACGGTCGACATCGAGTACCGGTTCCAGTTCGGCGGTACGGAGTTCTCCGAACTGGAGGGCATCGCCAACCGCACCGACTTCGACCTGTCCACGCACAGCAAGCACTCCGGCGTCGACCTGTCGTACTTCGATCAGGTGAAGCAGGAGCGCTGGGTCCCGTACGTCATCGAGCCCGCCGCCGGCCTCACCCGCGCCGTGCTGGCGTTCCTCCTCGACGCGTACGACGAGGACGAGGCCCCCAACACCAAGGGCGGCGTCGAGAAGCGCACCGTGCTGCGCTTCGACAAGCGCCTGGCCCCCGTCAAGGTGGCGGTGCTGCCCCTGTCGCGCAACGAGCAGCTCTCCCCGAAGGCCCGCGACCTCGCCGCCCGCCTGCGCAAGCGCTGGATCGTCGACTTCGACGACGCCCAGGCCATCGGCCGCCGCTACCGTCGCCAGGACGAGATCGGCACCCCGTACTGCGTCACGGTCGACTTCGACACCCTCGAGGACAACGCGGTGACGGTCCGCGACCGCGACACCATGAAGCAGGAGCGCGTCAGCCTCGACCAGATCGAGACGTACCTCTGGGAGCGCCTCCCCGGCTGCTGACCTTCTTCCTATTCGTCACCGTGGCGGGAAGTTCACCCCATAGGGTTAACGTCCCGCCACGCTGACCATGGGTTACTGATCGTCGGGTAGAACATGGAACGCCGCGTGCTCGGTGAGGGGGCGAATCGTGCGGAAGTCGCGCCGGTCCAGCGTAAGGATCTGGTTCGTACGGTAGCGGGCGGCGATCGCGACGTTGACCGCGTCGGCCAGATCGAGGTCGAGATCGCGGTAGCGCAGACGGACGGATAGCGCCATGCCGAGAAGTTCCCCGTCGACCTCGGCGAATACAGCGCGGGTGTCCGCGACTCGTGCGCGGATGCGCTCGAGTATCGCGTTGGCCGCGTTCTGTGAGGCACGAGACCGTACGACGTAATCGATCTCAGCTAGCGCCAGCGGAGAGATGACCACATAACCGGCCCGATCGAGGGCATACGCCGCCGCCACATGCTCCGGGTCGCGCTTGTTGAACGCCGCGATCAGGCCGGAGCTGTCAGCGACAACCGTCACGCGGCCCGCCGGCGAGATCGTCGGGCCGCTGCTTCCTTCGCGACCGAGGTGACGTCTTCGGCCGTCACCGGACCACCGAGGTCCAGTGGCTCATCGAAGAAGGGCTCCGTCCATTCGCGACTCGCCATCGCCGCGAGATGCACGCCTTCCCGGATAATCTCCGCCTCAGGAATGCCACGTCTGGCCGCTGCGGCCTTGATCAAAGCGAGGTCTTCGCTGTCCACATACACCGTCGTGCGCTTGAGCGACATATGCGTAAGGTACCATACGCATACGGCGCAGCGCGGCAGAAAGGTCATCCCATCGGGTCTGACTTCCCGTCACGGTCATGACCGCCGGTCGGTGGTCAGCACCGCGACGAGGGACGCGGCGGCGAGGGCACCTGTGAGGAGGCCGAGCGGGCCGGCCGCCTCGTTCCACCCGTTGAGCAGGAGGCCCGCAGCCGGCTCTCCCATGAGGCTGGTGCTCAGCCAGAAGCAGGGACAGAGGTTGACCACGGCGGTCGCGCCGAGCACAAAGCCGAGGCCGATGCGCGCATCCGACGACCCCCGGCGGACGGCCCGCAGGAGCAGGCTCGCGAGCACGCCCACGAGGATGGAGCTGAGGAGCAGCCCGATCGTCCAGCGCTGAACGAAGCCCACGGTGCCCGTGGAGAAGCCAACGGTGCCGTCGGCGGGCATGCCAAGGTACACGGCGCTCGCTCGTTCCGCCGCGAGCAGCTGGTCTTGCTGCGCAAAGATCAGGACGAGAGTCACCGCCGCGATGAGCGTGGCCACCACATAGGTCAGGTGGACCAGCACCATGGCGAGCCGTGGATGCCGTAGGCGCAGCGGCACGGCGGCTGGCGGCGCCGGAGGCACCAACGGAGCTGGCTCGGTGGTCGCGCCGTCCGCGATCGCGGCGCACAGTCGGTCGAACTCCTCCTCGGTGCCGATCGCCGGTCGGCACTCGGGATGCTCGGCATACCAACGCACGGCGTCGGCGATGACCCGGGTCTCCGCGTCGACGGGCAGGACGGGCCGGTCACGGGTGCCGAACCACATGTCGCGTCCGCGCTGCACGACCAGGTCCGGCTCAGTGACGACCAGCATGACCGACGTACTGTTCCAGGGCGGACGGGGTGGCCCGCCCAGGGCCAGCGCTGGCCAGGGGATCAGCCGCCGATGAAACGGCGCGCGGGTCCGGACACCGGCCGGCGTCAGTTCGATCGCGTACCCGTGCCACGCCGACGGAATGAGCAGGGTGAGGAGGCCGACCAGGACACCGGTCACGGCGGTATACGAAACGGCGATTATGCGATCCGACGGCGCCACGGCGTCGCGCCACGCGTCCACGACAGGACCCGCGAGCAGTACGCACGCGAGGAGGGCAACGACGAACAGGGCGGCCGGGTACAGCCGGTGACGGACGGCGACACCGTCGCGGGTGACCACGAGCGCCGGCGGCTCGGGCCGGCGGAACAAGCGCGCCATGCCGATCACCGTGACGCCGAACGTCATCGGAGTCGCAACAAAGCGCCACAGTGGCCGCCAGTCGTCACCGCCCGGCAGCCAGACCTGCAGGCCCACCAGAGCAGCGAACACAACCGCGCCGGACACGACCAGGAGCCGGGACCGGATCGGCTCCAGACGCGCGCGCTCACCCACCATGGCGGACTTCATAGCACGATTCCAGCTGCAGGATCGCCCTCGAACCGTTGGCCGGCGTTCATCGATTTGTCCCCCTAAAGTGCACGAGGGCGATATCGATAGTGATGATGTGCCGCTGGCCCCTCCCAACAACGCCAGGCGTCCCTAACGTCGTCGCCATGCCCTCCACGCTCCACGAAACCCTCATTGAGATGTTCCGCGAGCGACCAGCCCTGGCCGCCGAAGTGCTCACCGGCCCGTTCGGCGTATCGGTGCCCACCTTCGATCAGGCGCTGGCGTCCTCGTCCGACCTCTCAGCGGTCATGTCGACCGAGTATCGCGCTGACGCGGTGATCACTTTTCTGTCCCAGGGCGAGCCCGTGCACGCCGTGATCGTTGAGGTGCAGCTCGGGCCCATCGAGAAGAAGCGTCGCAGTTGGCCGGCCTACGTCGCGAATCTTCACTCCCGCCTTGGTTGCCCGGTCCAACTTCTCATTGTCTGCCCGGGCGCTTCGATCGCGCGCCAATGCGCCGAACCGATTGTTGTCAGTGAACCTGGCCTTTCCCTGACCGCGCTCGTGCTCGGTCCGGACGCCGTGCCGGTGGTGACCGACAGCGTGACGGCGCGAAGAAACCCTGAGCTGACGATCCTGTCGGCGCTGGCGCACGCGAGAACAAAGCGCCACCGGGCGCCGGTGCTGGAGGCGTTCCTCGCCGGTCTCGACATTTTCGATCAAGAACACGCCGAACTGTATGCTGATGTCGTGCTCGCGGCCCTGCCGAAGGCGGCCCGCGCCCACCTGGAGGTCCTCATGACAACAACGCCCCACCGATACCAGAGCGACTTCGCCCGCCGCTACTTCGCCCAGGGCGAGGCAAGGGGCGAGGCGCGGGCTGTGTTGGCGGTTCTGGAAGCTCGTGGGATCGATATCTCCGAGGAAGCGCGCGAGCGCATCGCCGACTGCGCCGATATTGACCAACTCGACGTGTGGATTCGCCGAGCCGCCACGGTCACCAAGGCTGACGAACTGTTCGCCTGACGCCCATCACGTGTGTGGCCAGGCGATCCCGGCCATCGAAGTACTACCACCCGGACGGGCGGTCAGCCGCTGAACGGGTGCCAACCTCAGAACAGGAAGCCGCCCGGGCGGCGGTTGCGGTCGGCGATGAGGCCGGCCAGGACCGCGACCGCGACCTCCGGCGGCGACGCGGAGCCGATGTTCAGCCCGGCGGGCCGGTGGATGCGGGCGATCACCCCGTCCGGCACGCCCATCTGGCGCAGCTCGGCGACGTAGGCCGGCGGGTGGCGGGGGCTGCCGATGACGCCGATCCAGCGGGCCGGCAGGCGCAGCGTCTGTTCCAGGACCTTGCCGAGTTCGGGCCGCTCGTGGTCGGTCATGACCACGTCGGTGGTGCGGTCGACGAAGTCCTCGCTTGGCAGGGTGGTGACGTGGTCGGCGTAGCGCCACTCGGCCCAGGACAGGCGATCGGAGTCGGGGTCGAGCAGGACGGTGCGGAACCCGACATCGCGAGCGAAATGCTGCAGGTACGTCGCGACGGGCGTATCGAAGACGGTGACCAGCGTGCGGGGTCCCACGTGTGGCGGGTTCTCGCCGCGCGTCATGGCGCAGGAGGGGTCGGTGCGCTGTTCATCTGCCACGGGAGAACTCTGCCACAAGTTACGCACCGCTTGGTGATCATGACGCAGGATGTGGCAATGCCGAAACCCGAAGGCGTTCCGGCGCCCGGTATGCCTATTCTTGCCAGGCCATGGCTACACCAGACGCCGGCCCGCATCCGGCGGCCGAACTCCGCTCCCGACTGACCGACCTCACCCTCCGGGACGAGGGCCGGCTGCGCCGTCGCCTCGACGGTGCCCGAAAGATCCGCAATCCGGACGCCGCCACGAAGGCGTACGCGGAGATCCAGGCCGAGATCGAGCTGGCGGAGCTACGCCTCGCGGAGAAGAAGGCCAGGATCCCCACGATCGCGTACCCGGAGGAACTCCCGGTCAGCCAACGCCGCGACGACCTCCTGGCAGCCATCCGGGAGCACCAGGTCGTGATCGTCGCCGGCGAGACGGGCTCCGGCAAGACCACCCAGCTGCCGAAGCTGTGCCTGGAGGCCGGCCGGGGCGTGCGCGGCATGATCGGCCACACCCAGCCCCGGCGGCTGGCAGCCCGTACGGTCGCCGACCGGATCGCCGAGGAGCTGGGCACCACGCTGGGGGAGCTGGTCGGCTACAAGGTGCGCTTCACCGACCAGGTGAGCGGCGACACCATGGTCAAGCTGATGACCGACGGCATCCTGCTGGCCGAGTTGGCCCACGACCGCCTGCTGCGCCAGTACGACACGCTCATCATCGACGAGGCGCACGAGCGGTCCCTCAACATCGACTTCATCCTGGGCGTACTCAAGCAGATCCTGCCGAAACGGCCCGACCTGAAGCTCATCATCACGTCGGCGACGATCGACCCAGAGCGGTTCTCGCGGCACTTCGGCGACGCGCCGATCATCGAGGTGTCCGGCCGCACCTACCCGGTCGAGGTGCGTTACCGCCCGCTCGTCGAGACGACCGGCGAGGACGAGGACGTTCTGCGGGACCAGACCGAGGCGATCCTCGACGCGGTGCGCGAGCTGGAGCGCGAGGGCCCCGGCGACATCCTGGTCTTCCTCAGCGGCGAGCGCGAGATCCGCGACACGGCCGACGCCCTCAACCGGGCCGACCTCCGGTTCACCGAGGTCCTGCCGCTGTACGCCCGCCTGTCCACGGCCGAGCAGCACCGCGTGTTCCAGCCGCACACCGGCCGGCGGATCGTGCTCGCCACGAACGTCGCGGAGACGTCGCTGACCGTACCGGGCATCAAGTACGTCATCGACCCGGGCACGGCGCGCATCTCGCGCTACAGCCACCGGCTCAAGGTGCAGCGGCTGCCGATCGAGGCCATCTCGCAGGCGTCGGCCAACCAGCGCAAGGGCCGCTGCGGGCGCACCTCGGACGGCATCTGCATCCGCCTCTACGACGAGCAGGACTTCGCCAACCGGCCGGAGTTCACCGACCCGGAGATCCTGCGCACCAACCTGGCCAGCGTCATCCTGCAGATGACCGCCCTGGAGTTGGGCGAGATCGCCGACTTCCCGTTCCTCGACCCGCCCGAGAAGCGCAACATCGCCGACGGCGTGGCGCTGCTGCACGAGCTGGGCGCCCTGGAGGACAAGCGCCTTACGAAGATCGGCCGCCAGCTCGCGCAGTTGCCGATCGACCCGCGGCTGGCGCGCATGGTGCTGGAGGCCGACCGCAACGGCTGCCTCGACGAGGTCATCGTCATCGCGGCCGCGCTGTCCATCCAGGACCCGCGCGAGCGGCCCGTTGACAAGCAGGCCCAGGCGACCCAGTCGCACGCCCGCTTCGCCGACCCGGACTCCGACTTCATGGCGCTGCTCAACCTGTGGCGCTATCTCGTCGACAAGCGCAGGGAGCTGTCCAGCAACCAGTTCCGGCGCCTGTGCAAGAACGAATACCTCAACTACCTTCGGGTACGCGAATGGCAGGACCTGGTCAGCCAGGTGCGCCAGGTCGCCAAGACCCTCAAGTTCGCGCTGAACCGCGAGCCGGCCGAGGCGGCGAAGGTGCACACCGCGCTGCTCGCCGGCCTGCTGTCCCACCTGGGCCTCTACGACCCGGACAAGCGCGACTACCTCGGCGCGCGCGGCGGCCGTTTCTCGATCTTCCCCGGGTCGGTGCTGTTCAAGAAGAACCCGCGCTGGCTCATGTCGGCCGAGCTGGTGGAGACGAGCAAGCTGTGGGCCCGGGTGAACGCGCGCATCGACCCCGAGTGGGTCGAGCCGCTGGCCAAGCACCTGGTGAAGCGCAGCTACTCGGAGCCCCACTGGGAGATGAAGCAGGGCGCGGTCATCGCGTACGAGAAGGTGACCCTGTACGGGCTGCCGATCGTGGCGCGGCGCGCGGTCAACTACGGCCGCATCGACCCGGCCCTGTCGCGCGAACTGTTCATCCGCCACGCCCTCGTCGAGGGCGACTGGCGCACCCACCACACGTTTTTCGACGCCAACCGCGCCCTCCTGGACGAGGTCGAGGAGCTGGAGAACCGCACCCGCCGCCGCGACATCCTCGTCGACGACGAGACGCTGTTCGCGTTCTACGATCAGCGGCTGCCCGACGACATCGTGTCCGGCCGGCACTTCGACAGCTGGTGGCGCAAGGCCCGCCGCGACGACCCGGACCTGCTCAACTTCGAGAAGTCCATGCTGGTCAACGAGGTCGCCGGCCGCATCGACGCGGCCGACTACCCCGACCGCTGGGGCGCGTTCCCGTTGACGTACCAGTTCGAGCCCGGCACCGCGGCCGACGGCGTGACCGTCCACATCCCGCTGCCCGCGTTGCAGGGGCTGAGCGCCGACGGCTTCGACTGGCAGATCCCCGGCCTGCGCGAGGAGCTGGTCACGGCGCTGCTGCGCGGCCTGCCCAAGCCGGTACGGGTCAACTTCGTCCCGGTGCCCGACACCGCGCGGGCCGTCCTCGAACGATTGGGCGAGCCGCAGGGCGCGCTGCTGCCCGCACTGGAGCGCGAGCTGCGCCGCATGACCGGCGTCGTCATCGACCCGGGGGACTGGCAGCTCGACAAGCTCCCCGACCACCTGCGCATGACGTTCCGGATCGAGGACGACAAGGGCAAGCCCGTCGCCGAGGGCAAGGACCTCGACGCGCTGCGCGCCCAGCTTCGTCCCAAGGTCCGCGCGACCATCGCCGCGGCCGCCGACGACCTGGAGCGCACCGGCCTGAAAGCGTGGCCCGGCGGCGCGCTCCCGCGCTCGGTCGAGCGCTCCCGCGGCGGCTTCCGGGTCACGGGTTGGCCCGCCTTGGTCGACCAGCAGGGGTCGGTCGCGGTCCGCGTCTTCGCCAGCGAGGAGGAGCAGCGGTACGCGATGACGCGCGGCACCCGGCGCCTGCTCCTGCTCACGATCCCGTCCCCTGTGCCGTACCTGGGCAAGCAGCTCTCCGCCGGCGTGAAGCTGGCCCTGATGCGCAACCCGCACGGCGGCGTTCCGGCGCTGCTGGACGACTGCATCGGCGCGTCGGTCGACAAGCTCGTCGCGGACGCGGGTGGTCCCGCGTGGGACGAGGCCGGCTTCGCCCGGCTCCGCGACGCCGTCCGCGCCGACCTGGTCGACGTGACGCTCGGCGTCGTCGGCGCGGTCGAGAAGGTCCTGACGGCGGCGCACGAGGTCCGTACACGCCTGGAGGCGCCGACCTTCGCCCCGGCGGTCTACGCGGGCGCCAAGGCCGACATCCGCGACCAGCTCGACAAGCTCGTGTACGCCGGCTTCGTCACCGAGACCGCCTGGGCGCACCTGGCGGACCTGCCCCGCTACCTGCGGGCGATCCTGCAACGGCTGGAGAAGCTGCCCGCCAACCCGGCTCGCGACGACCAGCTCGCCGACGACGTGGCCCGGGTGCAGGAGGAGTACGACGCGCTGCTGGCCGAGGTGAGCGCCGCCCGGGCCGCCGAGCCCGACATCGTCGCGATCCGTTGGATGATCGAGGAGCTGCGCGTCAGCTACTTCGCGCAGACGCTCGGCACGGCGTACCCGATCTCCGAGAAGCGGATCTTCAAGGCTCTCGACCAGATTTCGTGACCTTTCGCGCCCATGCAACCGATGGCGGCCGTGGTTGCGTCAGGGGGTCGTGAGAGCGAAGGAGATGACGTGACAAGCGAGCGTGATGCGCAGTTCCACAGTTTCGTGGTCGCCCACCGCGCCGCGATGGTCCGGACGGCCACCCTGCTCACGGCCGGCGACCAGCACCTCGCCGAGGACCTGGTGCAGTCCACCCTGACCAAGCTGTACGTGGCGTGGCCGGCGTTCCGGCGGGCCGCCAACCCGGACGGTTACGTGCGGCGGACCCTGGTGAACGTCCTCACCGACGAACACCGTCGGGGATGGCGACGCCGCGAACGGCCGGTGGCCGTCCTGCCGGACGAGCCTGCTGCGGAGACTGTCGGAGGCGAACTCACCGAAGGGCTGCGCGCGGCCCTGCGGGACCTGCCGCCCCGGATGCGGGCCGCGTTGGTGTTCCGCTACGTCTACGACCTCGATGTCGCCGCCACCGCCGATGCCCTCGGCTGCTCCGAGGGCACGGTGAAGAGCCAGACCGCCCGGGCCCTCGACCGGGTCCGCGCGGTCCTCGGCCCCGTGTCGTCCGTCCTTGCCTAGATTCGGGAGTATCCCCATGACAACCCTGCATGACCAGCTCAATGAACTCGCGGGCCCGCTGACTCAGCCGTCGCCCGAGCAGGTGGACGCGGACGTGGCCCGTGGCCGGCGCGCCCTGCGCCGTCGCCGCGCCCTCCAGGCGACCGGAGGTTCCGCCGTCGCCGCCGCGGTCCTGGCGGCGGCGCTCACCTACGGCACGGTCGGCTCGAACCCCCCGGTACCCTCCACCGCGGCCGGATCGTCCGCCCCGGCCGCCACCACGCCCTTGCGCCTGGTCGCCTTCCAGGGTGAGCAGCCGGAGGGGTACACCCTCGACACGATCCCGGACGGCTGGGAGATCCAGGGCGTCAACGCGTACAGGTTGACGCTGGCGCCCATCGGCGCGAGCGATCAGGAGCCTGACAGCTTCGCCGGCAAGATCGTGGTGATGCTCCAGTCCGACGAGGGGTTCGTCCCCGAGGGGACGACAGTACGCGCCGGCGACCGCAGCGGCGTGCTGGTCGACAGCCCGGACGGCCTGGCCCGGACACTGTGGATCAAGCACTCCGCCGACGCGTGGGTGCTTGTCCAGGTCTGGAGCGGGCTCGGCATGAGCGTCGACGACATCGCTGACCTGGCCGCCGGCATACATGTACACGCGGATGCCCAGCCGGGCCACGGCTGACCATCCAAAGTCGACAGATCGAGGCATCGCCCCCACGGGCGGTGCCTCGATCTGTGTATCGATGTATTGACATCGCACGGCTTCGGTGGTGTCGTGAGCGCTCACAGGAAGTGAGCGGCACATTCGCAACTGAACAGATGGTGAAGCCGCTGTGAGCGCTCCCAGAGTTGTGCCGGTTCCGTCCCCGAGAGAGGCACTATGCTCAGCCAACCGTTTCGACGCCGGCCGGTGCGGCTGGTCGGCGTCGGTGTGCTCGTGGTCGCCGTGGCGACCGTCCCCGGCGTGGCGTCCGCCGGACCGACCAGGCCGGCGCCCGCCCCGGCCATGGTCGTCAATGCTGACTTCGAGGACGACGCGACCGGCGTCGCCACGCCCGCCGGGTGGTCGGAGGCCGGGCGGGCCGACGCCAGCTACACCGAAGCGGGCGGCGCCAGCGGCGCCTACCGGCTGACCCACTGGTCGGCGTCGGCCTACCAGGTGGAGACCTTCCAGCGGGTGACCGGGCTGTCGAAGGGCTCCTACACGCTGCGCGCGTCCGTGCGTACCAGCGGCGACCAGAGCGCCGCGTACCTGTTCCTGCGCGACTGCGGCGGCCCGGAGCGCACCATCGCCCTGCCCCGTACCGGGCCGCAGTGGTGGGTGCAGATCGTGCTCAGCACCGCCGTGAAGGGCGGCGCGTGCACCATCGGCGTGCACTCCGACGGCGTGGCCGGCAGCTGGCTCAACGTCGACGCGGTCAGCCTGACCCCCGGCGCCGCCGGCAGGGTCGACATCTCCGGCGCCGACGTGTCGCAGCTGCCCAAGAACTCCGACCACGGCGCCGTGTACCGCGACGCGAAGGGCAGGCGCGGCGACGCCCTGCGGATCCTCGCCGACAACGGCGTCAACTACGCCCGCGTCAAGGTGTGGGTGGACCCGGCCGACAACTACAGCAACAAAGCACAGGTGCTGGCCCTGGCCAAGCGGGCCAGGAAGCAGGGCATGAAACTGCTCGTCGACTTCCACTACTCCGACACGTGGGCCGACCCCGGCAGGCAGAACAAGCCCGCCGCCTGGGCGTCGCTGCCGTTCGAGGAGCTCAAGCAGGCGGTCTACGACCACACGTACGACGTGCTGTCGGCGCTGCGCCGCCAGCACACGCCGGCCGACATGGCGCAGATCGGCAACGAGATCAACGGCGGCCTTCTCTGGCCGGATGGCCGGTGGGACAACTGGGACGGCATGGCCGCCCTGCTCACCGCAGGCAGCACGGCGGTAACGGACGCGTCGCCGCGTACCAAGGTGGTGTTGCATCTGGCCGAGGGCGGCAACAACGGCGGGCACGTCTGGTGGTTCGACAACGCCGTGAGCCGGGGCGTGCCGTTCGACGTGATCGCCGTGTCGCACTACACGTACTGGCACGGGCCGCTCGGCTACCTCCAGGCCAACCTGTTCGACCTGGTGAAGCGCTACGACAAGGACGTCATGGTGGTCGAGACCGCCTACGGGTTCACCCTCGACCAGGACGACGCACTGGAGAACATCTTCAACCCGACGCTTCAGGCCACGGCCGGCTACCCGGCCACAGCCGAGGGCCAGGCGCAGGCGCTGCGCGACATGTTCAACGTCGTCGCGGCCGTGCCCGGCGGGCGGGGCCTGGGCGTCTTCTACTGGGAGCCCGCCTGGACGGCCGTCGAGGGCGGCGGCTGGGACCCGGCCGACCCGACCTCGGGCAACGCCTGGGAGAACCAGGCCCTCTTCGACTACGACGGCAGGGCGCTGCCCGCGCTGAAGGTCTTCGGCGAGTACTGACCGACCGGGGGCGCGGCGGCTCGGCGCCGCGCCCCCGGTCCAGTCAGTCGACCTCGGCGAGCGGCTCGGCGAACTGGGCCGCGTACAGCCGGGCGTACGCGCCGCCGGCCGCGATCAGCTCGTCGTGCGTGCCCTGCTCGACGATCGCTCCGTTCTCCATGACCAGGATCAGGTCCGCGTTGCGGATCGTGGAGAGCCGGTGCGCGATGACGAAGCTCGTCCGGCCCGTACGCAGCGTGCTCATCGCGCGCTGGATGAGCACCTCGGTGCGGGTGTCGACCGAGCTGGTCGCCTCGTCCAGGATGAGGATGGTCGGCTCGGCCAGGAACGCGCGGGCGATCGTGATGAGCTGCTTCTCGCCCATCGAGACGTTGCCGCCCTCCTCGTCGATGACCGTGCCGTACCCGTCGGGCAGGGTGCGCACGAACCGGTCGACGTGCGTGGCCTGGGCGGCCTCCACGACCCGCTCGTGCGGCACCGACCCGTCGCCGGCCCCGTACGCGATGTTGTCCTCGATCGAGCCGCCGAACAGCCACGTGTCCTGCAGCACCATGCCGATCGCGGCCCGCAGCTCGTCGCGTGACATCGTCCGGATGTCCACCCCGTCGAGGGTGATCCGGCCCCGGTCCACCTCGTAGAAGCGCATGAGCAGGTTGACCAGCGTCGTCTTGCCGGCGCCGGTCGGGCCGACGATGGCGATCGTCTGTCCCGGCTCGGCGACCAGCGACAGGTCCTCGATGAGCGGGCGCTGCGGGTCGTAGCTGAAGCCGACGTGTTCGAACGCGACCCGCCCGCGCAACTGCGTGGGGCGCGCCGGCTCGACCGGGTCGGGCTCCTGCTCCGCGGCGTCGAGCAGCTCGAAGACGCGCTCGGCGGAGGCGATGCCGGACTGCACCAGGTTGGCCATGCTCGCCACCTGGGTCAGCGGCTGCATGAACTGGCGGGAGTACTGGATGAACGCCTGCACCTCGCCCAGCGTCATGCCGCCGTTGAGGATCCGCACGGCGCCTACGACGGCGATGATCACGTAGGTCAGGTTGCCGATGAACATCATCGCCGGCTGGATCGTGCCGGAGATGAGCTGCGCCTTGAAGCTCGACCCGTGCAGTTCGCCGTTGTGCTGGGCGAACGTCTCCTCGGCCTCGGCCTGGCGCCCGAAGACCTTCACCAGCGAGTGCCCGGTGAAGTTCTCCTCGATGTGGGCGTTGAGCCGGCCCGTCGTCGCCCACTGCGCGATGAACTGTTTCTGCGCACGCTTGCCGATCTTCGCGGTCAGCACCACCGACAGCGGCACCGCCACGAGCGCGATGAGCGCCAGCAACGGTGAGATCCAGAACATCATGCCGAGTACGCCGAAGATCGTGAGTACGGACGTGATGAGCATGCTCAGCGTCTGCTGCAACGTCTGGCCGATGTTGTCCGTGTCGTTGGTGGCCCGGCTGAGCACCTCGCCCCGTGCCTGCTTGTCGAAGTAGCTCAGCGGCAGCCGGGCGAGCTTCGCCTCCACCTGCTCGCGCAGCCGGTAGGCGGTGCGCTGCACGACCACCGCGGTCAGCCGGCCCTGTAGCAGGGCGAACAGCGACGCGCCCACGTAGATGACGAGCACCCAGATCAGGACCCGGCCCACGGCGTCGAAGTCGATGCCCTGCCCCGGGATGACCGTCATGCCGCTGAGCAGGTCGGCCATCCGGTCCTGCCCGGTTGCCCGCAGCTGCTCGATGGCCTGCTCCTTCGTGACGCCCTCCGGCAGCCTGCTGCCGATGACGCCCGCGAAGACCAGGTCGGTGGCGTGGCCCAGGATGCGCGGGCCGAGGACGGACAGGAACACGCTGACGACGCCCAGGGCGAGCGCGACGATGACGGTCGCCCGTTCGGGACGCAGCATGCCGACCAGCCGCTTGGTGGTCCCCTTGAAGTCCAGCGGCTTCGCGGGCGGCGGCCCGCCGCCCATCATGGCGGCGAACCCGGGCCCGCCGTGCCCGCGCCTCGGTGGCGTGCGCTCGCTCATGCCGTCACCTCGCTCCGCTCGGCGCCGCCATGAGCTGACACCGTGCTGATGATTCGCTCGCTGCGCTCGCTCATGCCGCGGCCTCCTGTTCGGTGAGCTGGGAGAGGACGATCTCGCGGTACGTGTCGTTGTCGGCCATCAGTTCGGCGTGCGTACCCACGCCGACGACCCGGCCCTCGTCGAGCACGACGATGCGGTCGGCCGAGCGGATCGTGCTGACCCGCTGCGCCACGATGACGACCGTGGCCGTGGTGGTCTCCTTGGCCAGCGCGGCCCGCAGCGCCGCGTCGGTCGCGTAGTCCAGGGCGGAGAACGAGTCGTCGAAAAGGTAGATCTTCGGCTGACGTACCAGCGCGCGGGCGATGGACAGGCGCTGGCGCTGCCCGCCGGACACGTTCGTGCCGCCCTGCGCGATCGGCGCCGCCAGCCGCTCGGGCATCTTCTCGACGAAGTCGCGCGCCTGCGCGACCTCCAGCGCGTGCCACAGCTCCTCGTCCGTGGCGTCCGGCCGGCCGTAGCGCAGGTTGCTCGCGACCGTACCGGTGAACAGGTACGGCTTCTGCGGGACCAGCCCGATGATGGTGGCCAGGTGGGCCGGGTCCAGGTTTCGCACGTCGACCCCGTCGATCGTGACCTCGCCGTCCGTCGCGTCGTACAGCCTGGGTATGAGGTTGAGGACCGTGGTCTTGCCGCTGCCCGTACTCCCGATGATCGCCGTTATCTGGCCGGGGTGGGCCACCAGGTCGATTCCCTTGACGACCGGCTCCTCCGCGCCGGGGTAACGGAACGAGACGCCGCGCAGCGCCAGCTCGCCCCGGCTCGTGGCCGGCGTGACCGGCGTAGCCGGCGGCACGACACTGGTGTCCGTGGTCAGCACCTCGTCGATGCGCTCCGCGCAGACCTCGGCGCGCGGCACCATGACGAACATGAAGGTCGCCATCATGACCGACATCAGGATCAGCATGAGATAGCTCAGGAACGCCGTGAGCGCGCCGATCTCCATGCCGCCGCTGGCCACCCGGTGCCCCCCGAACCAGATCACCGCCACGCTCGACACGTTCATGATGAACATGACCGCGGGGAACATGGTCGCCATCAGCCGTCCGGCGCCCAGCGACACATCGGTCAGCTGCGTGTTGGCCCCGGCGAAGCGGCGCCGCTCGTGGTCGTCGCGGACGAACGCCCGGATCACCCGGATGCCCGTGATCTGCTCGCGCAGGATGCGGTTCACCGCGTCGATGCGCTCCTGCATGGCGCGAAACAGCGGGCGCATCTTCACCACGGCGACGCCGATGACGGCCATCAGGGCCGGGACGATGACGAGCAGCAGGCCCGACAGCGGTACGTCCTGCCTGAGCGCGAGGATGATGCCGCCGACGCACATGATCGGCGCCGACACCATGAGGGTCAGCGTCATGAGCGTCAGCATCTGTACCTGCTGGACGTCGTTCGTGGTACGGGTGATCAGCGACGGGGCGCCGAAGCGGCCAACCTCGCGGGCGGAGAACGTCTGCACCCGGCCGAAGATCGCGGCGCGTAGGTCGCGGCCGAGTCCGGTCGCGACCTGCGCGCCGTAGTAGACGGCCGCGATCGAGCACACGACCTGCAACAGCGTCACGCCGAGCATCGCCCCGCCGACCCGGATGATGTAGCCGATGTCGCCGAGGACGACGCCTTTGTCGATGATGTCGGCGTTCAGGGTGGGCAGATAGAGCGTGGCTAGTGTCTGGACGAGCTGGAACGCCACGACGGCGCCGATCGCCCCCCGGTACGGGCGCAGATATCTGCGCAACAGTCTGATCAGCACGGGCCTTCTCCGGTGGGTGGTGTGTTGAGTCCATGGAGGAGCAGGTCGGCGAGGTCCCCGCCGGTGAGGTGTTCCGGACCGAGCATGCCGCGCGAGGTGAGCACCACAAGGCTGATCAGCAGCTGGGCCGTGGTGTGCGCCGAGCGGCGCAACCGGTGCTCGTCGGGGCGGATGAGGTCGGCGACCGCGTCGACGATCACATTGAGCGACGCGCGCGGGTCGCCGTCGAACGGATCGCCGTTGAGCACTGCGACCGCGTCCGGGCTGCGTAGCGCCGCGATGACGGGCGCGTTGGCGGCCATCCGGTGCCCGACGATCTGTGCGGCGGCGGCAAGGCGGACCTGCAGGGGATAGCAGGCCGGGATGTCGCGTAGCATCCGGACGGCGGGTGCCGGGTCGAAAATGTGGGCGAGGGCGGCGCGGAGCAGGGCATTCTTGTCAGGAAATACCCGGAAGATGGTGCCCTCCGCCACGCCGGCCGCCTCGGCGATCAGCCGGGTCGGCACGTTGAGGCCATGCATCCGGATGAGCGGGGAGGTGGCCGCGATGAGCGCGGCGCGCCGTTCTTCCGGGGGCAGGGGAGGGCTCCGGCGCCGCAGGAGCGGCGCGGACTGTTCGGTCACGGGCCCATGCTAATGAGTGATCACTCATTCCACATCCCGTTTATGCGCCAAGCGAAACCGCCGCCCTCCGACCCGCCCTCCGCCCGACGTCCGCCCGACGTTTGGTCGATTTCGCGTCCTATCGGGGGCGCCCGTTACCCGCGCATTCGTCCAAACGTCCGCGGATCGAGGGGCGGGCCGGGCGGGAACAGGCTCCCGTAGTCGGCCGCCGCCATGGCGATTTCCGCCTGCGCCCAGAACCGGTGGTACGTGAGGGGTCGGCGCGGCGGCGCGGTGGAGGTACGTCTCGCGGCGGCGAGCCATCGCCTTGGCCGCACCACCCGCGGGCATGGCGGCGATCATTCTGGAGCGGCCGGTTCACCGCTCGGCCCTGAGCCTGATCGGCCGGCCGATGAGGGACCCGGCACCATTATGAGCCGACCTCGAATGAGTCTCGTTCATCGATTCAATGAGGTCCTAGGACCTCGTCCTAAAAGTCCTGGGACTTTCCCGAATATGAGTCCTGACCTCGGTTTTCATCGGCAAGTCAACATAATTAAGTACTTTGTTTAAAGGCAGTCTCAACATTGACAGATGCCTATTAGGATCATTCATCGCCTGTGTTCGATATGCCGCATGTTCACGGCATCGGGTCGTGGATATGCGTACACAGGAGGACCCATATGCGCACAAGCACACGGATGCTCGTCGGCGCGACGGTGACCGTCGCGCTGACCGTCCTGAGCGCCGTGCCGGCGCAGGCCGGGCCGGGCAAGGACCGCGAGCCCGCTCGGGTCTCGGTCGCGAAGGACGACGCCCAGGCGCCGGACCGCGCGGTCGTGACCAAGGCGGTGCCCTCGTCGGCCAGCGCGGCGCTGTCCCAGCTTCAGGGACGCATCGCGACGTATGTCGCCAAGAACGGCACGCGGTACACGTTCGCCAGCTACGTCGACGGTACGACGGGCAAGATCGTGCTGGACACGACCGCGCCCGCGACCGTCGTCGCCTCGCTGCTGAGCACCAAGGGCGCGTCGGCCGCGTTCGCGGCGGCGTCCAGTGAGGTGCAGCTCAAGAGCAACGGCGTCAGCGACGCGTTCGACCGCCGCAACGACTCGCCGCCGTTCTACGGCAGTGGCGGCATCGCGTCCGGCGGCGGCATCTGCTCGTCGGGCTATGTCGTGCAGAACTCGGCCGGCACCCGGTTCATGACCACGGCGGGCCACTGCTTCGCCGTGGGCGCGACCGTCACCACGGAGGCCGGCGCGTACACGTACGGCACGGTGTCCAACCGGCGCCTGCCCACGATCAGCGGCCATGCGCAGGACGTGGAACTCCTCGGCGGCCAGTCGTACTCGGCCCGCGTCTTCACGGGCGGCGTGACGAGCACGACGAGCATCCCGGTCGTGGCGGCCGGCGCCGCCAGCGTGGGTTACACCAACTACTGCCACAGCGGCCGGACCACCGGCGAGGTGTGTGGCCACACGGCCACCAGCACCACCGGGCAGGTCTGCACCGCGACCGGCTGCAAGTCGCCGGTCATCGTCTACACCGGCGGCACGAGCGTCGGCTCGAACGGTGACTCCGGCGGCGCGTTCTACGCCAAGGACGCGTCCGGCGCCTGGATCCGCGGTCACTTCATCGCCTTCGGCGGTGGTACGGGCTACGCCCAGCCGTGGACCGCGTTCAGCTCCGCGATGGGCCTCAGCATCGTGATCTACTGACCGTACGCGTGACGCGAGGGCGGCCGGGGGTATCCCGGCCGCCCTTCGTCAGCGCACGTCGAGGGGCCACGGTCCGCCGACCGCCCGGATCTCGGTGCCGTCGTCGGCGAACAGCACCACCGTCGCGTACACGGCGTACGTCCCCGGGGCGAGCCGATCCCCGGTCCCGTCGCAGGGCGCGAGCAGCGCCTCGGCGGGCAGGCTCTTCGTCGCGCCGGGGGTGAGTTCCCAGACGACACCCACGGCGTCGCGCATGCCGGGCACGACCACGACCCGGCCGTCGTGGACCACGTAGACATCGGCGGTGCGACCCACGACGCCCTTCACGGTCACCGAGCTGGTGACCGTGACCGTGCCGGCGAGGGTCCGTTGGTCGGCCGTCGCGGTCGCCGGGAACTTCCCGGTCATGGTCAGGCCATCGCCCGGCCGCTCCCCGAACGGTTGCCCGCACGCGGGGTCGATCCCGGGCCGGGTGGTCACCGGCGGGTCGACCGAGGCGTCCGGCCCGGGCGAGGCCGGCGTCGGCTGCGCGCAGCCGGCGAGGACGAGGATCGCCGTGGCAAGGCCGAGGTAGCTGCTGCGGATTCGCATGACGTTTGGACGCGACCGGCACCGGCCCGGTTCCCGGGCGCATCAACATCTATTGATGAAGGCTGCCGATCTGCGCGGCCGCCAGCGCGGGGTCGAACCCGTACGGCAGCTCCAGGCGGTGCTGGCGCATGAGCGCCTCGTCGGCGAGCAGCTCGACCGTGGGGCCGTCGGCGACGACCCGCCCCGCGTCGAGGATCACCGAGCGGGGGCACAGCTCCAGGGCGTACGGGAGGTCGTGGGTGACCATCAGCAGCGTCACCGGCTGGGCCCGCAGGATCTGGGACAGTTCCCGGCGGCTGGCCGGGTCGAGATTGGATGACGGCTCGTCGAGCACCAGGATCTCCGGGCGCATGGCCAGCACGGTCGCCACGGCCACCCGCCGGCGCTGCCCGAACGACAGGTGATGGGGCGCCCGGGTGCGGTAGTCGGCCATGTCCACGGCGGCGAGGGCCTCGTCGACCCGTTCGGCCAGGTCGGCGCCGCGCAGGCCGAGGTTGGCCGGGCCGAACGCCACGTCCTCGGCCACCGTGGGCATGAACAGCTGGTCGTCCGGGTCCTGGAAGACGATGCCGACCCGGCGGCGGATCTCCATCAGCCGGGCCCGGTCCTGCGGTTCGACCGCGAGGCCGCCGACGCGCACGGAGCCGTCGCCCCCGTGCAGGATGCCGTTGAGGTGCAGCACCAGGGTGGTCTTGCCGGCGCCGTTGGGGCCGAGGATCGCCACCCGCTCGCCCCGCGCCACGTGCAGGTCCACGCCGCGCAGCGCCGGGCTGCCGTCGGGGTACGCGTACGACAGGGAACTGATCTCCAGCGCGGCGGTCATCGCAGCACCGCGACCAGGGCGACGCAGGCGGCCGCGGCCGGCAGGGCGGGCGACGCCGCCCACTGCACGGCCGTGGCGCCGCCGGCGTCGGGCACCGGCAGCCGGCCGGTGTATCCCCGCGACACCATGGCGAGGTAGACCCGCTCGCCGCGTTCGTACGTGCGCAGGAACAGCGCGCCCACGCCGACCGCGAACGCCTTGACCTGCCACAGGAACCGGGGGTCGTAGCCGCGCGACAGGCGCGCGACGCGCATCCGGCGCGCGTCGTCGGCCAGGATGTCCAGGTAGCGCAGCATGAACGTGGCGATCTGCACGAACACCTGCGGGCAGCGCAGCCGGTCCAGGCCGTAGATCAGGTCGCGCACGGTCGTGGTCGCCGCCAGCAGGAGCGAGGTGAGTACGCCCAACGTGCCCTTCGCGGCGATGTTCCACGCCCCGTAGAGGCCGTCGACGGACAGCGACATCCCGAGCCAGGTGACCCGCTCGCCGTGGCCCGCGAAGGGCAGCGCCACGGCGAGCAGGACGAACGGCAACTCGATGGTGGCCCGCTTGGCGAGCCACCCGGCGGGTACCCGGGCGGCCGCCGCGACGGCCGCGAGCAGCAGCGCGTACCCGGCGAAGGCCCAGAACTCCGTGCGCGGGGTGACCACGACCACGACCGTGAACAGCACCGTGGCCAGGATCTTCGCCTCGGGGGCGAGCCGGTGCACGGGGCTGTCGCGGTGCAGGTGCAGCGGATGGGCGTGGCCCCCGGACATCAGCTTTCCTTGGCGGCGGCGGCCGGCTGCCCCCGCCGGCGCACGAGCCAGAACAGGCCACCGCCCACACCGAACGTGATGAGGACGCCGAGCGCGCCGGACAGGCCGGTCGACAGGTACTCGTTGTCGATGCCCTTGATGCCGTAGTCGGCCAGCGGACTGTCCCCGAGTTGGTGCTCGGCCTCCTGCTGGGCCATGCACGTGCCGCCGATGATGTTGTCGTCGGCGTCGAAGACGCAGCCCTCCCGGGCGGTGGAGTCCAGCCCGTCGGGGCTCGACGAGGCGAAGCTGCTGACCACGCCGGCGAGCAGCAGGGCGACCAGGAGGCCACCCGCGAGGAACCAACCGAGTCGCTTGTTCACGCGACACCTCCCACGGCGGGCACGGCGACCGGGGTCGTCGAAGCGGGACGGCGGAAGCGGCGCAGCGCGAACACCAGGTCGGGCCGGACCCGGGCGACCGTGGCCACGGTCGTGGCGGTGATCAGACCCTCGCCGATGCCGATGAGCGTGTGCACGCCGGCCATGGTCATCGAGATCGTCGGCAGGGACAGCTCGGTCGTGCCGCCCAGCCAGTACTGCAGGACGAAGCCCTGCGACGCGACCACCACGCTGACCACGGAGGCCACGAAGCCGGTGACGGCCAGACCGACCGGGGTGCGCGGCAGCACCCGTAGCAGGCCCGCCACGAGCAGGTAGCCCGCCGCCGTGCCGAGAATGGCCATATTGGTGATGTTGAGGCCCAGGGCGGTCAGGCCGCCGTCGGCGAACAGCAGGCACTGGACGATGAGCACGGTCGACACGCACAGCGCGCCGACCCAGGGGCCAACGAGAATGGCCGCGAGCACCCCACCCAGCAGGTGACCGGAGACGCCCGGTAGCACCTGGAAGTTCAGCATCTGCACGGCGAAGATGAACGCCGCCACGAGGCCCGCCATCGGGGCGAGCCGGTCGTCCAGGTCTGCCCGACCGCGGACGACGCACACGACGAGCGCGACGACCGCGATGCCCGCGAAGAGCGCGGACACCGGCGCGTCGACGATGCCGTTGGCGATGTGCAACGCCAATACGTCACTCATGACCCCTCCCCGGGTCGCCGGCCGGCGACCTCGCCCTCGAGGCCGTTTGGACCAGCATATTGTTTAGCAGTTGTTACTGCAAAGGTCATGCAATAAGAGCGGCGGTGTGACGCACGCCCCTCAGCTCGCCAGGTACAGGCGGTGCACCTGAGCGAGCACGGCCGCACGGTCGGTGCCCTCGTGGTCGGCGAGATCGTCGAGCAGGATGCCGCAGAGTGCGGACATGCCGAACAGCAGTTGCGCGGTCGCGGTGGAGGGATCGGTCGCCTGCATCGACTCGTCCACCACGCGCCGCATCGTCGTGACGAAGAGCGCCGGGTCACCCTCCGACGCCGCGTAGGCGGTGGCCAGTTCCAGCGCCGGCGGCAGGACCGTGGCGAGGAACTCTTCCCGGGGCGCCATCAGCCGGCCGGCCCCGCGGCAGCCTTCGCGGCCGCGTAGCGGGCGGCCACGTCGGGCCAGTTGACGACCTCCCACATGGCCTTGACGAAGTCAGGCCGCACGTTGCGGTACTGCAGGTAGTACGCGTGCTCCCAGGCGTCGAACGCGAGCAGCGGAACCGAACCCTGGGCCACGTTCCCGTGATGGTCGTAGACCTGCTCCACGAGCAGCCGTCCGGAGCTCGGCTCGAAGGACAGCACACCCCAGCCCGAGCCCTGCACGAGCGTGGTGGCGGCCGACATCTGCCCGTGGAAGGCATCGAACGACCCGAAAAACTCCGTGATGGCGTCGGCGAGGTCACCGTCGGGGCGCTCGCCACCGTCGGGGGACATGTTCTGCCAGTACAGGGAGTGCAGGATGTGGCCGGAGAGGTTGAAGGCGAGCGTCTTCTCCAGCCCGACGATGCCACCGAAGTCGCCCTTGTCGCGGGCCTCCGCGATCTTCTCAAGGGTGTCGTTCGCGCCTTTGACGTACGCCGCGTGGTGCTTGTCGTGGTGCAGCTCCAGGATCTGGCCGTTGATGTGCGGCTCCAGGGCGGCGTAGTCGTAGGGCAGGTCCGGCAGCGTGTACAGGCTCACAACGATCTCCTCACGGTACGTGGGACTTCTTGCATTACTTTAGCTGTTGCAAACTCATGGCAATAGGTGGCCCGGCCGGTGAAGATCTTGGCGGCGTCGACGGGTCGGCGCCGCGTCATAACGGAAATCTGCGAAAAGGTTTTCCTGCGATGTAAGCGCAGCTCAAGCGTTGTGCCCTGAAGTGCGCTGAGGCGCACCTCTTGAGTGTTGCGAAACAGTCTGGCAACGTCTTCGGACGTCGACGTGAGTCACTTCGTCGAGCCCGTCCACCCGCGAACGCTCCGAAACGAAGGCGCGGCGCGCGGCCGCATGTTAACGCTCACATCGACTCCTATGCTTTACCTCGAGTCAGGAGGACCCCCGTGCAAACCCCGTCCCTGAGCCGCCGTGGCCTGCTGAAATCAGCGGGCGTCGCGGCGGCCGCCGGCGCCGTCGGCGGCGCCGTCATCGGCCGGTCGGCCGCCGAGGCGGTCGTCGCCCCGGCCCGGCCGGACACTGGCGTCGGCGCGTACGCGTTCGACCTCGGCCAGGTCACGCTCACCTCCAGCCGTTGGCTGGACAACCAGAACCGGACGCTGTCCTACCTGCGGTTCGTCGACGTCAACCGGCTGCTCTACAACTTCCGTGCCAACCACCGCCTGTCCACCGGCGGCGCCGCGACCAACGGGGGGTGGGACGCGCCGAACTTCCCCTTCCGTACGCACATGCAGGGGCACTTCCTCACCGCCTGGGCGCAGGCGTGGGCCGTGCTCGGCGACACGACGTGCCGGGACAAGGCCAACACGATGGTGGCCGAGCTGGCGAAGTGCCAGGCGAACAACTCGGCGGCCGGGTTCGCCGCCGGGTACCTGTCGGGATTCCCCGAGTCGGACTTCACCGCGCTGGAGGCGCGCACGCTGAGCAACGGCAACGTGCCGTACTACTGCATCCACAAGACCCTCGCGGGCCTGCTGGACGTGTGGCGCTACCTCGGCAACACGCAGGCGCGCGATGTCATGCTGGCGCTCGCCGGCTGGGTCGACACCCGTACGGCCCGGCTGAGTTCGACCCAGATGCAGAACATGCTGGCCACCGAGTTCGGCGGCATGAACGAGGTGCTCACCGACATCTACCAGATGACCGGCACGACGCGTTGGCTCACGGCGGCGCAGCGGTTCGACCACGCGGCCGTGTTCAACCCGCTGGCGTCCAATCAGGACCAGCTCAACGGGCTGCACGCGAACACCCAGGTGCCCAAGTGGGTCGGCGCGGCGCGGGAGTACAAGGCGACCGGGACGACCCGCTATCGCGACATCGCGGTCAACGCCTGGAACATGACCGTCAACGCGCACACCTACGCGATCGGCGGCAACAGCCAGGCCGAACACTTCCGGGCGCCCAACGCGATCGCCGGGTACCTGGCCAACGACACGTGCGAGCACTGCAACACGTACAACATGTTGAAGTTGACCCGCGAACTGTGGCTGCTCTACCCGAACAACGCGGCCTACTTCGACTTCTACGAGCGGGCGCTGTTCAACCACATCATCGGCGCGCAGAACCCCGCCGACAGCCACGGCCACATCACGTACTTCACCCCTCTGCGGCCGGGCGGGCGGCGGGGCGTCGGACCGGCCTGGGGTGGCGGCACGTGGAGCACCGACTACAACAGCTTCTGGTGCTGCCAGGGCACGGGCATCGAGATCAACACGAAGCTGATGGACTCGATCTACTTCTACGACGGCACGACGCTGACCGTGAACCTGTACCTGCCTTCCGTGCTGAACTGGTCCCAGCGCGGCATCACGGTCACCCAGTCCACGACGTACCCGGTCAGCGACACCACGACGCTGACCGTCACGGGCAACGTCAGCGGCTCGTGGTCGATGCGGTTCCGCGTCCCCGCCTGGGCCGCCGGCGCCACGATCAGCGTCAACGGGGTGACCCAGGACGTCACCGCGACGCCGGGGTCCTACGCGACCCTCACCCGGTCGTGGACCTCGGGCGACACGGTCACCGTCCGGCTGCCGATGGCCGTGGCGCTCAAAGCCGCCAACGACAACGCCAACGTCGTCGCCGTCACGTACGGGCCTGTCGTCCTGTCGGGCAACTACGGCAACACGACGCTGTCGTCGCTGCCGTCGCTGAGCACGTCGACGGTGACCCGGACGGGCACCTCGTCGCTCGCCTTCACGGCCACCGCCAACGGGTCCACGGTGAACCTCGGCCCGTTCTACGACGCGCAGGGGCACAACTACACCGTCTACTGGAACGCCAGCGGCGGGGGGAGTACGGGCGGCAACGCCAGCTTCCGGCTCGTCAACGCGGCGTCCGGCCTCGTGCTCGGCATCCAGAACATGTCGACCGCCGACGGCGGCCTCGCGTTGCAGTGGGCCGACAGCGGCACGGCCGACCACGACTGGGAACTCATCGTCGACGGCTCGGCCGTGCGCCTGCGCAACGTCAACAGCGGCAAGGTCCTCGGCGTGGAGAACATGTCCACCGCCGACAACGCCCGCGTGTTGCAGTGGGCCGACAACGGCACCGCCGACCACCGCTGGACGCTCGTCGACGTCGGCGACGGTTCGCACAAGCTGCGTAATGTCCACACGGGCAAGCTGCTGGCCATCCTCAACGGCTCCACCGCGCAGGGCGCGCAGGCCGTGCAGGATCCGGACAACGGGTCGCTGGACAACCAGTGGCGGTTCCTGCCCAACGGCGCGCGGCGGATCCAGAACCTCAACAGCGGCCTGGTGCTCGGCGTGCAGAACATGTCCACCGCCGACGGCGGGCTGGTCATCCAGTGGGGCAACACGGGAACGGCCGACCACTTCTGGACCGCGATCGTCGACTCGGGCGGTTACCTGCGGTTCCGCAACTCCAACAGCGGCAAGGTGCTCGCCGTGGAGAACGCCGGCACGGCCAACGGGTCGCGGATCGTCCAGTGGGCTGACGACGGCAGCAACGACAACCGTTGGCGGCTGCGGTACGGCGCGAACGGCTACTTCCGCATCCAGTGCGCGGCTGGCGGTCGGGTGCTCGGCGTGTCCGGGGCGTCCACGGGGCAAGGTGCCCAGGTGCTCCTGTGGGACGACAACGGGACCAACGACCACCTGTGGCGGTTCATCTAGCGACGTACCGTCGGCCGGAGTACCGGTAGACCGGAGCGGCGCACGTCATGGTGCGGCGTCCGCCGGCCCTGATCGGGCCGGCGGACGCCGCCTTCTTCGCTGGCAGAAGTTCGACCAGCAGGTCCGCCAGGGCGAAGTGCGACGATCCGGGCGCCACCTACAACGAACGGACGCCTAGTACGGCAGTGACGGTTCACCCGTTGAGCTGCTCGGACTCGATGAGTTCTCGT
>NZ_BAAALS010000033.1:0-54326 GCF_039528415.1 Luedemannella helvata
CCCCATTTTCGCGCCTCCAGGGCGCCCGGCCACGGGCCCGATGATTTGGACGATTTGGCGCCTTACCCGGGGTCAATTTGACACGCGAAACCACCCAAACGTCGAACGGGGCGGGCGGTGGGCGAACGGGGCGGGCGGGCGAACGGGGCCGGGCGGGCGGGCGGGGCGGGCGGGTGCGTGGGCGGCGTGGGGGGTGGGCGGCGCGGGGAGTGGGCGCGGTGGATACGGGTCGGAACGGGGCGGGGTCGGCGCAGGGCTGTGCGGGGTGCGGACAGCGGGTCCGACGGACGGCGAAGGGGCCGCCAGCGGGTGCTGGCGGCCCCTTCCGCTCCCGGGGGGGACGGGGGCAGATCAGGCCTGGCGGATAGCCTCGGCGCCGATCTCGATCTTGATCTTCCGGCCGACGAGCACGCCGCCGGTCTCCAGGGTCTGGTTCCAGGTGAGGCCGAAGTCCTCGCGGTCGATCTCGGTCGACGCGGTGAAGCCGATGACCTCCTGGCCCCAAGGGCTCTTGGCGACGCCCTCGAACTCGACCTCCAGTTCGACCTCGCGGGTGACGCCGGCGATGGTCAGGTCGCCGACGAGGGTGAACTCGTCGCCTTTGAACTCCGCGACGCGGGTGCTGGTGAAGGTGAGCTCCGGGTGGGCCTCGACGTTCAGGAAGTCGCCGCTGCGCAGGTGGTTGTCCCGGTCGGCCTGGCCGGTGTTGACGCTCTTGGCGGCGATCGTCACGTTCACGGACGAGGCGAGCGGGTCCTCGCCGACGGTGACCGTGCCGGTGACCTCTTCGAACGCGCCCCGGACCTTGGAGACCATGAGGTGCCGGGCAACGAAACCGACCCTCGTGTGGGCCGGGTCGAGGGCGAACGTGCCGGCGACCGGGATCGTGGTGCCCTGGTAGTCGCGGGTAGCGAGCGCAGGCGTGGTCATTGCGTAATCCTCCATGAGCTGAAGCTTGTACAGACGATGTCTGACGCAACAATAATAGTCTGAGCAATAATCCCCATGTCAAGGGTTGCTAGGATAGCTGTGTGACAGCACACCTCCCTGCCTCCACGAACGCCCCGCCCGCCGCCGAGCACGACCCGGCCCGCTACGACGACGACCGGATCACGGCCATGGGCCTGCTGGCCGAGGTCATCGGTGGCCTCAACGCCAAATTCTCCGCCCAGTTCGCCGAGCACCGCCTCGCCCCGGTCGAATTCGAGGTGCTGCTCCGGCTGGCCCGCACGCCCGCACAGGCCTTGCGCATGACCGACCTCGCCACCCAGACGCTGCTCACCACGAGCGGCATCACCCGGGTCGTCGACCGGCTCGAGCGCGACGGCCTCGTGCGGCGCTTCGCCTGTCCCACTGACCGCCGCGGCCTGCTCGCCAGTATCACGGACGAGGGCCTCGCGCGCCTCAACGGCGTCCTGCCCGGCCACCTCGACATGATCGACAACTGGTTCACCGGCCGCCTTGACGCGGAGGAGCTGGCCGCCTTCCTCGCCACCCTGCGCAAGCTGCGCGACACCGTCCGCCCCGGCGCGGTCGCGGGCGCCCGCTCCGCCTGCTGAGCGCCCGCGACCCCGCCGGCAGGACGGAGCACCGACGGCCCGACCGCCACCAGGAGAGCGCCGACGGCGCGACCGCCCGGCACGAGAGCACCGACGGCGTGGCCGCCCGGCACGAGAGCACCGACGGCGACCGGGCCCTGCCGGCGTCCGACCCGGCCGCGACGGGTCGCGCCGGTGGGCTGACCCGTGGCCTCCCGCCGGCCCCCGGGTCAGTAGGGTCGGCGGGGTGGATCTGTCGATCGTGCTGCGTTACCGCAAGGCGGTGACGTACGGGCATCACACGCTGCTCGCCGCGCTGGAGGAGCACGAGACGCCGGTGCGGTACGAGGTGCGCTTCGGGACCGATGCGGCCACGACCACCGCCGAGATCCAGACCGCGCTCAGCGGCGCGGCGCGCGTACTCGTGTTGTGGTCTTTTTATTCGCCCGATGCCGAGGCGCTGTCCGCCGAACTGGCCGGCATCAAGGCTGCGGTCGACGACCCGCGCGTGATCCACGTCGCTGGCGGCGTGCACGCGACCGCCGAACCGGTGCGGACGCTGGACGCCGGGTGGGACGTGGCCGCCGTGGGTGAGGGCGAGGCCACGCTGCTGGGGCTCGTGGACGCGGCCGGCGGCGGGAAGGACCTCGCGGGCGTGCCCGGGCTGGTGTTCCGGGACGCGGCCGGGGAGGTCGTGAAAACCGGGCGGGCCCATCGGGCGCCGCTGGACCGGTACCGGGCGTTTCCGGTGACGTACAAGCGGTTCAACCCGATCGAGATCACCCGTGGGTGCGTCTACGCGTGCCGGTTCTGCCAGACGCCGTTCATGTTCTCCGCGAAGTTCCGCCACCGGTCCGTCGAGAATGTCCGCTGGCACGTGCGGCGGATGCGCGCCGCGCGGCTGCGCGACGTCCGGTTCATCACGCCGACCTCGCTGTCCTACGGCACTCAGGATGAGACGCCCGACCTCGCCGCCGTGGAGGAGCTGCTCGCCGCGTGCAAGGAGGAGATCGGCCCGGACGGGCGGGTGTTCTTCGGCTCGTTCCCGTCCGAGATCCGGCCCGAACACATCACCGTCGAGGCGCTGCGGCTGGTCCGCAGGTACTGCGCCAACGACAACCTGATCGTCGGCGCGCAGTCGGGCTCCGCGGACGTGCTGGAGACCGCGAAGCGCGGCCACGACGTGGAGGCCGTGCGCCGAGCGGTGCGGGTCGGCATCCAGGAGGGGTTCCGCATCAACGTCGACATGATCTTCGGGATGCCGGGCGAGGGCCCGGCTGAGGTGGACCAGTCACTGGCGCTCGCCCGGGAACTGGCCGACCTGGGGGCGCGCATCCACGCGCACACGTTCATGCCGCTGCCCGGTACGCCGTGGCGCGACGCTCCGCCCGGCCGCGTGGACGCGGAGACGATCCGCGAGGTCGATCGGCTCAGCCGCCGTGGCGCGCTCTACGGTCACTGGCAGAAACAACAGGACCACGCCGTACGCCTGGCGGACGCGGCGGCCGCCTACCCCCGCCCGCGCCGGTCCCGCACGCTGCCGGTGCTGCCCTCCCCGGCCGCCGACGAGTGACCGGCCGCCGCCGCGAACCGGCGGGCCAGGTGCCCGAACGCGGTCTTCAGTTCCGGTGGGCCGACCACCTCGATGTCGGCGTCGAACCGGCCGAGGGCGGCCGCGAGGCCCGGCCATGACCAGGCGCTCATGATGACGCGGCAGCGGTCCGGACCCAGTTCCTCGACGAGGGCGTCGCCCGCGTAGCTGGACACCACGCCGGCGGGCAGGTCGAGGATCACCTCGCCCCGGCAGGGCAACACGCGGGCGGAGCCCTGGAACCTCGCGGCGATGAAGGCCGCCACGTCCCCGCCCGGCAGGTCGCGGGGCGTGAAGCGGGGCCCGGTGGGGGTGCGCGGGGCGATCCGGTCGACCCGGAACGTGCGCCAGTCGTCGCGGTCGAGATCCCAGGCCACGAGGTACCAGCGCCCGCTCCAGGTCACCAGGTGGTGCGGGTGCACCCGCCGGGGAGGGGCGCCGGCGGCCGCGGTCGCGTAGTCGAAGCGCAGCGCCTCGCGGGCGTGGACAGCGGCGCTGAGGGTCACCAGTACCTCGGGATTGACCTGGGGATTCGTCCAGGGGCCGACACGGTCGACCGCGGTGACGCGCAGCGCGTCGACCCGGTGGCGCAGCCGCGCGGGCATGACCTGCCGGACGGTGTTCAGCGCGCGCGTCGCGGCCTCCTCGATGCCGGCTCCGGTCGTGGCCGCGGTCTGCAACGCGACGGCGAGCGCGATGGCCTGCTCGTCGTCGAAGAGCAGCGGCGGCAGGTTCGTGCCGGCGCCGAGCCGGTAGCCGCCCTCGGGACCCTTCGTGGCCACGATCGGGTAGCCGAGTTCGCGCAGGCGGTCGACGTCGCGACGGACGGTGCGCGGGCTGATGGCCAGCCGGTCGGCCAGCAGCGACCCCGGCCAGTCCCGGCGCGCCTGCAGCAGGGAGAGCAGCGCCAGCAGGCGCGCGGAGGTCTTCGGCATGTCGCCAGTATGGCCGGGAGAAGAGGACAGATCCTGACCGCTTCCGGTGCGAGGGTGATCCCGTACCCATCCGACCGGAAGGATCTGATGACGATGACGACCACGACGCTCGAGGCCGAGCGGGCGGACCTGCTCGCGGAGTTGGCGATCGCCCGTACCGCCCTGATCAACACGACCCGTGGCCTCACGGACGAGCAGGCCGGGCTGCGCCCGACGGTCAGTGCCCTCAACCTGGCCGGGCTGGTCAAGCATGTCGCGGCCATGGAGGAGCGCTGGCTGCGGTTCGTGGTGGAGGGACCGTCGGCCATGAGCTTCGACCTGCCCGACGGGGTGACCTGGGCCGACATCGAGGCCGGCACCGCGCGGGAGGTGCCGCAGTGGCTGATCGACCACCAGAACGGCTTTCGCCTGCTGCCCAGTGAGACGCTGGCCGGGGTCCTCGCGCGTTACGCGGACGTCGCCGCGCACACCGAGAAGATCATCGCAGATGTGCCCGACCTGTCCGCGACGCATCCGGTGCCGGACGCGCCCTGGAAGCCGGGCGAGGTCTACAGCGTGCGCCGGGTGCTGCTGCACGTCATCGCTGAGACCACCCAGCACGCCGGGCACGCCGACATCCTGCGCGAGTCCATCGACGGCCAGAGGGCGACCTGATCGATGACCACTCTGGACGCCCGCGCCCTCAACCGCGCGACCCTGGCCCGGCAGTTGCTGCTCGACCGCGCCGACCTGCCGGCGCTCGACGCGGTGGCGCACGTGTGCGGGCTACAGGCGCAGGAGCCGCAGGAGCCGTTCGTCGGGCTCTGGTCGCGGGTGCGGGCGTTCAACCCGGCGGCGCTGTCGGATCTCCTCCTCGGTCGTCAGGTGGTCCGCACGCACCTGATGCGTGCGACCCTGCACCTGCTGACCGCCGACGACGCCCTGGCGTGGCGGGCCCGCCACAACGCGATGCTGCGCCAGCGCATCCTCGGGGCGTTCCGCCGCGACCTCGTCGACGTCGACCTCGGCAAGCTCGCCGAGGTCGGCCGGGCGGTGCTGGCCGACGGCGTACCCCGCACGATGGCCGAGCTGGTCCGGGCGGTCGCGCAGCACTGGCCGGCCGTGCCGCCCCAGGCCCTGGGCGCGATGCTGGTGTGCGCCCTCGTTCCGATGGTCCAGGTGCCGCCGCGCGGGGTCTGGCGCACGAAGGCGGGCGTGCGCAACCTGCCGCTCGTCGCGTGGCTCGGCCGCGACATCGACCCGCTCGCTCCGGACGACCCGGCCGGCCAGGCGATGGTCCGGCGCTACCTGGCCGCGTACGGTCCGGCCGCCACGGCCGACATCCGCGCCTGGTCGGGGGTGGCCGGGCTGCCCGCGACGGTCGCCGCGATGCGCGGCGAGCTGGTCACCTTCCGCGACACGCGGGGTCGCGAGCTGCTCGACCTGCCCGGCGCGCCCCGCCCCGACCCGGACACGCCCGCGCCGGTGCGGTTCCTGCCGGCGTTCGACAACGCGATCCTCGGGTACGACGACCGCAGCCGGATCATCGACGACGCCGACCGGGGCCTGTCGGTCGCCGGCGAGCGCGTCGTCCTGGTCGACGGCCGGGTCGCCGCGACGTGGCGCGTCGAGGCCGAGGCCGTCACGGTGTTCCCGCTGCGCGGCTTCACCGGCGGCGAGCGTTCCGCCGTCGAGGAGGAGGGACAGCGCCTGGCGTCGTTCCTCTCCGACGGCGCCGGCGACCGGGTACGCGTCAACGCGGACCCGACCTGACCGGCATCGTCCGCCTCGGATGGATCTTCGACATGGCCACGTGCTGCGACGCGCCATCGTGGACAGCCCGGCCGCCCGGCTGACCGGCGCGTTCGTCATCGGCGCGGGCCGCACGTCGCGGCCCGCGCCGTCGTGTCAGTCCTTCCGGCGGGCGGCGGTCACAGCTGTGGCGAGGGCGTACGCCGGGGGGACGAGCGCGACCGCGCACAGCCAGCCGCCCACGACGTCGCTCGGCCAATGGACGCAGAGCACGGCTCTGCTCACCCCCACGAGGCCGGCCCAGGCGATCATGCCGGTGACCAGCGCGACGCGGGACCACGCGCGACGCGCGGCGGGCCAGATCAGGATGGTCAGCAGGATCGCCCCGGTCGCGGCGGCCATCGTGTGGCCGCTGGGGAAACTGGGCGGCTCGACCTGGACGAAGAAGGCCGGCGGGCGGGGGCGGTAGACCAGCAGTCGCAGGGCGCGGAACACCAGTTGGGACGCCAGCACCGCGAGCGACACCGCGAGCGCGTCCCGCTGGCGGCCCAGCCGGACCAGCACGACGACCGCGACCAGCCAGACCAGGAGCCCGAACGCCGAGGCGCCCGCGTGCGTGATCACCTTCCAGACGGCGGTCCAGGTGCCGTGGGCGGCGCCGAAGACGTACAACCGGGTGTTGATGGTCTGGTCGAGCGTGGCGAGCGGGCCCCACGAGGTCTGCACCGCGAGCGTCAGCGCCACGAGCGCGAGCCCGCACAGGATCGCGGCCGGCCACCATCCGCGCCCGCCGCCCCGCATCGGACCATGATCGCACGGCGTGGCGTGCGGGGTCACGAGCCGGCGTGCGAGGCTGGTCCGATGGCGGCAGGTGGGGCGGACGGCGAGCTGACCGAGAGCGTACGGATGATCGAACGCGCGGCGGGCGGGCTCGCCACGGCGAGCGTCGCGCGGATGGACGAGGTCCTGCCGTGGTTCCGCGAGCTGCCCGCCGACCAGCGCGCCTGGGTCATGCTCGTGGCACAGGCCGGCGTGCGCTCCTTCGTGGAGTGGCTGCGCGAGTCCGGCCGGCAGGCGGACGGCACCCAGGAGGTGTCCGACGAGATCTTCGACGCGGCACCGCGGGCGTTGGCCCGGTCGATCAGCCTGCAACAGACCGTGCAGCTCATCCAGGTCACCATCGACGTCGTCGAGATGCAGGTGGCACACCTGGCCGCCCCGGGCGAGGAACGCGCGGTGTCCGACGCGATGCTGCGCTTCTCGCGCGAGGTGGCGTTCGCGGCCGCCCGGGTGTACGCGCGGGCCGCGGACTCGCGGGGCGCCTGGGACGCGCGGCTGCAGGCCCTGCTGGTGGACGCGCTGCTGCGCGGCGATTCCGCCGACGAGCTGGCCAGCCGGGCGGCAGCGCTGAACTGGGGCGACACGTCGCCGGTGGCCGTGGCCGTGGGACGCTCGCCGGGCGGGGAGGCGGCGGCCGTACTGCACGTGCTGCACCGGCTGGCCCGCCGCATCGGGGTCGACGTGATCGGCGGCGTGCACGGCGACCGGCTGGTGCTGGTGCTCGGGGGCACGCACGACCCGGTGCACACGACGGAGCGGCTGCTGGCCGCGTTCGGGGAGGGTCCCGTGGTGGTCGGGCCGCCCGTGCCGAGCCTGGACGAGGCGACCGAGTCCGCGCGGGCGGCGCTGGCCGGGTTCCGGGCGGTACCGGCGTGGCCGAGCGCTCCCCGGCCCGTCTCGGCGACCGAGCTGCTGCCGGAGCGGGCCCTGGCGGGCGATGCGGAGGCGCGGCGCATCCTGCGGCAGGAGATCTACGGCGCGCTCGTGCGCTCGGGCGGGGAGCTGCTGGAGACCCTGGACGGGTTCTTCACGGCCGGCAACGTGCTGGAGAGCGCCGCCCGCGCCCTGTACGTGCACCCGAACACGGTCCGCTACCGGCTGCGGCGGATCGCGGAGATCACCGGGCTCACGCCGACGACGTCACGCGACGCCTTCGCGCTGCGCGTGGCGCTGACGATCGGGCGGCTCGATCCGGCCGTACCGGCGCCGCCCCCGCCGATCGCCCCGGCGTTGGACGTGACCCCGGATAGCGACATACCGGTCAGTCAAATGTGACCTGAGTCTACGTTTTGGAGACTTCCTACAAAGATAGTCGTTGGGTTTCGTGGACTGTGCGCACGAACTAACCCAGTGGTATCCGGAAGAGTCGTAGTCGTGCTCGCCGTACTCGCTCCCGGACAGGGAGCCCAGAAGCCCGGCTTCCTCGCTCCATGGCTCGAACTTCCCGGCGCCGAGGCCCGCCTGCGCTGGTGGTCGGCCCTCGCCGGGACGGACCTCGTCCACCTCGGCACTGAGGCCGACGCCGACGAGATCAAGGACACCGCCAAGACCCAGCCGCTCCTGGTCGCCGCCGCGCTGCTCGCGGCGGGGCAACTCCCCCTCGACGACGTCGGCCTGGTCGCCGGCCACAGCGTCGGCGAGCTCGGCGCGGCCAGCATCGCGGGCGTGCTCACCCCCGAGTCGGCCGTCACGCTCGCCGGGGTGCGCGGGCGCGAGATGGCCGCGGCCTGCGCGCTGGAGGCCACCGGCATGTGCGCCGTGCTCGGCGGCGACCCCGCCGAGGTGCTCGCCGCGATCGACGCCGCCGGCCTCACCCCCGCCAACCGCAACGGTGCCGGCCAGGTCGTGGCCGCCGGGTCGCAGGCCGGACTGGAGAAGCTCGCGGCCGCCCCGCCGGCCAGGGCGCGCATCATCACGCTGCAGGTGGCGGGCGCGTTCCACACGCCGTACATGGCGCCGGCCGAGCAGGCCCTGGCCGCCGTGGCCGGCGGCATCACGGCGACGAACCCGCACAAGATCCTGCTGTCGAACGCGGACGGTGCCGCGGTCGCGCACGGGCCGACCATGCTGTCGCGGCTCATCGCCCAGGTGACCGCGCCGGTGCGCTGGGACCTGTGCATGCGCACCATGGCCGACCTCGGCGTCACGGCGGTCATCGAGCTGCCGCCCGCCGGCACGCTGGCCGGGCTGGTCAAGCGCGAGCTCAAGGACAACCTGCCCGAGATCGTCACCCTGAACACCCCGGACGACCTCAAGGCCGCCCGGGACCTCATCGCCCGCCACGCCGTGGCGCCCAGCCACGAGCCGACGATGGCGTTCCTCGTGGCGGTCGCGCCGGTGGCCGGGACGTTCGAGCCGCTCGACGGGCTGGACGAGGGGACGAACGTCACCGACAACCAGGTGATCGGCCACATCGTCACCCGCCAGGGCCGCACGGAGGTGCTCGCGCACGACCCGGGCGTCCTCGTCGAATGGCTCGCCCACCACGAAGACCCGGTCGCCCCCGGGCAGCCCCTCGCCCGCATCGGAGGCCACCTATGAGCAGGATCATGAGCCTCGGCCACTACCAGCCGTCGCGGGTGCTCACCAACGACGACCTCGCGCAGATGGTCGACACCAACGACGAGTGGATCCGCGACCGCGTCGGCATCGCCACCCGCCGCATCGCGGCGCCGGACGAGTCGGTCGCCGACATGGCCTCGGCCGCCGCGGAGAAGGCCCTCGCCAGCTCCGGGCTGACCGCGGCCGACATCGACCTGGTCGCCGTCGCCACCACGTCGTCGATCGACCGCTGCCCCAACGTCGCCGCCCGGGTCGCGGCGCGCCTCGGCATCACCGCGCCGGCCGCGTACGACCTCAACACGGCCTGCTCGGGCTTCTCGTACGTGCTGGCGACCGCCGACCACGCGATCACCGCGGGCGCGTCGCGCAACGCCCTGGTCATCGGCGCGGAGAAGCTCTCCGACATCACGGACTGGACCGACCGGTCCACGTGCATCATCTTCGGCGACGGCGCGGGCGCCGCCGTGATCACCGCCGACGCCGAGGGCGAGCGGCCCGGCGTCGGCCCGGTCGTGTGGGGCTCCGCGCCGAGCGAGGCGATCCGGATCGAGGGCTGGCGCCCGTACATCCAGCAGGAGGGCCAGGCGGTCTTCCGGTGGGCGACCACGGCGCTCGCGCCGATCGCGCTGCGGGCGTGCGAGCGCGCCGGCGTCGCGCCCGCCGAACTGGCGGCGTTCGTCCCGCACCAGGCCAACACCCGCATCATCGACGGCATCGCCAAGCGCCTGGGCCTCACCGACGCCGTCATCGCCAAGGACATCGTCGAGTCCGGCAACACCTCGGCCGCGAGCGTCCCGTTGGCCCTGTCGAAGCTGGTCGAGCGCGGCGAGGTGCCCTCGGGCGCCCCGGTGCTGCTGTTCGGCTTCGGCGGCGGCCTCACGTACGCCGGGCAGGTCGTCCGCTGCCCGTGACCGAAACGTCGCCGGGCGGCAGACCGCTCGCCCGGACAGACCCCAAAGAAGGGAAGCACCGCACATGACCCGTGAAGAGATCACCGCCGGCCTCGCCGAGATCCTCGAGGAGGTCGCCGGGGTGAACCCGGACGACGTGGCCGAGGCGAAGTCCTTCACCGACGACCTGGACGTCGACTCGCTGTCGATGGTCGAGGTTGTCGTGGCGGCCGAGGAGAAGTTCGGCGTGAAGATCCCCGACGAGGAGGTCCAGAACCTCAAGACCGTCGGTGACGCGGTCTCCTACATCCTCAAGGCAGCCTGAGCTGCTCTGTCGTCCTGGCGGCCGGTCGGCCGCCTCGGTAGCGGGGGCGGCCGACCGGTCGCCCCCCGCAGAAACGTGAGAAGGCCGAACGTGACGCGTCCAGACGTAGTCGTCACCGGGCTCGGCGCGACCACCCCGCTCGGCGGGGATGTCGCGTCGACCTGGGAAGCCATGCTCGCCGGACGGTCCGGCGTGCGCGCCATCGAGCAGGAGTGGGCCGCCGACCTGCCGGTCAAGATCGCGGCACAGCTCCTGGTCGAACCGTCCGAGAAGATCGACCGGGTGAAGCTGCGCCGGCTCGACCGCTCCGAGGCGGTCGCACTGATCGCGGCGCAGGAGGCGTGGGCCGACGCCGGGCTCGACGGCGCCGACGTCGACCTCGAGCGCCTGGCGGTCAGTGTCGGCACGGGCATCGGCGGGGCGCAGACCCTGCTCGCCCAGGACGACATCCTCGAAGCCAGCGGCGCCCGCCGGGTCTCCCCGCACACCGTGCCCATGCTCATGCCCAACGGCCCCGCGGCCTGGGTCGGCCTGGAACTGCACGCCAAGGCGGGCGTCCACTCGGTGGCCAGCGCGTGCGCGACCGGCGCCGAGGCGATCGCGCTGGGCCTGGACATCATCCGCTCCGGCCGGGCCGACATCGTCGTGGCCGGCGGCACCGAGGCGGTCGTGCACCCGCTGCCGATCGCGGGCTTCGCCGCCGCGCGGGCCATGTCGACCCGCAACGACGAGCCCGAACGCGCCTCCCGGCCGTGGGACAAGGGCCGCGACGGCTTCGTCCTCGGCGAGGGCGCGGGCGTGCTCGTCCTGGAGAGCGCCGAGCACGCCGCTGCCCGTGGCGCGCGGGTGTACGCCCGCCTCGCGGGTTCCGGCGTCACGTCCGACGGCTTCGACATCGTCCAGCCCGACCCGGAGGGCTCCGGCTTCGTCCGGGCCGTCCGCAAGGCGCTGGCCGACGCCGACCTGTCGCCGGCCGACATCGCGCACGTCAACGCGCACGCCACCTCGACGCCGACCGGCGACATGATCGAGGTGAACGGGCTGCGGGTCGCACTCGGCGACCACCCGGTGCTCACCGCGTCCAAGTCGATGGTGGGTCACCTGCTCGGCGCGGCCGGCGCGGTCGAGTCCATCGCGACCGTCCTCGCCATCCGCGACAGTGTCGTACCGCCGACCATCAACCTCGATGACCCGGACGACGGCCTCACGCTGGACGTCGCCGCGCACAAGCCGCGGCCACTGGACATCCCCGCCGCGCTGAACAACTCGTTCGGCTTCGGCGGCCACAACGTCGCCCTCATCTTCACGCGTCCCTGACCCGGAGGTTGCCGTGACCGCCACCATCCCGACCGCCGACGAGTCCGTCGTCGACCGCCGCGATCCCGAGGTACGCCTCAAGGCTCTCCTCGACCGGGGCTCGCTGCGCCCCATCGCGGCCCGCGACGAGCGCAGCGGCCCGGACAACTCCGGCGTGATCAGCGCCCGGGGCCAGATCAACGGCGCCCCGGTGATCGCCTTCGTCACCGACGCCACCCTCATGGGCGGTGCGCTGGGCATCGGGGGCTGCCAGCTCATCACCGAGGCGATCGACACCGCCGTGCGCGAGCGCGTGCCGGTCATCGGCCTCTGGCACTCCGGCGGGGCCCGCCTGGCCGAGGGCGTCGTCGCCCTCGACGGCATCGGTCTGATCTTCGCCGCGATGGTCCGCGCCTCAGGCCGCGTACCGCAGATCTCGGTCGTGCTCGGCCCGGCCGCCGGCGGTGCCGCGTACGGCCCGGCGCTCACCGACGTCGTGATCATGTCGGACTCGGCCCGCATCTTCGTCACCGGCCCGGAGGTCGTGCGCAGCGTCACCGGCGAGCAGGTCGACATGGCGCGCCTCGGCGGCCCCGAACCGCACGGCCGCCGCTCCGGCGTGGCCCATGTGACGACGAAGGACGAGGCGAGCGCGCTGGAGGCGGCCCGCACGGTCGCCTCGTTGCTGGGCCACCAGGGGCGCCTCTCGCCGGCCGACGTGCCGGACGCGGAGGCGGACGCGGACGGCCACGACCTCGCCGCGCTGTTCCCGCCGGAGGCCAGCCGGGCGTACGACGTGAAGCCCGTGGTGACCGCGCTGCTCGACGAGCCGGGCGTGGAGCTGCACGCCAAGTGGGCGCCGAACGTGGTGACCACGCTGGGCCGCTTCGCCGGGCGTACGGTCGGCGTCATCGCCAACAACCCGATGCGGCTCGGTGGCTGCCTCGACGCGTCCAGCGCCGAGAAGGCCGCGCGGTTCGTGCGGATGTGCGACTCGCTCGGCGTACCGCTGATCGTGGTCGTGGACGTGCCCGGCTACCTGCCCGGCCTGGGCCAGGAGTGGGAGGGCGTGGTGCGCCGCGGCGCCAAGCTGCTGCACGCCTTCGCCGAGGCGGTCGTGCCCCGCGTCACGCTGGTGACCCGCAAGGCGTACGGCGGGGCGTACATCGCGATGAACTCCCGCTCGCTGGGCGCCACGGCCGTGTACGCGTGGCCCAACGCGGAGGTCGCCGTCATGGGCGCCAGCGCGGCCGTGAACATCCTGCACCGCAAGAAGCTGGCCGCCACCCCGGCGGAGGAGCGCGAGACGCTGCGCGCCCAGCTGGTGGAGGAGCAGATCGCGACGGCCGGCGGCGTCGGCCGGGCGCTGGAGATCGGCGTGGTGGACGACGTCATCAAGCCGTCCGAGACCCGCCGCCGCATCGCCGAGGCGCTCGCCAACGCGCCCGCGGCCCGCGGCGCGCACGGCAACATCCCGCTGTAACGCGACCGCGCGTAAGGGCGGCCGGTCCGGCCGCCCTTACGCGCGCAGCTGGTACACCGCGAACGGACCCGAGTCGTAGACCTTCGTGGCGAGCGCGGCCAGCTGCGAAGACTCCGTGCCCGCCGCGCGGTCGACGACGAGCCAGCGCACCCCGTGACGCGCGTAGAGGTCCCGCAGTCCCTCGGCGGTCGGCGCGGTGATCGCGGCGTCGTTGGCGGCGAGCAGCGCCTGGTCCCAGAACGGCTGGCGGTAGTCGCCGGTGATGCGCGGCGCGAAACCCCAACCCTCGATGAGCACCCGCCGCTCGGCGTACGCGCTGAGCCAGAAGGTCCGCGAGTCGCAGACCTTCCCGCGCGACAGCATCCGCCAGCAGTGCCGGTTCGTCGCGATGACGTCGTCGGGCGCGCTGTGGTCGCGCACCCAGCGGGCGACGTCGACCTGCGAGCGCGGCATGGGTACGGCGGCCCCGATGCTGCCTCCATTGGGGACGCTGAGCGACTTGGCGGAGTCCATGATCAGGCCCGGGATACCGGCGACGAGCACGAGCGTGAGCAGCACGAGCCCACCCCGGCGGCGCATGCCGCGCACGAACCGGGCGGTCAGCCACCACAGGACGCCGCCCACGACGGCCACAGCGGCGAGGACGCCGGCCCATTGCAACATGGGCAGCAGCTGGGAGTAGGGCGCCGCCCCGGTGACCGGCCCGGCGAAGGCGAGCTGCGCCCAGATCAGCACGGCCGCGAAGGCGACCGTGACGCCCGCGAGCGCCCACCGACCCCACCGGGGCAGGGCCACCCGCTCGGCCAGCTCGACGTACCCCCAGGCGGACAGGATCACCCCGAAGGTGAACCCGGCCCGGGTGAAGTACTGGTTGCCGCCCGAGGTCTGGGTGAACACGAAGTAGCAGGCCGGGCCGGCGATGGCGCCGCCGAGCAGGAAGACCTGCACCGGCTCCAGCCGCATGCGCCGCTGCCACAGCAGCGCGATGATGCCGGCCTGGCGCAGTTGCAGGTTGAGGAAGAACGCGGCGAACACGCCCACGACGACCCAGACCTGTGCCCAGCCGGTCTTGCCGGAGTCGGTCCAGAACCGCTCCAGCCCGGAGAAGAAGCCGACCGCCACCCCGTACGTCTGGAAGTTGAAGAGGACCACCGTCGCGAAGAGTTGGGCGGCCGCGGCGATGAGCAGCGCGGCGCCCACCCGCCACGGGATCCGCCGCCGGGCCGCGAACATGATCACGACGGTGAACAGCAGGGCGGCGAGCACGATCGGCAGCGAGCTGGCCTTCGCGCCGCTGGAGGCGAACAGCAGCAGCGCGGCGAGCCCGTAGGCGCCCGCGCCGATCAACGGCACGGCGGCCGGCTTGTCCGAATCCTGCCGGCGCACGATGTCGGCCAGCGGCGCGATCACGGCGATGAGCAGCACCCAGCTGTAGATCATCGACATGCCGTGCCAGATGACGAACGTCGCCTGGGTGCCCATGGGCGTCGTCACCGGGTCGGTGAAGTTGAACTCGCCGACCACCCAGAACAGCGCGGCGGCCACGGCCCCGACCCACGGCCGGCCGCTGACCCGCCAGCCGACGACGGCGGTGAGCACGACGGCGAGCACGCACAGCGCCGGCACGGCCAGCCGCAACGCGACGACGGGCAGGTCGATGCCGCCGATGATGCTGGTCATGGCCATGTGCACGTAGGCGAACCAGTGGTAGTGCAGCGGCTCGCCGGCGACCTGCGGCAGGTGCACGGGCAGGTGGTTCTTGACCTCGCCGGCCAGCGACAGCTGGTAGGCCAGGTCGATGTACTGCGCGGTGGCCTCCGACGTCGGCAGGATCGGGTTGCGGAACAGGAAGACCTGCGACAGGTACGCGGTGAAGGCCACGGCCGCGGCGCTCACCGCCCATGACCACCCCACGGGTACGGGCTGGTAGCCGCGTACCCACCAGTGGCGGCGCAGCCGGGGCACCGCGACGAACGCGACGACGACGGCCAGGGGCCAGGTCCACAGCGCGCCGCGCACGTCGAGCGCGGAGAACACGGCCCAGGCGGCGAGTTCGAGCGTGAGGCCGACCGCCGCACCCATGGCGAGGTCCTCGACGAGCGTGTGCGGGGTGCGCCGCAGGGCGCGGTAGACGAGCGTGCCGGGCAGCAGCACGGCGAGCAGGACGTAGCCCGCGAACCGGCCCAGGTCGGCCACCGACGTGTCCGTGCCGATGAGGATCGCGGCGCACGCCGCGACGGCGGCGACCGGTGGCGCCCAGCGCAGCCACCACGGCCGGGCCGGCGGGGTCCGTTCGACCGTGTCCGCCGACGCCCGCTCCACCACGAGGCTTCCCATCCGCCCAGTCCCGTCCGACGCTCCAGGTGGGTGCACCTCGCCCGGCGCACGTTCATGATCGATGGTGAGAGAGCTTAGCACCGGAGAAATGGATCTTATTGGGGTGCTTTGTCGGTGGTCGCGCCTACTGGGCGGCGCAGGAACTGCGGGCGAGGCCGGCGACCGCGACCGGCGAGCGGCCCGGTGCGGCCGCCTTACCCGCCAGCACGTCGGCGAGGGCCTCCAGGGCAACCGGCGTCGACGAGTACGTCGCCATCCGGACGGGCGACGACGCGCGGGCCAGGATGAACGGCGTGTCCATGGCGACCGTGACGGCGGCGGCCGGGTGCAGGTCCGCCGGGCCGTCCCCGTACCCGACGAGATGCACGATCGTGGACCTGCCCGGTTTATCCGAACGCCTGCCGACCGAGGCGGCGACGCCCGCCCGCTTGAGGGCCGCCGCCAGCAGCGCGGCCTTGTCCTCGCGGCCGTCCGCCGCCGTCACCCGCACCGGCCCGCGCACGAGGGGCGGCTCGCACGATCCCTTGAGGACGGTGATCGAAGCGGCGGCCACCCGCGCGGCGGCGGCCCGGTTCGGTGAGGAGCCCACGGCGTCGAGGCCGGAGCCGCCCGCGGGCGCCACCTTGGACCGCACGGTCAGCACCCGGGTGGCCGCGTCGAGCAGGCGCTCCCTCGGCAGCCGGCCGCCGCGCAGCGCGTCGAGCAACCCGCGCTGGGCGGCACCCAGGTCCGGCGGCATGAGCAGCAGGTCGTTGCCCGCCAGGAGCGCGCGCACGGCTGCCTCGCCGGGCGCCCACCGCTGCGCGGGGGCCATGTTGAGCGCGTCCGTGACCACCGCGCCCGTGAAGCCGAGCTGCTTGCGCAGCAGGCCGTTCAGCACCTTGGACGAGAAGCTCGCCGGCCTGCCCCGGTCGATCGCGGCGACCTCCAGGTGGCCGGACATCACCAGCCAGGCGCCCGCGTCGATGCCGGCCTGAAACGGCGGCAGGTCGCCGGCGCCCAGCGCCGCGCGGCTCTGCTTGAGCAGCGGCAGGTCGGTGTGGCTGTCCGTGGCCGTGCGGCCGTGCCCCGGGAAGTGCTTGACGCTCGCGGCGACCCCGGCGCCCTGCAGCCCACGCGTCACGGCCGCGACCTGGGCCGCGACCGCCTTCGGGTCGCTGCCGTACGACCGGGAGCCGATGACCTTGTTGGCGGCCGAGCCGAGCACGTCGGCCGTCGGCGCGAAGTCGAGGTTGACGCCCAGGGCCAGCAGCTCGGCGGCGACCGCCCGCCAGGCGGCCTCGGTGAGGTCGGGCCGGGCGGCCGCGCCGAACGCCATCGCGCTGGGCAGCTGCGTGATGCCCGAGGTCACCCGGGTCACGAACCCGTACTCCTGGTCGATGCCGACCAGCAGCGGGAGGTCGCCGGGGGTGTCGGCGGCCCCGTGCAGGGCCTTCGTGAGCGCGCGCACGGTCTCGACCTGGTCGGCGCCGGCCGGCGGCGAGCCCATGAGGATCACCCCGCCGACGTGATGGTCGCGCACGAGGGCTGCGGAGACCGCCGCCGGGTCGCCGAGGTTGATCGTGGGCATCAGCACCGCGCCGACGAGCTGCTCGTCGGTCAGGCCGGCCGCGAGCGCGCGCATGGGGTCGGCGGCGGAGGTCGCCGGGGCGGACGGCGGGCCGCCGGTCGCGCCGGACCCGGTCACGGCCGGCCCGGGCGCACGCGGCGACGGCGAGCAGGCCGCCCCCGCGCAGGCCAGTCCGGCCACCGCGACAGCGGCGGCGACTCTCCGGGCAGCCCGGCTGCAGGCTCCGATGCGCACCGGCCTACCCCACCACATCGCCGCCGCGCCGTCGACTTGGGCGCTCGCGTGTCCGGCCGCCTCACCCGACGCGGGTGAGCCACGTCGGGGTCGCGCCCTCGCCCGCGTACCGGTAGGGCTCCAGTTCGGCGTCCCAGGCGGCGCCGAGGGCGCCCTGCAGGGCGTGGGCCAGGCCCTCGTGGCCGCGGGTGGTCGCGATCAGGTGCCGCACGAGGTCCTCGCCCAGCTGGATATCGCCGTTTGCGCTGGTCGCGGCCCGGAACAGGCCCAGGCCGGGGACGAACATGAACCGCTCGCCGTCCGCGCCGGGCGACGGCTCCTCGGTGATCTCGAAGCGCAGCATCGGCCAGACCCGCAGCGCGGCGGCGAATTCCGCGCCCGTGCCCGGGCGGCCCGTCCACGTGCACTCCGTGCGACGGGCAGCCGACTCGACCGGTTGCGGGCTCCAGTCGAGCCGCACCGGTGTGCCGAGGACGCGCGCCACGGCCCACTCGACGTGGGGAGCCACGGCGAGCGGCGCCGAGTGCACGTAGATGACGCCACGGGTTGACACAGCAGGCCTCCAGGGACGAGGTGCGTCTTCCCCTACGACCTCGTACCGCAGATGTCCGCGGCGCTCTCACTCGTACAACGATTGTCGTCCGAAGTGGTCACGTCACTGGCTTATTCATGATGACTGCTGTGGCCAGTGTGGCAAAAGTGCACAACCGGGTGAGGCGTCGCACGGCCGGTCGGTCGCGCTGACAGCGTCGGGTAGGATTGTTCTGCTCTTCGTGTCCGCACCATTTCATCAGGGAGTCCCGGCGTGGCCAACAACACCTCGAAGACTGCGCGCGCATCAGTCCGGGCCGGTCAGGCCACCGGCGGCGCCCTCTCCGTGCTCGGTGAGTTCAAGTACCTCATCCCGCTCAACGGCGGCAAGCACGCGTACGTGCGCAACCTGACCAACGGCAAGACGGTGCACCTGCGCACGGACTCGGACGCCTTCGTCGAGGAGATCCGCGTGCTGAGCGCGGCCGGCCACGGCACCAAGATCCGTGCCGAGTTCGTCGCTCTCGCGGCGGCGCACCCGACCCACGGTTGGGACGCGACCGAGAAGCGCCTCGTCGAGGCTGGCGTCTTCGAGGGCTGAGACCCTCGACACACAGCACAAGGCCCCCGCGACGCTCGGCGTCCGGGGGCCGTTCGCTGTCCGCGCCGGCCGTGGGCTACAGCGGCAGCCAGGTGGTCGCCGTCGTGACCTCGTCGAGGACGCCCGGCAGCGGGGTCACGCCCAGCCCCGGCCCGTCCGGGACGGCCACGTGCCCGTCCTCCAGCACGAACGGCCTGGTCACGTCCTGGGCGAAGTACCGGTCGGAGGCGGACGTGTCGCCCGGGAGCACGAAGCCCGGCAGGGCAGCCAGCGCCAGGTTGGCCGCGCGACCCACGCCGGTCTCCAGCATCCCGCCGCACCACACCGGCACGCCGTTGGCCACGCACACGTCGTGCACCCGGCGGGCCTCCAGGTAGCCGCCGACCCGGCCCGGCTTCACGTTGACCACGGAGGTGGCGCCCAGCGCGATCGCGTCGGCCGCCGCCCGCGCCGAGGTGATCGACTCGTCCAGGCAGACCGGGGTGGCGATCGATCGGGCGAGCGCCGCGTGGCCGCGCAGGTCGTCCTCCGCCAGCGGCTGCTCGATGAGCAGCAGGTCGAAGGCGTCGAGCCTGGCCAGGTGCCGGGCGTGGGCCAGGGTGTACGCCGTGTTCGCGTCGACCTGCAGCAGCACCTCGTCGCCGAAGCGCTCCCGGACGGCGCGCACGGGCGCGATGTCCCAGCCCGGTTCGATCTTCAGCTTGATCCGCACGTACCCCTGGTCCAGGTATTTCTCGACGGCCTCGATCAGCTGCGGGATCGAGTCCATGATGCCGACCGACACCCCGGAGGGCACCCGGTCGCGCACCGCGCCCAGATAGCCGCCGAAGGACATGCCGGCCGCGCGCAGCTGGGCGTCGAGGATCGCGGTCTGCAACGCGGCCTTGGCCATGGGATGGCCCTTGACCTCGGCGAAGATCGGCTCCACCGTGTGCGCGTCGAGCGTGCCGGCCGCGTTGAGGCCGGCCAGCCCGGGCAGCAGGAACCGGCTGATCACGTCGGCGGCCCCGTCGACGTACTCGGCGGAGTAGAGCGGGGCATCCATGGTCACGCACTCGCCCCAGCCCTCCGCGTCGGGCGTGACCGCCCGCACGAGCAGCACGTCACGCGCCACCTCGGTGCCGAACGAGGTCCGAAAGGGTGCCACGAGGGGCATGGCGATCCGCCGCAACTCCACACCGGTCAGTCGCACTGGCCGCTCCTCCGCTCGTCGCTGACCAGGACATACCAGCCGGCCCGGTCGAAGCCGTCAAACCGGTAGCCGGCCGCCAGCGCCGCGCTCAGCGCGTCGCGCACGGCGTAGCGCCACGCCGCGGCGACCTCGGGCCGGCTGGGCCGCATGGCCTCGATGTCGGCCGGCAGCGCCACGAGCAACGCCGGCCCGGACGGCGGTGACCCCTCATCAGGGGACACCGGATCATCGCCTGTCCGGTCCACGAGAACGGTCGCGCCCGCCGACCGCAGCGCGGCGGCGTCAGGCGAGGTCAGCTCGCCGCGCGCGGCGGCCACCGCCCTGGGCGAGTCCACCTCCCACAGCAGCACGAGGCGGTCGGTCGCGTCGCCGGTGTTGATGCCGTCATCGAGCACGCCGTAGAAGTCCGGCTCGTACGCCACCGGCAGACCGCCGAGCTTCTGCAGGTTGAAATACGCGTTGCGGCTCAGCAGGGGATCGTAGGTCCAGGTCACGCGCCGGATGCCGCGTCGCAGGGCCCAGGCGCGCTGGTGCAGCTTGAGCACCCGGCCGACCCCCTGGCCCTGCCCACCCGGGACGACGCCCGCGAGGTGCGAGTGCAGCACGATTCCGTCGCCGTCCAGGCCGAAGAACGCCACGGAGCCGCCGATCAGCTCCCCCGACCGGTACGCCCCGACGACGTAGTTGCCGACGTGCACCAGCGCCCGCATGGTCGCGCAATTGATCACCTGGTCGACGTTGGGCGCCGACCACACCCGCTGGAAGAGCAGGGCGAGCGCGTCGAGATCGGCGACGCTGTCCAGCTCGCGCACCACGAGCCCCCGGTCAGCGGCGGCCCGCTCGGCGATGTCGGCGGCCTGGGCGACCACGCCCGGGTCGATCTCGGTCACCGCCGGCGCGGCCCCGCGCGGTGCGGGAACGGCGGCGGCGGTCGCGAGGTGGGCGTCGCCGGTGGGGGTCATACGTCAAGTTTGCCGGCTCCGGACCGGAAAACGTCAGGGTCCGGTCAGCAGTTCGACTTCGCCGGAATCAAGATTGTAGATGGCACCCGCGACGGCCACCTCGCCACGCGAGGTCGCCACGACGGGCAGCGCCCGCAACTGGGCCACCGTGAACAGCACATGGCGTCGCGTCGCCCGGGCCGCCAGCTCCTCCTCGGTGAGGGGCGCGCCGCCCGTGGCGACCTCCGCCTCCGCGCCGGTCACCGACGGCGCGATGACCTCGATGAGGTACGACAGCGCGCCCGGCGGCCGGGTGCCCGCCCGCACCGCCTCGACGGTCGAGGCGACCGCCCCGCACCGCTCGTGACCGAGGACGAGGACGAGGGGCACCGAGAGTTCCGTGACCGCGAACTCGATCGAGCCGATGAGCGCCCGGTCGAGGACGTGCGCACCGGAGCGGACGACCGCGATGGATCCGAAGTCCTGATCGAAGATCGCTTCCAGCGGTACCCGGGAGTCGATGCATCCGGCCACGACGGCGTACGGCTTCTGTTCGACCGAGCGCGCCGCCTCCGAGCTAACCTCGTGGCCATACCGTGGGGCCCCGCTGGTGAACCGGTCGTTGCCGGCAAGCAGGACTTCCAGTGCCTTCTGGGGGGTAACGCCCTGGGACCTCATGGTGACAAGCCTGTCGCACTCTTCACTGTTGTTAAAGCTTACCGATGGGTAATGCGAGGTCGATCACTGTCCGCCAGAATGGAAGGAGGGAGGGTGCCATGGATGCCACTATCCCGCTGGCCGACGGTGGCCACCTGTCCGTCGAGCGGCACGGACCGGCTGACGCCCGCGTCGCGGTCGTGCTGCTGCACGGCTGGACGCTGGACAAGCGCGCCTGGCGGCCACAGATCGAGACCCTGGTGGGTCAGGGACACCGCGTCATCGCGTACGACCTGCGCGGGCACGGCCGTTCGTCGCGGGTCCAGCCCGGGCAGGCGACCGTCGCGCAGCTCGCCGACGACCTGGCCGAGGTGCTGACGCTGGAACTCGCCCCCCGCCAACGGGCCGTGCTCGTCGGCCACAGCCTGGGCGGCATGGCGATCCTCGAACTGGGCGTCCGCCACCCCGAGGTGCTGGCCACGTCCGTGGGCGGCGCGGTGCTGGTCGCCACCAGCGCCGAGGGCTCGACCCACACGGACTACGGCCTCGCCCCGCAGGCGCTCGTCGCGGCGGCCCGCCGGTTTGAGCTCACGGGCGCCGCACTGCTGGCCCGGTCGGGTGCCTGGCGCCCGCATCGCGCGCTCTCCCCCGGCCTGCTGCCGTTCCTTCGCTGGCTGCTGTTCGGCGCGACCGCCCGCCGCGCGGACGTCCGCCTGACGCTGTCCAGCCTGTCGCGCACCCCGCTGAGCTCGATCGGCGGCTTCCGGCCGGCCGTTCACCTGCACCGCTGCCTGGACACCCTGCCGGCGCTGCGCGGCATGCCGGTCAGCGTCCTCGTCGGCACCCAGGACCGGCTCACGCCGCCGCGCTGCGCGCAGACGATCGCCGATGCCCTGCCGGACGCGGAGCTGACCGTGCTGCCCGACGCGGGCCACATGCTGAGCCTGGAGCGGCCCGCCGAGGTGGCCACGGCCATCTCGCGGGTGGCCACGGCGGCCGGCCGCCGGCGCCGCCCGCCCACCCCGCGCAGCGGCGCGGTCGACACAGCCGCGCGGCTCGTCTAACTTCGTTATGCCGGGTTCCACCCGGTCCGGCATTCGACGACGAACGGGGCGATACGGTGCATCTGATCGAGCAGTGGCTCACCGGCCTGCCCCCGCTGCTCGTCTACGTGACGCTCGGCTTGATCATCTTTACCGAGAGCATGGGCATCCCCGTACCCGGCGAAATCGTCCTCGTCACCTCCTCGATCATGGCCGCCAGTGGTGTCGTCGACATCGGCTGGGTGGCCGCGGCCGCCTCCATCGGCGCGATCGCGGGCGACTCCGTCGGCTACGCCATCGGGCGCCGGGGCGGGCGCGCCATGCTGGTGCGGCTCGGCCGGCGCTTCCCGAAGCATCTGGGCCCGGCCCACCTCGCGAAGGCCGAGAACCTTTTCGCCCGGTACGGCGTGTGGGCCGTGTTCTTCGGCCGGTTCGTCGCCCTGCTGCGCATCCTCGCCGGTCCGCTCGCCGGCGCCCTGCACGTGCCCTACCGCAAGTTCCTCATCGCCAACGCCACCGGCGGCGTCTGCTGGGCGGCCGGCACCGCGTTCGTCGTCTACGCGCTCGGCCAGCAGGCCGAGAAGTACCTCAAGGGCTTCTCCTGGGTCGCGCTGCTCGCCGCCGTGGTGCTCGGCATCGCCACGACGCTGTACCTGCGCCACCGCGCCGCGCGCGGGCTCGCGCTGGTCGAGGTCGCCGCCGAGGCGGCCGAGACCGTCGGCGAGACGGTCGCGGAGATCGCCGAAGCCGTCGACGAGATCGTCGAGGACGTCGTGGAGACGGTCGCCGGCGTGGCCGACCCGCGCGGGGCCGGCCACCCCCGGCTCACTGGCCCGGTCGCCGCACCGGCAACGGCGTCACAACCTCAGTGACGCCCGGCACGGCCGGGGTGCTCATCGTGGTCGTCACCCGGCCCGTGCCCTCGCGCGTGCCCCGCACCCACACGGTGTAGCGAAGCGGAGCGCCCACAATCGGAGCGGTCGCGAACACCTTCAGGTCGCGGGTGGGCAGGACCTCGCGCCCCAGGATCGCGGCCGCGGACCCGTTGACGTTCTCCGCGCCCACCACGAACGGCAGGTCGCGCGGCTTGGCCGGCAGCTTGGCCGGATCGTAGGCGAAGGTGACGTCCTGGCGGGACTCGCGCAGCGCCGCCGGCGAAGGCGGCCCGGCCACCCCCAGCCACAGCTGGAAATGGCGCTCGTCGCTGTCCGTGCCGTAGAGGTTCATCCGCCACTCGACGACCACCCACTTCTTCGTCCCCTTGGAGACGACCGCGACGGAGATGCCGGGCGCCTTCCGGCCGTCGAGGTCGGTCCAGAACGGCGCGATCGTGTTGTTCGGCCGGGCCCGGTCGGGCATCCGCACGACGCAGCAGTTGTCGTCCTCGGCCGTGCCGCCGCCCGGCACGACGTACCCGTTGGTGTCCACCCCGAGGCGCGTGAACCGCTGCCCGCCGTACGTGAACGGGGGCGTGTCGAAGTTGAGCAGCTCGTCGTCGCCGACCTTGTTGGGTTCGATGCCGAGGCGCGACAACGGCGTGTAGCTGTTGCCGGTGCCGCCCGGGCTCAGCGACGGCCGGCTCGGCGTGATGCCGGGGATGGTGCGCTGCTGAAGACGCACGAGGTTGTCGTCGATGATGCCGAGCGACGCCCGCGTCACGTCCAGGTTCGGATGCGTACGGGTGGTCAGCGTGACGCTCGTCGGCGTGTAGCCCCGGTTCACCGCCGTCACCGTGCACGCCGCCTGGGCGCCGACCGTGAGCTGCGCCGGGTCACACGTACTCGTGAGCTTCACGTCGCCCTGCTTGGGCACGAACGCCACCGGCAGGTGCAGGGCGGGCACGCCCGACCCGGCGGCCGGCACGAGCCGGACCTGGCCGAACACCTGCCCGCTCACCCCGGTGCTGCGGATGGTGACGGCCAGCCGCTGCCGGGCACCGGGCGCGAGGGTGAACCTCGCCGGGTTGACCGTGATGGCCGTGCCCTTCGGACCGGTGCCGACCGCCGTGTAGGTCAGCCCACGGCCGCTGACGTTGGCGACCGTGCGCGTGATGTCCAGCCGGCCCGGCATGACCGGGGCGTTGAGGGTCGGCAGGTTGAGCTGCACGCGCGCGACCGCGTCGTCGCGCGCGGCGGTCATCCGCGCGGCGGTCTCGTCGAAGGTCAGCCCCGGCTCGGCCGCGCGCGCCACGTCGATGCGCCCCGACCCCACCTCGAATGGCCCGGCCGGCGTCGTGAGGTCCTCCTTGAGGATGCGGGTGACCGCCGTGGTCACCATGGCCGAACGCACCTGGCCCGGCGTCCATCGGGGATGCAGCGACCGCAGCAGCGCGGCCGCGCCGGCGATGTGCGGCGAGGCCATCGACGTGCCGGCGATCGCCTGGAAGTACTGGCCCTGGGGGCCTTCCTCGACCTTGTTGGCGACAGGCGAGTGCCCCGCGAAGATCTGCACCCCCGGCGCGGAGATGTCGGGCTTGAGGAAGTCGCCGGCCGGCCCGCGCGACGAGAACGCGGCCAACACGTCGGCCCGGCCCGGCCGGCGGCGACCGTCGGTGAACTCCGCCTTCGCGCCCGGGTGGGCCGCCAGGAACGCCTTCAGCTGGGTGCCCTCCGCGAGGTGCACGGCCGGCAGCCAATGGTTGTCGGTCTCCACGTCGGCCAGCGTCGGGTTGTAGAGCACCATGCCCTCGGCTCCGCCGGCCTTGACGTTGTAGCCCTTGGTGACGCGCGGGTTGCCGCCCCGCTCGCACGCCACGATCTTCCCGGTGAACGTGCCGCGCGGCGCCGGCTTGTCGCACTGCTCGCTCGAATACGGCGGCGCGCTCGCGAGCACGATCGGATGTGCCGACAGCCCTCGGGTGATGGTGGCCCCGGCGAGCGTCGCTTTTGCCCCGTCGGGGGCGCTCAGCCGCAGCGTGGACGAGAACTCGCGGCGCTGGGTGGAGGCGGCCACCGTGGTCACCCACGGCGACAGGTGCTGGGTGGTGCCGGTCGCCGGCCCCTCGTTGCCCGCGGCGGCGGCCACGAAGACCCCCGCGGCGTACGCGTCGAGAAAGGCGAGTTCGACGACGTCCATGGTGGTGCCGCCGGAGATCGAATAGTTGATCACCTTGACGCCGTCCTTGACGGCCGCGGCGATCGCGGCCGCGGAGTCGGACGGGAAGCAGCCCTGCACGCCGCAGACCTTGTAGACGGACAGCCAGGCGCCGGGCGCGACCCCGCCGACCGGACCCCGGTCGATGCCCAGCGCCCGGGCCGGGCTCACGACGTTGCCCACGGCCGTGCTGCCGGTGTGCGTACCGTGGCCGTCGGAGTCGCGGGCGTTGTGGAACCGCTCGGCGCGGGCGCGATCCGGGTCGCCGAGGTAGGACTCCAGGAACGCCTGACCCGCGACGATCTTCCGGTTGCAGCGGAACGGCTCGTTGCCCGGCGTGAGCGGGTTGTCACCGAAGTCGCACTTGCGGGCCTTGCCATCGGCCCGGGGCGGCGGCACGCCGAGCTGGCCCTGGTCGGCGAAGGACGGGTGCTCCGGCCACGCGCCCGTGTCGAGCACGCCGACGATCACGCCGCGCCCGGCGGTCGCGGGCCCGCCCATGCGGGGGTAGATGTCCGTGGCGCCGATGAACTGCGGACTGGCGTCCGTGAGCGGACGCACGGGAGCGTCCGACTGCACGGCGACGACGCCCTTGATGGCGACGACGTCCGCGACCCGGTTCGCCGGGACGGTGAGGGCCACGCCGCCGTAGACGGTGCGCAGCCGCTGTCCGACGACCGCGCCGGGGACGCGCTCGCGCAGCTGGTCGATGAAGTCGCGCTCGCGACCCTCGACGTATGTCGTGTAACGCCGCTCGGCCGGCGCTTCGCGCAGGGTCCTGCCGGTGACCGAAGGGCTGGTGGCCGCGAAGCCGGGCACGTTGCCGGTATAGGTGGCCACCGGGTCGTAGTCGAGCTTCACCATCACCGGTACGGGCATGGTGTCCCGCCGGCCGAGCAGCCGCTCGTCGGTGCGGGCGAGCCGGCTGGTGAGTGCCTTGGCGACGCCGCCGGTCCGCTGCGGTGGCCCGAGTGCCAGGGCGGTCAGCCCGCCGGGATCGGGCGCGGTCAGCCCGCCGGGATCGGGCGCGGGCGCGCCCGCCGACGCTTGTCTCGGCTGAGCCGCGACGCCGCTGGTCAGGAGGAGTGCCAGTGCTAGGGCGGCGGCTGTGGACGGGCGTGACCAGCGTCGACGCTGCATGTCTCCTCCTCGGCGATGGCAGGCCGCCAAGCGGAGACAGGGTGCCGTGAGCTAGGCGGTATGCCCCATTCACGGGGTTCCGCATACCTAACGACTGTTTTAAGGATTCGGCCCTGCGCGGGCCCGGCCTACGGCCCGGTGCGCCCGATGGGCAGGATCTCCGGACCCGCGTGGTCTACCTGCAGCGTCGTGTGGGTGAGGCGGTAGCCCTCGAGCAGTACCGCTTCGATCGCCAGCCGCGCGCCGTGGCAGTCCACGCCCGGGCGGACGAGGACGTGCGCCGACAGCGCGGGCTCCCCCGATGTGATCTCCCAGACGTGCAGGTCATGCACGTCCACCACGCCGTCGACCGTACGCATCCGCGCGTTGATGCCAGCCGGCTCCAGGCCCGCCGGGGCGCGCTCCAGCAGCACCCGGCCGCTGTCGCGCAGCAGCGCCAGGCCGGCCTTGAGCATGAGCGCCACCACGACGAGCGACGCGATCGTGTCCGCCTGCACGAATCCGGTGAGCAGGATGACCGCGCCGGCCACGGCGGTGGCGATGAACGCCGCGAGGTCGGTGAGGATGTGCTGGTAGGCGCCCTCGATGTTCAGGCTGCGCCGGTTGGCCCGGCCGATGAGCACGGTCGCCACCAGGTTGACCACGATGCCGGCCAGCGCCGTCCACAGCACGGCCGCGCCGGCGACCTCGGCCGGCTCCCACAGCCGCAGCACCGCCTCGACGCCGAGCCAGCCGGCCAGGAGCAGCAGCGTGAGACCGTTCGCCTGCGCGGAGAGGATCTCGGCGCGCTTCAGCCCGTACGTGTAACCGCCGCGCGGCGGACGGGCCGCGAGCCGCATCGCGAGCAGCGCCAACGCGATCGACGCCGCGTCGGTGAGCATGTGGGCGGCGTCTGAGAGCAGCGCGAGGGACCCGGCCGCGAAGCCGATGACGACCTCGACCGCCATGAAGGCGAGGATCAGGGCCAGGGCCCAGGCCAGCAGGCGACGGTCCGTACCGGCGGTCACCAGCGGCCCGTGCTGGTGCCGGCCGCGCGGGTCGTCGTGATCGTGGTGACCCATGACCCTCCCTCTCGGCGCGATCCCTGTCGAATGTATGCGGACATTGCAATAAGTGCAATGATGGCGTGGCCGCCGGCACAGCGGTCCCGGTCCGTGCCTCAACCACTCAAACGCACGACACTCGCGGGAACCAGGGCCCTCCGCCGGCCGACCGTTGAGATGGCGGAGGATCGACACGCCGCACGATCCGAGGGTAGGCGGGCCGGGCCCGCCGCACGAAGGGGACACAGATGACGAGAACGGCCCGCTGGACAGCCGCCATCGCCCTGGGCGTCGCCGCCGCGCTACCGGTCGCGGGCGTGGCGTACGCCCACGTCGACGTGCGCGCCGACAAGGCCCGCGCCCTGGCGACCAACGTCACGGTCACCTTCGTCGCCGCGGCCGAGTCCGCCACGTCCGGCATCAAGTCCGTCCGGGTCGTGCTGCCCGACGGCATCGCGCCCGCCGACGTCAGCCTGGTCTCCGCGCCGTCCGGCTGGAAGCTCACCACCACGGACGACGGCTACCAGGTCGCCGGCGCCGCCCAGCCCACCGGCCGCAACGTCACGCACAAGGTGAAACTCGCCCAACTGCCGGACGAGCGGTCGCTGACCTTCAAGACCCTCGTGACGTACGGCAACAACGACGTCGACCGGTGGATCGGCGACCCCGACAGCGAGAACCCTGCGCCTGTCCTCAAGCTCCAGGCGGCTGCGACCAGGCCACCCGCCACGACAGCCGCACCGACGACGGCCGCGCCGACCACGGCCGCCCCGACGACAGCGCCGGCCGCCACCGAGCCGACCGGCGTCGTCAGCATCTCGCCCGGGCCGGTCAGCGACGAGGAGGAATCGTCCGGCACCTTCTGGTGGTGGGTGATCGGCCTGGGCGTGCTCGCCGGCGCCCTGACAGCCGGCTACCTGGCCGCCCGCCGCCGACGACTGACCGGCTGACCGGCTCACCCGGCGTCCGCGGCCACCGGCCAGGCGACGCGTTCGGAGCGGTAGTAGGCGATGCCGAGCGTGTCCCAACGCGGGCCGTGGGCGGCGAGCCGGGCACGCAGCGACGCCCAGTCCCGAGCGTCGCGCGGCGACCAGCCGACCTCCGCGAGCACCGGAAGTCGCGGGAAGGCCAGCTCGTCGAGGTCCGCGCCGGTGGTCGCCGTCTCGCTCCACAGCGGCGACTCCACCCCGAGCACGTGCTCCTCCGTCACCCCGGGCAGGTGGCCGGCCGGGTCCCACCCGTACGCGTCGTCGACCTCGATGAAGCCCGCCCAGTTCAGCCCCAGCCGGTCCCCCGGCACGTACTGCATGTCGAGATAGGTGAGGCTCGCCGGGGACATGATGACCCGATGGCCCCGCCCGGCCGCCGCGACGACCTCGGGCGCCTCCCGCGACGTGCCCCAGAACTGCACGACGGTCGGCGGGTCCAGCGGACCCTCGGCGATCTCGTGCCAGCCGATCGGCGTCTTGCCGTACCCGCGCACGATCTGCTGCGCCCGCGCCAGCATCGTGTCGTACTCCCCGCGGGACGTGTTCTTGGCCTCGTCGCCCCCCAGGTGCAGGTACGGTCCGGGGGTCAGCGCCGCGACCTCCCCGAACACGTCCTCAAGGAACCGGTAGGTGCGCGGATTGTCCGCCGCCAACGAGCTGAAGCCCACCTCGATGCCCGTGTACCGGGGCACCGCGACGCCGTCGCGGGTCAGCTCCGGATACGCGGCGAGGGCGGCGTTCGTGTGCCCAGGAAGATCAATTTCGGGTACCACCGTGATGAAGCGCGCCGCGGCGTACTCGACCAGGTGCCGGTACTCGTCCTGGGTGTAGAAGCCGCCCGGCCCGCCACCCACCTCGCTCCCGGCCCCGTAGCTGGTCAGGCGCGGCCAGGACGCGATCTCCAGCCGCCAGCCCTGGTCGTCGGTCAGGTGCAGGTGCAGGTGATTGACCTTGTAGAGGGCGGCCTGGTCGATGAACCGCTCGACGGTCGCCACCGGAAAGAAGTGCCGCGCGACGTCGAGCATCACGCCCCGGTACGCGAACCGCGGACGGTCGACGATCCGCACCCCGGGCACCGTCCACGGGCCCTCTCCGGGTGACCGCCGCTCCACCGTCGCGGGCAGCAGCTGCCGCAGCGTCTGTACCCCCCGGAACAGCCCGGCCGGCGTCGCGGCACTGATCGTGACCACCGACCCGTCCGTGACCAGCTCGTACGCCTCACCCTCGACCGTCGGGCCCACCCCGCCGGTCACCATCGGCGCCGCCTGGGCGCCGAGCGACCGGGATTGAGCCTCCGCGCCCCCGGCGGCCACGAGCCGGAGCGCGATACCCGGGCCGGGCGGCGTCGTGCTCACGGGGAACGGCAGGCCGGTCGCCGGGCGCAGGAGACCGGCAAGGTACTCCGCGACGCCGTCCGCGCCGGGGTCGGCCGCGATGACGGCGCCAGCACCGAGCGTGACCTCCGTGCCGGCCACGGCAGCCATCCCGACCGGTACGGGAATCACCGCCGGCAGCACACCCCGCGTCTCCGGCGAACGTGCGTCGTCCATGGCCCCGCCTCCGCTCGGTAGGTCCTCGTAGCGCGCCCATCCTATCTGTAAAGACTCTTAACACAAACGGGACCTTGATCACTGAACCCGAACCGCCCCACTCCCCCCCGCCCCCACCCCACCCCCCACCCCGCCAAGGTGCGCACTTTGGCGGCTAAGCCAGCCCTTCGTAGCCGCCAAAGTGCGCACCTTGGCGCGGCCGCCGCGTCCCACCCGGCAAGCCGTGATCCATTTCCGTGACGTCGCGACTTTGCCGGCCACGCGGCGGCCGCGTAGAGGGGAAATATCGCCTTCGTGCGCCGCCGAGCCAGGGCACCCGGCGGGCGCGCCGCCGGACAGGCGGATAGGAGAGCGCCGGGTCAGGCCGGCAGGAAGCGGCGGGCCACCACGTGCAGGGCGAAGAGCGCGTAGCCCAGCAGGATCGGGGCGCAGACCGGGATCAGCACCGCGAGAAGCACGGCCAGCGCCAGAACTCCGCCCTCGGCGAGCGCCACGGCCGGCTTGCGCAGCGCCACATCCACGGCGGCACGGGCGGCGGACCGCCAGCCGGCACCGCCGGCACGGCCGACCTCGACGAGGGTGAGTCCGACGACGCCGAGCACGAGGACGGCCACGACGGTCGTCGCCGCGATGAGCGCGGGGCCGCCGGGAACAGTGCCCTCACGCAGCAGGCGCAGGTCGATGGCGAAGAGCCAGATCAACACGCACGCGACAAGGCTCGCGCCGAGGCCCGGCAGGATCGCCCGGCCGAAACGGCGGGCCGACTCCCCGGCCGACGGGAAGCGTTCGATGCGGCAGAAGTGCGCCATGGCGGCGCTCGCGGTAGCGAGCGCCGCCCCGGCGGTGATGATCGGCACGGCCAGCACGAAGGTGACGATGCCGGCCAGCGCCAGGTCGGCGCCGTTGCGCAGGGTGTCGCGCCAGTCCCGCCCGGCCCCGATCTCCGGCTCGTCGCCGGAGTCGGGCTCGGGGAGATTCGATGGGTCGCGCCGCCGCGTCGGCATGCCGGCCATCATGACGTACTCCGTCAGCCCTTGAGGCCGGAGGTGTTGATGCCCTGGACGAGCATCCGCTGGAAGGCGACGAAGAACACGAAGACCGGGATCAGCGACAACACGGCCATCGCGAACATGGCGCCGATGTCGCTCTGCCCGCCGGAGTCCAGGAAGCCGCGCAGCGCCACCGGCACGGTCCGCTGATCAAGCTCGTTGAGGTAGATCAGCTGGGGCAGGAAGTCGTTCCACGTCCAGATGAAGGAGAAAATCGCCGTGGTCACGAGCGCCGGCCGGGTCAGCGGCAGGATCACATGCCAGAAGATCCCGTACGGGCTGCAGCCGTCCACCTTCGCGGCCTCGTCCAGTTCGCGCGGGATGCCCCGCATGAACTGCACCATGAGGAAGACGAAGAACGCCTCGGTGGCCAGGATCTTGGGCACGATGAGCGGCAGCGGGGTGTTGATCCAGCCGAACTCCTTGAACAGCATGTACTGCGGGATCATCAGCACGTGGTGCGGCAGCAGCAGGGTGCTGATCATGATGCCGAAGTACAGGCCGCGACCGACGAACTTCAGCCGCGCGAACGCGTACGCCGCGACGAGGCAGGAGACGGCGTTGGCCACCACGGTGGCGCCGGCGATGAGGGCGCTGTTGAGGAAGAACGTCGCGAAGGTGACCCCGGTGAAGCCGTTCCAGCCGTCGCTGTAGTTGCTCCAGGTCACGTCCTTGGGAAAGATCGACAGGTTGTTGACGATCTCGGTGGGTGCCTTCAGCGACGTGCCGATCAGCCAGCACAGGGGATAGAGCACCACGGCCATGATGAACAGCAGCGCGGCCCACCGGGCGACGTTGGCGCCCGTCCCTACGCGGTCCCCGGGCAGTACGGCGGTCTCGGTACTCATGCCGTCATCTCCGCTTCGCTCCGGCGCCGACATGAGTAGGCACTGAGCTGATGATTCGCTCGCGAACGCTCGCTCATCACTTGTCTCCGTCCCCGTAGTGCACCCAGAACCTGCCGGTCGAGAACAGCACCACGGTCAGCAGGCCGACCGCGATGAGGAACACCCAGGCCATGGCGGACGCGTACGCCATCTTGAACTCGGTGAAACCCTTGATGTAGAGGTACAGCGTGTACATGAGGGTGGAGTCGGTGGGCCCGCCGGTGCCGCCACTGACGACGTACGCCGAGGTGAAGCCCTGGAAGCCGTGGATCGTCTCCAGCACGAGGTTGAAGAAGATGACCGGTGACAGCGCGGGCAGCGTGACGTGCCAGAACGAGCGCAGCCGGCTGGCCCCGTCGACGGCCGCGGCCTCGTAGAGCTCCGGCGGCACCTGCTTGAGGCCCGCGAGGAAGATGACCATGGGCGCGCCGAACTGCCACATGCCGAGCAGAATGATCGTGCTCAGCGCCCAGTCGGGGTCGTTGACCCACGCCTTGCCCTCGATGCCGAACACCGCGAGGAACGAGTTGAACGCGCCCGACCGGCTGAACATCGCCTGCCACAGGATGGCGATCGCGACGCTGCCGCCGAGCAGGGACGGCAGGTAGAACAGCGCGCGGAACAGGCCGATGCCGCGGCGCTCGCGGCGCAGCAGCAGCGCGACACCGAGGGCGGCGGCGAGCTTGAGCGGCACGGCCACGAGCGCGTAGACCAGGGTGACCTGCACGGCGTGCCAGAAGTGCGGGTCATTGGTGAAGATCTTCTTGTAGTTGTCCAGGCCGATCCACTCGGAATCACCGAACAGCTCGTTGTTGGTGAAGCTCAGGTAGAGCGAGTAGAGCATCGGGATCGCCGTGATGAGCATCAGGCCGAGCAGCCACGGCGACAGGAAGGCGTAGCCCGCCAGGTTCTCCCGCCGGCGCAGGGCCGCGCCCCGGCGGCGGTTGGTGGGAGTACGGCCGTCGCGCGGTCCCCGTACGGGCGGAGCCGGTGCCTGGGTCATGGCCACCGTCGGTTCTCCTCTCGGGCCGTCCGTGGCACGGCCGGTGCGACCGTGCCACGGACGGATTCGATGACTGCTGTCAGTCGGCGAAGCCGACGAATGACTGTCGGTCAGCGCTAGCCGCCGATGGCGGCCTTGGCGTCAGCCACGAAGGCGGCTGCCGCCTCGGCGGGCGACGCCTGCTTGTACGAAACGGTCTCCGCGGCCTTGACCAGCGCGGCGCGCACGCCGCTGTGGCCCTTGATCGGCGGCGGCGGCGCCTGACCGAACTTCGGGGTCATCTCGTTCTCGAACGCGACGGTCGTCTTCATCTGCGGTGAGAGGTCGGCCTCGATGGCCTTGCGCAGGTCCAGGTTCGACGGCAGGCCGCGGTCGGTGCCGAGGATCTTCGCGGCCTCCGGGTCGTTGACGAAGAAGTTGATCACGTCGGCGACAACGTCGGGGTGCTTGGTGCCCTTGAACGCCGACCAGTAGAGCGCGGCCCGCGCCCACTGGGCGCTCGGGTCACCGGGGTAAGCCACGACGCCGAGCTCGTGGTCGGTGTTCTTCGACAGGTCGGGCATCTGGTTGGACCACATGAACGACGTGGCGGCGTTCTTGGTGACGACGAGCTGCTTGGTGGCGTCGCCACCGTTGGCGGCGTGGATCAGGTCGGCCGTGGGGGTGGCCTTCTTGGCGGCGGCGCCCTGCCACAGCTCGAACCACTTCTGCACGTCGGCCTCGGTGAAGCCGAGCTGGCTGCCGTTGTAGAGCTGCTTGCCCTGCTGGCGCAGCCACATCCAGAACGCCTTGTAGTCGGCGGACGGGTCCATGGTGCCGTAGACGTTCTTCAGCCCGGCCTTCTCCGCGGCGGCCGTGACCTGGGCTCCCCAGTCGATGAGCTCGTCCCAGGACATGCCGGTCTTCGGCTCCGGCAGCTTGAGCTGCTGCAGGAGCGTCTTGTCGTAGACCATGCCCGGGGTGTTCTCGCCGGTGGCGATGCCGAACTGCTTGCCGTCGACCTGGCCGTACCTGGCCAGGCTCTCCGGGAACTTCGACAGGTCGATCTTGTTGGACGACACCAGCGGGCTCAGGTCCATGGCGATGCCACGGGCCGAGTACTCGCCGAGGAAGTTGTCGTCGATCTGGAAGATGTCCGGGGCGTTGCCGCCGGCCGCCTGGGTGGCCAGCTTCTCGAAGTAGCCCTGGTTGCCCTGCCAGGTCGGCTTGAACACCACGTCGGGGTGCTTGGACTGGTAGAGGTCGAGCGCCTTCTGCGTGATCTGGGCGCGACCGTCGGCTCCCCACCAGAAGATGGAGATCTCGGTCTTGCCGGAGCCGGAATCGTCGTCGCCGCAGGCCGCCGCGCCGAGGGCGACGGGAAGCACCGCGACGGCGGCTACCAGAGCTCGGACCAGGCGCGGGCGCCGAGGGGTTGGGACTTTAACGGGGTGCATTGCGCTCACTCCTTGACGTAGGACGCGACGGGTCCGGATGCGGCAGTGGCCGCGTAGGTCGGGCCCGCAGGCAGATGCGGGCCCGGACCGGTCGAGTCGCGGATGACCAGTTCGGTCTGGAGCGTTACCTGTGCGGTGGTACGACGGCCGTCGACCGCTGTGGGGGCGGCCCGTCCGGTTCGGGACGGGGCGGTGTTGTCGTGCTGGAGCAGCATGTCGATAGCCGCCCGTCCGGCGGCCGCTGTGGGGGTGGCCACCGTCGTCAGCTTGGGCCGGGTGCGGCGGCTCAGCGAGATGTCGTCGATGCCGACGACGCTGATCTCCTCCGGCACCCGGATCCCCAGCGAATCGAGCCCTTCCAGCAGGCCGATCGCCATCAGATCGTTGTAGGCGAGCACGGCCGTGCAGCCGACCCGGCGGACCTGGTCCGCCGCGGCCGCGCCGCCGTCCTCTGTCGGTGGATTCGGGCCGAGTACGGTCAGGTCGGCGCCCGCGGCCCGCGCCGCGAGCAGGGCCGCGCGCCGGATCTCCCGGCTGGTCCACGACCCGCGCGGGCCACCGAGTAGAGCGATCTGGCGGTGGCCGAGGCCGGCCAGATGCTCGATCGCGTCACGCGCGCCCTGCCCCACGTCCATGACGACGGAGGGCAGGCCCGTGACGAGCCGGTTGATGACGACGAGCGGCACCTCGCGGCTGCACTGTTCGATGAGGCTGTTGCTCATGCGTGGACTGCACAGGAGAACGCCGTCGACCTGTTTGGCCATGGCGAGCACGAGCTCCTCCTCGGCCGTGGCGTCCTCGTTCGTGTCGGCCACGAACACGTGGTAGTCGCGCTGGCGGGCCTGGCTCTCCGCCGCCTTGATCAGGGGCGGGAAGAAGGGGTTGGCTATGTCGGCCACGATCAGGCCGACGTTGTGCGTACGGCCGGTGATCAGGGCACGGGCCGCCCGGTTCGGGCGGTAGCCGAGGCTTTCGGCCGTGGCCAGCACCCGGCTGCGGGTCTCCGGGTTGACCAGGTGGGGCGCCGAGAAGGTGCGCGACACCGTGGAGATGTGCACGCCGGAGGCGCGCGCGACGTCGCGGATGGTGGCTGGCACGGCGCCCCCTTTCTGGGTCAGGTGTCGCCTCGGGACAGTGGTCCGGATGGATGGCCAATTAATGCAAACGGTTGCTCGGCTGTCAACGGTGGTGTGTTGCCGTTTGATTACAGGTAAGCGCTATCCCGTGCGGAAGAAGCGCACAAAACAGGATGTTCTCGGTCCACTTGAAACGAGCCGTTGACGCGCGGGGCATCGACATGGTTACTTCTCCTGCAAACCTTTGCAGCACCAATCGGTGCACGTTCCGCATCTGTGCGATCCGGGGAGGCGCAGCCTGATGCCCACCGACCAGACCGGCGGTCGTACGCGCTTCGCCATCGTCGGCACGGGCTCCCGCGCCGCGATGTTCGCCCGCGCCATCGCCACCGAGCACGCCGCGACGGCCGAGCTCGTGGCACTCGCCGACGTCAACCAGGTCCGCATGGACACGCACAACCGCCGCCTCGTCGCGCTCGGCGCCCCAGCCGCGGCCACCTATCCGGCCGACGGGTTCCGGGCCATGCTGCACCGCGAGCGCGTCGACGTCGTGCTGGTCACGAGCGTCGACCGCACCCACGACGAGTACATCGTGGCGGCGCTGGAGGCCGGCCGCGACGTCATCACCGAGAAGCCGATGACGGTCGACCTGCCGCGCTGCAGGCGCATCCTCGAGGCGACCGGGCGCACCGGCCGGCACGTCACGGTGACGTTCAACTACCGCTACAACGCCGTGCACGAGAAGGTGCGCGAGCTGCTGGCGGCCGGCACCATCGGCGAGGTCGGCTCGGTGCACTTCGAGTGGCTGCTCGACGTGCGCCACGGCGCGGACTACTTCCGCCGCTGGCACCGCGAGAAGGCCAACTCCGGCGGGCTGCTCGTGCACAAGTCCACGCACCACTTCGACCTGGTCAACTGGTGGTTGGGCGCGCGCCCCGAGACCGTGTACGCGCAGGGCCGGCTGTTCTTCTACGGCGAGGCCGGCGCCCGGCACGGGTACGCCCGCGACTACGACCGCGCGTACGCGTCGCCGGCCGCCGAGGACGACCCGTTCGCGATCCACCTGGCGACCGACGCCGGGCTGCGCGAGCTGTACCTGGAGGCGGAGTCGATCGACGGGTACCACCGCGACCGCAACGTCTTCGCTCCCGGCGTGACGATCGAGGACGACCTGTCCGTGCTCGTCCGCTACGACACGGGCGCCACGATGAGTTACCACCTCACGGCCTACGCCCCGTGGGAGGGTTACCGGGTGATGTTCAACGGCTCCGCCGGCCGGCTCGAACTGGAGGTGGTGGAGTCCGACCACGCCGGCCCACCCGGCGCCGGGAAGGGTCACTACAGCCTGCTCGTGCGGCCGTTCTGGCAGCCGCCGTACGAGGTAACGGTCGACGGGTACTCGCGGGAGGGGCACGGGGGCGCGGACGCCAAGCTCACCGCGGTCCTGTGTGGACCGGACCGCCACGCCGTCGACCCGCTGGGCCGCGCGGCGACCGAGCGCGACGGCGCCGCGTCGCTGCTGACCGGGCTGGCCGCCAACCTGTCGCTCGAGTCGGGCCTGCCGGTGCGCGCCGCCGACCTGCTCGACCTGGCCTGAGGGCGACCACCCCGCACGCCCAACCGCACGAAGGAGAACGCGCAGTGCCCAGCGACATCCTCTTCCCGAGCGATCCCACGCAACGCGGCCTCGCCCGCGAGCTCTACGCGCTCGCCGCCCAGCAGCCGATCATCAGCCCGCACGGCCACGTGGACCCCGCCATCCTCGCCGACGACGCGCCGTTCCCGGACCCGGCCCGGCTGCTCATCGTGCCCGATCACTACCTGACGCGGATGCTGCTCAGCCAGGGCGTACCCCCGTCGCGCCTCGGCGTGCCGACCGTCAACGGCGAGCCGGCCGAGACGGACGGGCGCACGATCTGGCGCACCGTCGTCGACCACTGGTATCTCTTCCGGGGGACCCCGACGCGGCTGTGGTTGGAGCGCACCTTCGAGACCGTGTTCGGCGTGACGACGCCGCTGCGGCCGGAGTCCGCCGACGAGATCTACGACGCGATCGCGGCGAAGCTGGCCGAGCCCGCGTTCCGGCCGCGCGCGCTGTTCGAGGCGTTCAACATCGAGGTGCTCGCCACGACGGAGTCACCGCTGGACGACCTGGCCAGGCACGCCAAGCTCGCCGCGGACGGCTGGGGCGGCCCGGGCGGGCGGGTCATCACGACCTTCCGCCCGGACAACGTGGTCGACATGGACTGGGCCGGCTGGGCCGACCGGGTCGCCCAGCTCGGCGAGCTGACCGGCGAGGACACGACCACGTTCGCCGGCTACCTGGCCGCGCTGCGCCGGCGGCGCGAGGCGTTCATCGCGGCCGGCGCGACGTCCAGCGACCACGGGCACCCCACCGCCCGTACCCTCAACCTCACGCCGGACGAGGCGGAGGCCCTGCTGCGGCGCGGCCTCGCGGGCGAGGCCAGCGCCGCCGACGCCGAGGCGTTCCGGGCCCACATGCTGGTCGAGTTCGCCCGGATGTCGATCGAGGACGGCCTGGTCCTGCAACTGCACCCCGGTTCGGTGCGCAACCACAACACGTGGCTGCACGCCACGCACGGGCGTGACGTGGGCGGCGACATCCCGCACGCCACGGAGTTCACGCACGCGTTGGCGCCGCTGCTCGACGCGTACGGCAACGACCCGCGCCTGCGGGTGGTGGTCTTCACCCTCGACGAGTACACGTTCTCGCGCGAACTCGCACCGCTCGCGGGCGGGTACGCGGCGCTGTTCCTCGGGCCGCCGTGGTGGTTCCTGGACTCCCCCGAGGCGATGCGACGCTTCCGCGAGTCCGTCACCGAGACGGCCGGGTTCTACAACACGACCGGCTTCGTCGACGACACCCGCGCCTTCTGCTCGATCCCGGTCCGGCACGATGTGGCCCGCCGGGTCGACGCGGCGTTCCTCGCCCGGCTCGTGGCCGAGGACCGGCTGCCCCTCGACGAGGCCGCCGAGACGATCGTCGACCTGGCGTACCGGCTGCCCAAGCGCGTCTTCCGGCTGGATAACGACCCGAAGAAAGAGACAGTATGACCACCACCATCACGGCCGTTACCGTGCGCGACGTCCGCTTTCCCACGTCGCTGCACGCCGACGGCTCGGACGCCATCAACCGGGGCGACTACTCGGCCACCTATGTCGAGCTGCACACGGACTCCCCCGCCGGGACGGTCGGCGCCGGGTTCACCTTCACCAACGGGCAGGGCAACGAGATCACCTGCGCGGCCGTGCGGGCGTTCGAGCCGACGCTCGTCGGCCGTACGCTCGAAGAGATCATCGCGGACCCGGTGGCCTTTTCGCGCAGCCTGACCGCCCACCCGCAGCTGCGGTGGCTCGGCCCCGAGAAGGGTGTCATCCACATGGCCACCGGCGCGATCGTCAACGCCGTCTGGGACCTGCGGGCCAAGCTGGCCGGGGTGCCGCTGTGGCAGCTGCTCGCCGAGATGCCGACCGACGAGCTGGTCGCCAACGTCGACTTCCACCACATCACCGACGCGATCACGCCGGCCGAGGCGGCGGCCATCCTGGACAGCGGCCGGGTCGGCTATGAGGAGCGCCTGGCGGAGCTGCGCCGCGACGGCTTCCCCTCGTACACCACCTCGGTGGGCTGGCTCGGGTACCCGGACGAGAAGGTCCGGGCGCTGGCCAAGCAGGCATACGCCGAGGGCTGGCGGGCCATGAAGATGAAGGTCGGCGGGCCGCTCGCCGACGACGTGCGGCGTGCGGAGATCATCCGGTCCGAGATCGGGCCGGACGCGCTGCTCATGATGGACGCCAACCAGGTGTGGGACGTCGACGTGGCGATCGCCGCGATGACGGAACTGGCGCGGTTCGACCCGTACTGGATCGAGGAGCCCACGCACGCCGACGACGTGCTCGGCCACGCCCGCATCGCGGCGGCCGTGCGCGAGCTGACCGGCGGGCGCTGCCACGTGGCGACCGGCGAGGCCGCCGCCAACAAGGTCATCTTCAAGCAACTGTTGCAGGCCAACGCGATCGGCGTCATGCAGATCGACTCCTGCCGGGTCGCGGGCGTCAACGAGGTGCTCGCCGAGATCCTCCTGGCGGCCAAGTTCGGCGTGCCGATCTGCCCGCACGCCGGCGGCGTGGGCCTCTGCGAGTACGTGCAGCACCTGGCGATCTTCGACTACCTGCGCGTCAGCGCGTCCCTGGACGGCCGCATGGTCGAGTACGTCGACCACCTGCACGAGCACTTCGTCGACCCGGTACGCACCCGCGAGGGCCGCTACCTGGTGCCGGAGCAGCCCGGCTACAGCGCCACCATGAAGCCGGAGTCCATCGCCGGGTACTCGTTCCCCGACGGGCCGGTATGGGCCGGGTGAGCGAGCGCCTCTCGCTGCGCACGGTGGGGCGGGTGCCGGCCGGCGCCCGGCCGGCGGTGCTGCCGGGCGACGTGCGGGCCGGCATCGCGCACCTCGGCCTCGGCGCGTTCCACCGCGCCCACCAGGCGGTCTACACGGAGGCGGCGATCGCCGCCGGCGGCGGTAGCGACTGGGCCATCGTCGGGGTCGCGCCGCGCAGCCGCGACGTGCTCAACGCCATCGCCGAGCAGGACGGCCTGTTCAGCGTCGTCACCCTCGACGACGGCGGCGCCAGGGCCAAGGTGCTCGGCGCGTTCGCCGGGCTGCGGCACGCCGCCAGCGACCCGGCCGGCGTCGTCGGGCTGCTCGCCGACCCGGACATCCGCGTCGTGACCCTCACGGTCACCGAGAAGGCGTACGCCCTGGATCCGGCGACCGGAACGCTCCGCGACGACCCGCAGGTGCGCGCCGACCTGACCACGGACCGCGCGCCCACGACCGTGCCCGGGCTGCTGGTCGCCGGCCTGCGCGCCCGCGCCGCCGCGGACGCCGGGCCGGTCGCGCTCGCGAGCTGCGACAACCTGCCGACCAACGGCGAACGGCTGCGCGGGCTCATCACCCAGGCCCTGGCGCTGGCCGGCGACGACCGGGCCGCCGCATGGGTCGGCGCGAACGTGTCGTTCCCGTCGACGATGGTCGACCGCATCGTGCCGGCCACCACGGCCGACACCCTGGCCCGCGCCGAGGCCGCGCTCGGCGTCGTCGATCTCGCGCCGGTGGCCGCCGAACCGTTCATGCAGTGGGTCATCGAGGACGACTTCCCCGGTGGCCGGCCCGCGTGGGACCTGGCGGGCGCGACCATGACCACGGACACCACCCCGTACGAGCACCTGAAGCTGCGGGCACTCAACGGCGTGCACTCGACGATGGCGTACCTGGGGGCGCTGGCCGGACGGGAGTACATCGCGGACGCGTTGGCGCTGCCCGGCATGGCGGACCTGCTGCGACGCATGATCGCCGAGGACATCGCGCCGAGCCTGCGACCCCCGGCGGGCGTATCCGTTATCGAGTACGGTGAATCGGTGCTGAGCCGCTTCGCCAACCCGGCCCTCGGACACCGCACCCTGCAGGTCGCCATGGACGGCACGCAGAAGCTGCCGCAGCGGGTGCTGCACGGCATGCTGGAGCGCCGCGCGGCCGGGGCGTCCCCGCGGTGGGGCGCGCTCGTGGTCGCCGCGTGGATGCGCTTCGCCGCCGGCCGCGCCGACGACGGCCGGGAGCTGCCGCTCGACGACCCGCTCGCCGGGCCGGTGCGCGCCGCGCTCGCCGCGGCCGGCGGGAAGCCCGATGAGATCGTCGGAGCGCTGCTCGACCTGCGCCAGGTCTTCCCCGCCGAACTGGCCGAGGACGAGGTCGTGCGCGGTCTCATCACCGGGTGGCTCACGGACCTGACCGCGCACGGAGCGGCCACGACGGTCGCGGGCGCCCGGTGAACGGCGCGGACCGGCTCAACGCCGACCTCGCGCAGGTCGCCGCGGCGGCCGACGCCATCGACGGGACCGGCGGGCCGGCGGACGGGGCCGCCACACCCGCCGGCCCGCCGCCGCGGGTGGCGTTGATCGGGGCGAACGGGCACGGACTGTGGCACCGGCGGCGGATCGCGCCGCTGCACGAGGCCGGCCGCGTCGACCTGGTGGCGCTCGTCGACGTCAGGGACGTCGCTCCCGCCGACGGCGCGCCCATCCCGGACGGCACCGCGGTGCTGACGGACCACCGCGAGCTGCTCAGCGCGTACTCCCCCGATGTCGCCGTGATCTGCACGCCGCCGCACACGCACCTGGCCATCGCGTCGGACTGCCTGCGCGCGGGCGCGGACGTGCTGCTGGAGAAGCCGCCCGTCGTCAACGTGGCCGACCATCAGGCGCTCGCGTCCGTGGTCGCGGAGACCGGCCGGGCGCTGCAGGTCGGCTTCCAGGCACTCGGTTCCGTGGCGCTCGCCCGGCTGCGCGCGGCCGTCGACTCCGGCGAGCTGGGCACGCTGACCGGCGTCTCCGTGGTCGGCTCGTGGCAGCGCTCGGACGCGTACTACGCCCGCTCGCCGTGGGCGGGCCGGCGCAGCGTGGGCGGCCACCCGGTGCTCGACGGCGCGCTGGCCAACCCGTTCGCGCACGCGGTGATGCAGGCGCTGGCGGTCGCGGGGTCCGAGCCGACGCTCGTGGAGCTCGACGCCTACCGCACCCGGGAGATCGAGGTCGACGACACGGCCACGCTGCGCGTCACGCTCGCCTCGGGGGTGCGCATCCTGGTGGCGGTGACGCTGTGCGGGGAGGACTTTCTGCCCGGCATGCTCACGGCGGTCGGCACGACGGGTACGGCCCGGCTGGAGTACCCGACGGACCGCCTCGCCATGCCGGGCGACGCCGGCCTGCGCGACGTGCCCGGCCGGGTGGGCCTGCTGGAGAACCTGCTCGACCACCGCGCCGACCCCGACGGCGTGCCCCTGCTCGCCCCGCTGGCCGACACCCTGCCGTTCACGGTGGTCCTGGAGGCGATCCGCGCCGCCGGGGTGCCCCCGCGGGTGGACCCGGCGTTCGTCACGGTCACCGGCGACGCCCCGGAAATCCACCACACCATCCCCGGCATCAACGACACCCTGCTGCGCGCCGGCCGCGACCTCGCCCTCCTGCGCGAACTCGCGGTCCCCTGGGCCCGCGACCAGTCGTAGGCCGCATGCCGGGGCCCGGTCGCCGTGGCGGCCGGGCCCCGACCCCCGTCACGCCGGGCGGTACACCTGGTGCACCACGCCGGTCGAGAACGTCGCGGAACTCGCCAGCGTCAGCGGGATCGTCGGGCCGTCCGCCTCGAACAGGCGCCGCCCCCGGCCCACCACGATCGGGTGCACGAGCAGGGCCAGTTCGTCGACCAGGCCGGCCCGCAGCAGCGTCCGGGCCAACGTGATGCTGCCGGGGGCGAGAATGTGGCCGCCGGGCTCCTCCTTGAGCCGGGCGACCGCCCCGGCCACGTCGGTGCCGTCGACCTTCAGCAGGGTCGAGTTGCGCCACGACAGGTCGGTCAGGGTTCCCGACACGACGACCTTCGCGGGCCGGTTCATCGTCGCGGCCCCTGGGTCGTCGGCCGGCGCGTTGCCGAACGCCCCGGCGAAGCTCTCGTACGTCACCCGGCCCAGCAGCAGCGTGTCCGCGGCCGCCGAGTCGGCCGCCATGACGGCGAACATCTCCTCGTTGACGTACGGGGTGTGCCACTGGTCGGGTGCCTCCACGACGCCGTCGAGCGAGATGAACTGCGCCACCACGAGCTTGCGCATCGCTGTTTCCCTCCGGTCGGGGCGGCCCGTCGCCGCCCGCCACCAGTGCGTCGAACGGCCCACCGCCGGATCGACACGCGGCCGCAGATCTTTCCCATGATTGGATGGGCGCGACAGTACGGATACCGGAGGCCAGCGTGCGGTACCTCTTGACGATCAACGGCGGCGGCCGCAAGGCCGACGAGCAGCTCTACGCGGACATGGGCCGCTTCATCGAGGAGCTGAGCCGGGCCGGCACCCTCGTCGCCACCGGCGGCCTGGACTCCACCGGCACCCGCATGTCGGCCAGCAACGGCCGGGTCACCTTCACCGACGGCCCGTACGCCGAGACGAAGGAGACCGTCGTCAGCTTCGCCGTGATCGAGGTCGCCTCGAAGGAGGAGGCGCTGGCGCTGGCCGAACGCTTCTGGGCCATCGTCCGCGACGGCGAGGGCGACATGCGCCTGATCTACGGCCAGTAGGCGATGCAGGCCGCGGACGTTACGGAGGCGGTCGAGCGGGCGTGGCGGGCGGAGTCGGCCCGGATCGTGGCCGGCGTGGCCGGCGTGGTCCGCGACGTCGGCCTGGCCGAGGAGCTGGCCGCCGACGCGTTGGTCGCCGCGCTGGAGCAGTGGCCGGCCGAGGGCGTGCCCGACAACCCGGGGGCGTGGCTGATGCTGACGGCCCGCCGTCGGGCCATCGACCGCATCCGCCGCGACGTACGGCTGCGCGAGCGCGTCGCCCAGCTGGGCCACGAGGCGCACCAGCGACAGCAGTCGGCCACCTTCGACGGTACGGCCGACTACGAGGCCGTTATCGAGGCCGACGACGACGCACTCAACGACGACCTCCTGCGGTTGATCTTCGTGTCGTGTCATCCCGTACTGGGGGCGGAGGCGCGGGTGGCGCTCGCGCTGCGGGTCCTCGGCGGGCTGTCGACCGCGGAGATCGCGCGCGCGTTCCTGGCGCCCGAGCCGACCATCGCGCAACGCATCGTGCGCGCCAAGCGGACCCTGGCCGACAAGCGCATCCCGTTCGAGGTCCCGCCGCCGGCGCAGCGCGCCGCGCGGCTCGCCTCCGTTCTCGAGGTGCTGTACCTCATCTTCAACGAGGGCTACTCCGCCACGGCGGGCGACGACTGGCTGCGGCCCGCCCTGTGTGAGGAGGGTCTGCGCCTGGTGCGGATCCTGGCGGACCTCACGCCGACCGAGCCGGAGGTCTTCGGGCTGCTGGCCCTCATGGAGATCCAGGGCTCGCGGCTCGCCGCCCGGGTGGGCTCCGCGGGCGAGCCGATCGCGCTGCCCGACCAGGACCGCACCCGGTGGGACCAGGCGATGATCCACCAGGGCTTCGCGGCCCTGCTGCACGCCGAGCGCCTCCTGCGGGCCGGGGACCAGCCCGGGTCGGCGGCCGGGCCGTACGTGCTGCAGGCCGCGATCGCCGCCTGCCACGCGCGGGCCAGCACCCCTGAGGAGACCGACTGGGGCCGCATCGCGGCCCTCTACGCGCGGCTCGCGGAGCTCATGCCGACGCCCGTGGTGGAACTCAACCGCGCGGTCGCGCTCGCCAGGTCACAGGGCCCCGCGGCCGGGCTGGAGATCGTCGACCGGCTCGCCGGCGAGCCGGCCATGCGCGACTATCACCTGCTCCCGGCCGTCCGGGCCGACCTGCTCGACCGGCTCGGCCGCCGCGACGAGGCGCGCGCCGAGTACGAGCGGGCGGCCGCGCTAACGGCGAACGCCCGCGAGCGCTCCGTACTCCTGGACCGCGCCGCGCCCCCGGACCCGGCGGAGGGCGGCGCGCCCTGACACGCGAACGCCGCGCCGGGCGTGGTGTGCGCCCGGCGCGGCGTGCCGTGATGGGACCGTCTACTGCGGGAAGTCGTCCGGGTCGACGCCGCTGGTCGACGCGTTGCCGCCCGAACTCTTGGTGAGAGTGATCCGCCAGGCCTGCGTGTAGGAGAAGGTGAACGTGTCGTCGAACTTCGAGTACCCGCAGTTGCGGGCGAAGCTCTTCGCGTTCCGGTCATAGTCCGTACCGGACGCCATGAAGATCGTGTACGTGCCGCTGGGCACGCTGTTGACGGTGTACTTCTTGTTCGGGCCGACGTACACGATGATCGTGGCGGACTTGGAACCCTTCTTGACCAGGCTGATCAAGCCCGGCGAGCTGTTGTTCGTGATCTCCAGCCGGCTCGGGCCGCTGCTGGTCCGCTTGACGATCGTGCCGTTGGCCACCGTGCGCGCCTTGGAGGTGCCCGGCAGCCACGTCGCCACCTTGTACTCGTGCGCGGCGTCGCCCTCGGCGAGTCGCTTCGCGGCGGCCCGCAGCGTGGCGGCGGCGCTCGAGTTCCTGATCGCGGGCAGCGCGGCCGCCGCCGGGCAGGCCGAACGGCCGTCCTTCATGGTGGCGACGTCCGTGCGCAAGCGCTGCAGCGCGGAGATGACGTCCTCGTGCGCCGACCGGGTCGCCGCGCCCGGCGTCGCCGTGCCCTGCAGCAGGGTGATCGCCTGAGCCAGTGCGGTGTCGAACTTACCCGCCGCGCTGACCGCGGCCGACTTGCTCTTCGCGGCGGCCAACGACTTGTACGACGCGACGACGGCGGCGTCCGCCTGCGCCAGCACCTGCTGGTACGCCTCCGGCGTCACGGACGCGGCGGTCGGCGCTCCGGTCGGCCCGCCCGCGCCGGAGGTGGTCTGCGGGTTGGACGTCGTCTTCGGGTCATCGCTGAGAAGCCGGAACCCCAAGAAGCCGCAGCAGGCGAGCACCAGCACCAGCACGACGCCGAGGACGATGAACAGCGTCGTGTTCTTCTTCGCGGGCGGCTGCCCGGGGAACTGCCCCGGCACCCCGAACGGGGGTTGGCCGCCGTAGCCGGGCTGGCCGGAGGTGGGCTGCGCGCCGTACGGCTGCGTGCCGTATGGCTGCCCCGACGTCGGCTGTCCGCCGTATGGCTGCCCGGACGTCGGCTGCGCCCCGTAGCCCGGCTGCCCCCCGTACCCCGGCTGGGCCCCGTAGCCCGGCTGGCCCGACGTGGGCTGCGCCCCATATCCCGGCTGGGCCCCGTACCCCGGCTGGCCGCCGTAGTCAGGCTGGCCGCCGTAGCCCGGCTGGCCGGACGTCGGCTGCGCGCCGTAGGGCGGCTGAGAACCATAGGATGGCTGAGCACCGTAGCCGGGCTGGCCGGGCGTCGGCTGCGCGCTGTAGGGCGGCTGCCCGGAGCCGGGCTGACCACCATAGGGCGGCTGCGCGCCGTAGGGCGGTTGGCCGGGTGAGGCGGGCTGACCGGGGTACCCGGAGTCGATCTGGGTCACGTCGGGGTTGGACGCGCCGGGCTGCGGCGCCGATCCAGGTGTCCACGGCGGAGGTTGGTTCGCGGGAGCACCCCCGGGCAGCATGCCATCACTCATGACGCGACAGTATGGTGGCGCGCACCCCAGACTCTCAACCCGGTCTATGACCCGACAGTCAAGCTGCGACGACGCGGGGGCAGTGTCCCGCCGCGCAGAGTCACGGCGCCGACCCGCCCGGTGCGGCCGGTATCGCGGGCGGTCGGCGGTGGGGACAGGCCCACGGCCGCGGGGAGAACCTCCGGACACGGTCCCGCACCCAGGGTGAGCTGCCAACCGTCCGGTTCGCGCGGACGTCCATCGTGGACGGCAGACCAGCGCCCCGGTGCTCACCGGTCGGACGGCGGCGTGGCCGGCTGGGATGTGACGCGCCTCGCACAGGTCGCCGGACGAGCGCGCAGCGGGGGAACCGCACCCGACACATACGGTTTTGCGTCCCGCGTCACCGCCAGCGCTGACGCAGATGCAAGGGAACTTGGCGTTTACAGCTTGCTAATGCGAGAGTGATTGCATGAGCATCCGGCGATTGATCGCGGCCAGCGCGGCTGTGGGCCTCCTGGTTCTCGGTGGCTGCCGGGACAGCGCCCCGGATCAGGGCCACGGGGGGACCGTGACCGTGTTCGCCGCGGCGTCGCTGACGGAGGCGTTCACGAAGATCGGCAAGGACTTCGAGGCCGCCAACCCGGGCACCAGCGTCAGATTCAGCTTCGCGGGCAGTTCGGCGCTCGCCGCGCAGATCGGGCAGGGCGCGCCGGCGGACGTGTTCGCCTCGGCGAGCCCGGCGAACATGCAGACCGTGGTGGCCGCCGGCGCGGTGGCGGCAGCCCCGGTCACGTTCGTGCGCAACCAGCTTGTCATCGCCACCGCCAAGGGCAACCCCAAGGCGATCAAGGGACTCAGCGATCTCGCCACGGCGGGCACCACGGTGGCGTCGTGCGCGGAGCAGGTGCCCTGCGGCGCGGCGGCCAGGAAGGCACTCGACGCGGCCGGCGTCGCGCTGACGCCGGTGACCCTCGAACACGACGTCAAGGCAGCACTGGCGAAGGTACGCCTCGGCGAGGTGGACGCCGCGCTGGTCTACCGGACGGACGCCAGAGCGGCCGCGGCCGACGTGGACGCCGTCGAGTTCCCGGAATCGGCCGCAGCCATCAACGACTACCCCATCGCGACGCTGAAGGACGCGCCCAACGCCGCGGGCGGGCAGGCCTTCGTCGACTATGTACGGTCGGCCGAGGGCCTCGCCGTGTTGACCGCCGCCGGCTTCCAGGCGCCCTGAACCCGGCAGGCCGCTAGGCGGGCGGCGGGCCCGAGCTCTCGCGCGCGACGACGATCGCCTCGACGCGCTCGATGCGGGTGGGGTGGATCGCACTGCCCGACAGGGCCATGCTCATCGCGCGGGCGCCCATCTCGGTGAGCGGCAGGCGCACGGTCGTCAGCGTCGGGGTGACATCGCTGGCCACCGGCATGTCGTCGAAGCCGGCCACGGAGACCTGACCGGGCACGGATATCTTGTGCGCCCGCAGCCAGGCCAGGGCGCCGACGGCCATGGAGTCGTTGAGCGCCACGATCGCGGTCACCTCGGGCGAGTCGTGCAGCAGGTGCGCGGTCGAGGTGGCGCCGCCGTCGCGGCTGAAGTCCGAGTGCACGACCCGGCGGGCCGGTAGCGCCCGGCCGTGGTCCTTGGCGGCGCGGCGGATGCCGGCGAGCCGGTCGGTCGTCGTGGTGAGGACCTTCGGGCCTGCGATGACGCCGATGTGCTTGTGGCCCAGCTCGTAGAGGTGCTCGGCGATGAGCCGGCCGCCCTCCTCGTTGGCGGGCAGCACGGCGTCTCCGACGTGCTCGTGCCGGCCGATCACGGACACGTGCCCGCCGGACTGCTGGTACGCGCGGAGCTTGGCGTTGATCTCCTTGGTGAACGCGACGTCGTGGTAGCCGGAGCCGGCCAGCACGATCGCGGCCACCTGCTGGGCGCGCAGCAGCTCCACGTACTCCAGCTCGCGGGCCGGGTCGCGGTAGCTGTTGCAGATGACCAGGAGCCGGCCGTGCTCGGTCGCGACCCGCTGCAGGCCGCGGGTGATCTCGGCGAAGTACGGGTCGGAGACGTCGTGCACGATGACGCCCACGGCGATGCGGTGCGACCGGGCCAGGCCCTGCGCGTGCGCGTTCGGCACGTACCGCAGGTCCTCGACGGCGCGCAGCACGCGGGCGCGCAGCTCCTCCGCGACCGGCTTCGTGCTGCCGTTGATCACCCTTGACGCGGTCGCGGGCGACACCTTGGCGCGCCGCGCGACATCGGCGAGCGTGACCGCACCGCGCGCGATGCCGCCCCGCGCGGACGCCTCCCCAGCGGGTGGGCCGGCATCCGGTTCCGGGCCGTCCATGCTCCGCGCCACCCGACGTGTGGTCCCCATGGGCGAGCAGCGTACCGGGTGGCGTACGCGGGTATGCCCTTGCCGCGCGACAGCCGTACGCTCTAGGCTGCGGAAAGCGCTTTCCGCAGACCGTGCCGCACCCAGGACAGCACGGTCCACCGGGCGGCACGGTACGGGCAACGGCACGACAACCGACTAGGGGACGGCTCGATGAATCGCAGGTCAATCGGCATCGTGGTCAACGGCGTCACCGGACGCATGGGCTACCGCCAGCATCTGGTGCGCTCGTTGCTCGCCATCCGCGAGCAGGGTGGCCTGCCGCTGCGCGACGGCAGCCGGCTGTGGCCGGAGCTGGTGCTCGTCGGGCGCAGCGAGACGAAGCTCGCCGAGATCGCCGCCCGGCACGGCCTCACCGACTGGACCACGGACCTGTCGGCCGCGCTCGCCCGCGACGACGTCGAGATCTACTTCGACGCTCAGGTCACGTCCCAGCGGGAAAAGGCGATCCGCGCCGCCATCGAGGCCGGCAAGCACATCTACACCGAGAAGCCCACCGCCGAGGGCCTGGCGGGCGCGGTGGACCTCGCCCGCACGGCCGACGCGGCCCGCATCAAGCACGGCGTCGTGCAGGACAAGCTGTTCCTGCCCGGGCTGCGCAAGCTCGACCGGCTCGTCAGGGGCGGCTTCTTCGGCCGCGTCCTGTCCGTACGCGGCGAGTTCGGTTACTGGGTCTTCGAAGGTGACTGGCAGGCCGCCCAGCGTCCGTCGTGGAACTACCGGGCCGCGGACGGCGGCGGCATCGTCACGGACATGTTCCCGCACTGGCACTACGTCCTCGAGCAGATCTTCGGTCGGGTCACCGCCGTGACCGCGCATGTGACGACCCACATCCCCCGCCGGGTCGACGAGCGGGGCGAGGAGTACGCCGCCACGGCCGACGACGCCGCGTACGGCATCTTCGAGATCGCCGGCCCGGACGGGCCGATCGTCGCCCAGATCAACTCGTCGTGGGCCGTGCGGGTCTACCGCGACGAGCTGGTCGAGTTCCAGGTGGACGGCACCGAGGGCAGCGCCGTCGCCGGCCTGCGCACCTGCCGCATCCAGCACCGGGGCGCCACCCCGAAGCCCGTCTGGAACCCCGACCTGCCGGCCACCGAGGACTTCCGCGCCCAGTGGCAGGTCGTGCCCGACAACGAGGAGTTCGACAACGGCTTCAAGGCGCAGTGGGAGCTGTTCCTGCGCCATGTCGTCGAGGACGTCCCCTACACCTGGGACCTGTGGGCGGGCGCGCGCGGCGTGCAGCTCGCCGAGTGTGGCCTGTTCTCCGCCCGCGAGGGCTGCCGCGTCGAGATCAAGGAACTCAGGGCATGAGCGACCTTGATCGCTTCTCGTTCAATCAGGCCACCGCGCAACACTGGGCGCTGCCGGACGCGGTGGCCGGCTGCGCCGCCGCCGGGCTCGACAAGATCGGGCTGTGGCGCGAGCCCGTGCAGGCCTACGGCGTGGCGGCGACCGCCCAGCTCGTCCGCGACGCCGGGCTCGCGGTGACGTCGCTGTGCCGGGGCGGCTTCTTCCAACAGGACGACTGGTACGACGACAATCGCCGCGCCATCGACGAGGCGGCGACGCTCGGTACCCCGGTACTCGTATTGGTCTGTGGTGGATTGCGCCCGGCGGAGCGCGACATCGACGCGGCGCGTCAGCACGTCGGCGACGCGATCGGCGCACTCGTGCCGCACGCGCTCGACGCCGGGGTGCGGCTGGCCATCGAGCCGCTGCACCCGATGTTCGCCAGCGACCGGTGCGTCGTGTCGACCCTCGGGCAGGCCCTCGACCTGGCCGACCCCTACCCCGCCGAGGCCGTCGGCGTGGTCGTGGACACCTACCACCTGTGGTGGGACGACCAGGTGTGGCGGCAGATCACGCGGGCGGGGGCGGAGCGGCGCATCGCCTGCTTCCAGGCCGCCGACTGGATCACGCCGCTGCCGGAGGGCGTGCTGCTCGGGCGCGGGCTGCCGGGCACCGGCTGCGTGCAACTGCGCCGGTTCCGGGAAGCGGTCGACGAGGCGGGCTACACGGGACCGGTCGAGGTCGAGGTCTTCAACGCCGAGGTGTGGGCCCGGCCGGGGGCGGAGATCCTCGCGGAGACTATCGAACGCTATCTGGAGCACGTGGCCTGAACAGCAGCGCCAGCAGGACCGGGAACTCCAGGTAGGCGTGGTAGCTGGCGAACGCCGAGTACATCACCCGGCCCTGGGTGTAGTCGACCGCGAACAGCACCGCGAGCGGCGCCGCGGCGGCCGCGCCCAGGGCCCAGGCCCGCCAGCCGGCCAGCCACGGCACCCGCGCCTCGAAGGCCGCCGCCGCGTCCGGGGCGGCCCGGGGCAGGAAGCCCACCCACACCGCGTAGTGCATCGTCTGCAGGAACGCGAAGACGACCAGGAACCGCAGCCCGACGACGAGGTCGGGTTGCAGGCCCGGCGGCACGAACGGCGCGGCCAGCTTCGCCGGCGTGCCCGCGAACGCGGTGACCGTGCCCGCCCCGCCGTCCGCGAGCTGGTTGACCACCAGGCCGTCGGCGACACCCAGCAGGATCAGCGCCGGGATGCCGAGCACCCAGCCCACCTGCGCGACCCGGAACGCCGTGCGCCCCCGGGTCAGCCGCCGCGACCACTCCCACAGGAAGAACAGCGGTACCACGTTGTGCAGGTGGGTCAGGATCACGAAGTGGTACGCCGGAAAGGCCAGCGACGCCGCGAGCGCCCCACCCAGCCCGCCCAACGCGGCCAGGCGCCACCACGGCCGGGTCACCGCGTAGGCGACGCCCACCCCCAGCAGCGCGTACGCCAACACAATCTCAGGCGTACGGGCGGCCGCGAGCCGGCAGACGAGGATGCCGGTGACCAGCGCCAGCAGCACGACGAGCAGCCGTCCCCGCAGCACCCCGGCGAATCGTCCCGCCACATAGCGCAACTCCAGCACGTTGTGCAGCGCGCCGAACGCGATCAGGCCGAGCACCGTCGTGGCCAGCGGCGCGCGCGCCGCCACGGCCAGCGCGATCGCGGCCGTGAGCGCGAACCCGGCCGCGAGCGCGACACCGCTCGGCGACCCGTCACCCGAACGCAGCGCGGCGGCCAGCCGGCCGGCGGCACGCGGCGGCACGCCCGCCGGGACGGTCAGCGCGGGTGCGGAAAGCGCCGGGGCCCGCATGCCACCTACTGTCATGGCGTGTCCTTCCCCCGGTACGTGGGCGCGTTCGCGCTCACCCTGCTCGTCGAGGCGCCACTGTATGTGGCGGCGCTGGTGGGCTGGTTCGGGCTGTCGTGGCGGCGGGCCGCCGCCCTCGCGCTCGCCGCGAACGCGCTGACGCACCCGGCGCTGTGGTGGTCACTGCGGCCGTGGGCGGACGACCCGGCGTACCTGTGGGTGCTCGCCGGCGCGGAGGCGGCCGTGTGCGTCATCGAGTGGGCGGTGCTCGCCGCCGGCGTCATCGCCGCCCGGGGCCGGGGCGCGACGACCCGGCTCGACCTCGTGCTGCTCGCCGCGGTGGCCGTCGGCGTCAACGGCGGCTCGGTCCTGGCCGGCGTGGTCGCGGGCCGCATGGACTGACCGGTCAGCTGCCGCGCTTGGCGCGGCGCATCACGAGCACGACGACGCCCACCACGATCGCCACGACGACGAACAGGCCGGCCCCGATGGCCAGCACCTCGGCGGCGACGCCCTCCGGCTCGGGGGCCACATCGGCAAGGATCTGGGTCACGGGTGGCCTCCGGTTCATCGGTTGCGCGCAAGATTAGCGGCCGGCCGGCCCGCCAGGTGTCCCTATACGGACAACCGACCGGTCCCGACGGTGGAGCAACGCCGCGAGCGCGGCCACTAGGTTCACACGAATGTCACGGTTCGTCATGTGGCGCCTGCGGACACCGGGCGAACGGATGCGACTGATCGTCGCCGGGGGCGCTGCCGTCCTCGCCGCGCTCACGCTCGTACTCCTGATTGTGGATCCGCAACGGACGGGAGCCGGCGACGCACGGCCGCGCGGGGCGACCGCCGCGCTGCCCAGTGCGGTGCCGGCAAGCCCGACGCCGCGCGTGGGGTCGCGGGCGACCGCGGGGCGGCCGTCGCACACCGCGACACCGACGCGGTCGACGAGCGCGCCACCACGGACAACGCCGCCCGCACCGACCGCGACCGCGACGGGGCGCGCACCGACCACACGCGCGTCGGCGGCCTTCGCGGTGACGGTGGAGGCGGAGTCCGCGCAGCTCGGCGGCAGCGCGCTGCGGCTCAGTTGCGGTTGTTCCGGCGGCGCGGCGATCGGGCAGCTCGGTTCCGGGTTCATCGACGGGTTCCTGTGGCGGTCCGGGTGGCTCACGTTCGGCGGGATCTCCGCCCCGGCGGCGGGCGACTACACGCTGACGGTGACCTACCGGGCCAGCCGCGACCGGGACCTCCGCGTCTCCGTCAACGGCGGCGAGACGAAGACCGTGCGCTGCCGGTCCGGGTCGCCGGGGACGGTGACGACGACCGTCCGGCTCGCGAAGGGCGCCAACTCGGTGAAGCTGTTCAACGACTACAGCCGCGCCCCCGACCTCGACAAAATCAAGCTTTCGGAGAAAACCTAGCCGTCGAAGCGAACGACTCACGTGGCTTAGCCGTGGATACCCGTGGCCTTCAACGCGTGGATCTCGGCTGCGCGGCCAGCGATCTTCGCCGCGAAGGCAGCGAACCCAAGCTCCCGTGACGGCTCATTGATCATCGTTACACCGGTGCCGGAGGCCGTCAGGAAACAGGCGGCGTCATACAAGCGTTCCCGGAGAAGGCGCTGGCAGAAGATTCGGTAGCGATCCGTGTACGACGAATCCTGGAACGCATCGTCGACCGGAAAGACGGTGGTTGGAAGGCTGACAGGCTTCGTCGAGCGTGGCGCATCCTCCAGCAGGAAGAAGTACCCGAGCCAGGGCCGCACCTCGCCGAACGTGCCCTCTTCGTAGGCTCTCCAGACGTCGACAGCGCTACCGATGGCCTCTTCGATACGGTTGTTGAAGTTATTACCGAAGGACGGCCCGACGTGGGACTTGAACTCGATAGCGGCAACCAGGAGCCCGCTATCGACAACCACCACGGCCCATTTCTTGGCGGGACGGTAGTAACCGGGTAGGTGGATGCCACTGTTGCGGCGGACGCAGTCTGGGTCGAACCCGGCAGAGATGAACTCGTGAACGATGATGTTCGGATGCTCGCCAACTACCAGGCCACCGCTGCCCATGCGCCGCGCACGCCGCGCCCATGCCCCGTGTGGGGGGTGGGGGATGCCTTGAGCTGTGTCAAGGATCTTGGACAGTTCCTCGGTTGGTTGCTACGCCGCGAGTT
>NZ_BAAALS010000034.1:0-49449 GCF_039528415.1 Luedemannella helvata
CGAAATCCACCACGCCCTCACCGTTGACAAACCATAGGAGCATCACTTTGGCGGCATCGCGGACCACAGTGACCGCCGAAGTGCGCACTTCGGCGGGACCGATGGGACCGATGGGTGTCCGTTGCGTTCTGACGCATCAGAACGTGATCATCGCCGACCGAAACAGCGCTATGGTGCCATAGCTATGGAATGTGGGACCGAATTCCATAGCTATGGCACCATAGCGATGGAATCCTGCCCTTTGGACATCGCTCCAGCCGGAGCCGTGCTGCGATCACCTCCAGCAACCCATCGCCATCGCGGGCCTCCGCGGCAGAGTGCATACATGGGTGGTATCCGACGGCGTTGATGCCGCCAAAGTGCGCACTTTGGCGGTCACTGTGGTCCGCGATGCCGCCAAAGTGCGCACTTTGGCGGCCAGGCGAAGGGCGGAGGCCGGGGTCACAAGCCCGGCGCGGGGCGGGAGCGCGGGCCGGGGCGACAAGCTCGGCGTGAGGCAGGAACGCGGGCCGAGCCAAGCGGGGCGCGGGCGCGCAGGGCCGGGAGCGCGGGCCGGGGCGCGGGCGCGCAGGGCCGGGAGCGCGGGCCGGGGCGCGGGCGCGGGGTTAGCGGAGGTAGACCGGGCCGCCGGTGCGCCAGTAGGCGCCTTCCGAGCGGGCCATGAGGTCCTCGTCGATCAGGTAGCGGCGCAGGCTGGCGTAGTCCGGGTGCCAGGCGCGCAGTACCGCGTCGACCTCGCGTTCGGGGTACTTCACGCCCGGCTCGAAGCCCGAGACGATGTGCTCCAGGATGACCCGGCGCTTGCCGCGCGCGGCGGGGATGGACACGAGCCGGCCGTCGGCGATGAACGCGCGCAGCACGGCGGCCCGGTTACGGTCCGCGTCGAGGGGTTCGGCCGGCGCGGCGTGCTGTTCGGCGTACCCCCGGACGGTGTCCTTGAGGACGGCGACCTGCGCGACCAGCTTGCCGTCGACGGTGGCCAGCAACCCGCCCTGCAGTAACCGGTTGATCGCGGCGACCGCGTCCCGGGCGCTGAGGCTGGCGCGCTGCGCGACCTCGCTGGGCGTACTGGCACCGAGCACGACGGCTGCGAACGCGCGCAGGCGGTTCTCCTCCGCGAGCAGCCCCAGAACGACGTTCGGACCCACCCGCGAGAGACTACCCAAGCGCCGCGCCGGACCCACCGGGAGATCGGAGCCGTGTAGGTTCGCGTGCGTGACCCGCTTCGCCGACGATCTTGCGCTGGCCCACGTCCTGGCCGACAGCGCGGACTCCATCTCGATGGCCCGGTTCCGGGCGCTGGACCTCACGGTGACCGCGAAGCCGGACCTGACGCCGGTCTCGGACGCTGACACGGCCGTCGAGAAGGCGATCCGTTCGACGCTGTCGCGCACCCGACCGCGCGACGGCATGATCGGCGAGGAGTTCGGGCACAGTGTCGCGGCGGCGGGGCTGAGCCAACGGCAGTGGGTGATCGACCCGATCGACGGGACGAAGAACTTCGTGCGCGGCGTGCCGGTCTGGGCCACCCTGATCGCCCTCATGGAGGGCTCGGAGGTGGTGGTCGGCCTGGTCTCCGCGCCGGCGCTGGGCCGGCGCTGGTGGGCCGCCAAGGGCCTGGGGGCGTACGCGGGACGCCACCAGGCGGCCGCGACGGCGATCAGGGTGTCCGGAGTGAGCCGGCTCGCGGACGCGTCGTTCTGCTACTCGTCGCTGACCGGGTGGGAGCAGGCGGAGAAGCTCGACGGGATGCTCGACATCATGCGCCGCACGTGGCGCAGCCGGGCGTACGGGGATTTCTACGGGTACATGCTGCTGGCCGAGGGTGCCCTGGACATCATGGTGGAGCCGGAGCTGTCGTTGTGGGACGTGGCGGCGCTGATCCCGATCGTGACCGAGGCGGGGGGAACCTTCACGGACCTGGCCGGCCGGGAGGGGCCGGGCAACGGCAGCGCCATCGCGACGAACGGTCCGCTGCACGCGGATATCCTCGACATTCTCGGATCATGATCCACCGTCGCGCGCATCGCCCGGATGGGTCTCGGCGCGGGCCGAGGTGGCCGCATATCCTCCTCGCGTGATGTCTCCGGGCTGGTTCTTCCTCACTGCCATGATCGGCATGTACGGGGTGGCCAACCTGTTGCAGTCGATCGCGGCCGCCAGGACCACCGCGCACCACACGCTGGACCCGGCGTTGCTGGTCCGGCTCGCGCGGCACAAGACGTACCTCGTGGGCCTTTTGTGCCAGACGCTGGGCTTCCTGCTGGCCTTCGTGGCCCGCCGCGACCTGCCCCTGTTCCTGGTGCAGTCGAGCGTCGCGGCCGGCCTCGGCGTGACCGCCGTGCTCGGCGTGCTCGTGCTGAAGTGGCGCCTGCCGCCGGCCGAGATCGCGCTGCTCGTGCTGCTCTGCCTGGGCCTGGCCGCGCTCGTCATCTCGGCGCAGCCGCACCCGTCGCGCGACATCGGCCTGACGGGCGAGATCGCGCTGGCGCTGGCGCTCGTCGGCGTGGCCGGGCTCGGCTTCCTCGCCGCGAAGGTGCACGGCGCGCCCGGCTCGGTGGCCCTGGGCGCCCTGGCCGGTCTCTCCTTCGGCGCGGCCGCGATCGCCTCGCGGCCGCTCGCCAACGCCCACTCGGTGGACGCGTTCATCACCAGCCCGCTGCTCTACATCCTGGTCGCGCACTCGCTGGTCGCGCAGCTGCTGCTCGGCCTGGCCATGCAACGCGGCTCGACCACGGCCGCGGTCGCGGCGATGGACGCCGCGTCCGCGATCCCGCCCGCGATCATCGGCCTGGTGTTCCTGGGCGACAAGGTGCGCCCCGGGCTGGGGTGGCTGGCCGGCGTGGGCTTCGTGGCCACCCTCGCCGCGGTCATCGGCATGACCTTCTTCGCCGAACCGCAGCACCACCACGCGACCGGCCGCCACCGCCGGCCGGACCAGTTCGTGGGGACCCGCCGGGCCCAGGACTGAACTACCGGCCGTGCAGCGTGAGGATGTAGTCGAGCACGAGGGCGGTCCACCCGGTCTGGTGCGTGGCGCCCAGGCCGGCGCCCGTGTCGCCGTGGAAGTACTCCGGGAAGGGCAGCAGGTCGCGCCAGCGCGGGTCGTTCTGGAACAGCTCCACGTCGCCGGACAGCGGCCGCTTGCCGTCCTCGCCGCGCAGGAACAGGGCCACCTGCCGGCGGGACAGGTCGTCCGCGATGTCGGTCAGCGTGCGCTTCACCCCGGAACCGGTCGGGTACTCCACCTGCAGGTCGTCGCCGAAGAACCGGCCGAACCGGCGTAGGCCCTCGATGATCAGGTAGTTGACCGGGAACCAGATCGGGCCGCGCCAGTTGGAGTTGCCGCCGAACAGGCCGGTCGCCGACTCGGCCGGCTCGTAGCCCACGGTGAACTCCGTGCCGCCGAGCTCGACGGTGTACGGCTCCTTGAGGTGTTTGCGCGACAACGTGCGCAGGCCGTACGGCGAGAGGAACTCCTCCTCGTCGAGCATCCGGCGCAGGATCATCAGCAGATGGTCCGTGCCGACGGCCGTCAGCAGGCGCAGTTGCTGCCCGTCGCGGATGCGCCGGGCGCCGACCACGTCGGCGTACTCGGGTTTGTTCGTCAAAAACCAGCGCAACCGCCCGGCCACCTCGGGCAGCCGCGCCAGGGTGATCGAGCTGAGGATGGTGTTGGCGCCCAGCGGCAGCAGGCCCACGACGGAACGCACCTTGAGCGGCACCTGCGTGCCGTCCGCCTGGCGGATCACGTCGTAGAAGAAGCCGTCCTCGTCGTCCCACAGGCCCTGCTCGAACGCCGCCGACGCGATGTAGGCGAAGTGCTCGAAGAACTTCGTGGCCAGGTCGACGTACGCGCGGTCGTGCGTGGCGAGCACGAGCGTCATCTCCAGCAGATTCAGCGCGTACATCGACATCCACGCCGTGCCGTCGCTCTGCTCCAGCACCCCCGCGATCGGCAGCACCGCGCCCCGGTCGAACGGGCCGACGTTGTCCAGCCCCAGGAAGCCGCCCTCGAAGACGTTGTTGCCGCTGGTGTCCTTGCGGTTGACCCACCAGGTGAAGTTCATCAGGAGCTTGTGGAGTACCCGCGCCAGAAAGTCGTAGTCGCGCGCCCCGTCGAGCTCGAACACCTTGAGCGCAGCCCACCCGTGCACGGGCGGGTTCACGTCGTCGAAGGCCCACTCGTAGGCGGGGATCTGCCCGTTGGGGTGCATGTACCACTCGCGCAGGAGCAGCAGCAACTGTTCCTTGGCGAAGGACGGGTCGACCCGGGCGATCGCGACGCACTGGAACGCCAGGTCCCAGGCGGCGTACCACGGGTACTCCCACGGGTCCGGCATGGAGATCACGTCGAAGCTCGACATGTGCCACCAGTGGCCGTTGCGGCCGTGCTTGCGCGCCTCCGACAGCGGCTGGCCGGCGGGGTCGCCGGACAGCCAGCGCACCACGTCGTAGTGGTAGAACTGCTTGCCCCACATCAGGCCGGCCACGGCCTGGCGCAGCACGAGCGCCTCGTCCGCGCTGGCCGTGGGCGGGGTGAGGTCGGCGAAGTACGCATCCGCCTCCGCGCGGCGGGCGGCGACCACGGCGTCGAAGTCGGCGCCGAGGTCGAGGGCCGCGTGGTCGCGCTTGGCGGCCTCGGGCGACCACTCGTCGGCGCTGCTGGCCACGAGCGCGAGTCGCAGCCGGATCTGGCGGGTCTCCCCCGGTTGGAGGTTCAGCTCGTAGTGCAGGGCGCCCTTGGTGCCGATCCGCTCGGGGTTGACCATCGGCAGGCCGTTGATCAGGTACTCCCCGATGCCGTCCTTCGGGAACTTCGAGCGGCTCTCCAGCCCCCACAGCCGCTCGGCGTTGGACTCGTTGTCGCAGCACAGGGCCTCGGGGTTACCCTCGCCGGCCAGCACGAGCCGGCCCAGGATGCGGTGCTTGGCGACCAGCGTCCCGGCGTCGTAGCCGTGCAGCTGCGGCACGTCCGACCAGCCCGGCAGGCCCCAGGCCCAGGTGTTGCGGAACCACAGGGTCGGCAGGACGTGCAGCGGCGCCGCCTCAGGCCCGTGGTTGGTGATCGTCACCAGGATGCAGTAGTCGGTCGGCGAGGCCTTCGCGTAGTCGACATTGATCGAGAAGTACCGGTCCTCGTCGAAGACGCCCGTGTCGACCAGCTCGTACTCGGGCTCCTCCCGGCCGCGGGCCCGGTTGACCTCGGCCAGCTCGCTGTACGGGAAGTGGGCCTGCGGATAGTGGTAGCGCCAGGTCATCCACGAGTGGGTGGGCGTGGAGTCCAGGTACCACCAGTACTCCTTGGCGTCCTCGCCGTGGTTGCCCTCGGGGCCGGCCAGGCCGAAGATCCGTTCCTTGAGGATGTTGTCCTGGCCGTTCCAGAACGCGAACGCGAACGCGAAGGTCTGCCGCTCGTCGCAGATGCCGCCGAGGCCGTCCTCGTTCCACCGGTACGCCCGGGAGCGGGCGTGGTCGTGAGGGAAGTAATCCCAGGCCGTGCCGTGCTCGCTGTAGTCCTCCCGCACCGTCCCCCAGGCTCGTTCCGACAGGTACGGGCCCCATTCGCGCCAGGCGTCCACCCCCGCGTCCGCGTCCGCCAGCCGGTTCCGTTCAGCTCCCATTGCGTCCCCAGTCACGCCCTGATTGTCCGCTAGTCGTGTTACGGGCGCCCGCACCACCCGCCGTCATGATCTGTACCGGTACCCCACGACGTGCCCGTACGATCGGCAACGTGACATTGATCCCCCGGTGGTCCTTCGGCACCCAGGTGTGCGGCACGCTCTCCGCCGGCGCCAGCCGGGAGTGGCTGGTCACGGACGGCCGCGGCGGCTACGCCATGGGTACGGTCGCCGGCCTGCGCACCCGCCGATACCACGGCCTGCTCGTGGTGGCCGGCGCCACGCCGGCCCGCCGGATGTTGGGCCTGGCCGCGCTCGACGCGATCGTGACGCTCCCGTCGGGCGCCCAGGTGCGGCTGGGCACCCACGAGTGGGCCTCGGGCCACGTGGAGCCGCGCGGGTACACCCTGCTGGAGAGCTTCGAGCTGCGCGGCGGGGTGCCGCGGTGGCGCTGGCGCATCGGCGACCTCGTGCTCGAACGGGAGATCGCCATGGAGTACGGGCGGGCGTCCGTCGCGGTCACCCACCGGCTGGTGGCCGGTCCGCCCGTACGCGTGACCGTGGAGGCGCTGGGCACCTGGCGCGACTCGCACGGCGAGCGCCACGCGACCGGGGACGAACTGACCCTGGAACCGACCGGCGACGGGGTGCTCGTCGCGGGCGCCTACCGGGTGGCCGGGCCCGGGTACGAGCCGGACGGCCACTGGTGGCTCGGCGTGCGGGCCCGCGAGGAGGCCGAACGGGGCCTGCACCCGGACGAGGACCTGCGCTGCCTGGGCCGCTTCGGCGCGGACCTGGAGCCGGGCGGGACGCTGGCCGTCTCGGCGTGGGCGGGCGACCTGGCGACGGCCCCACCACCGGCCGCGACGGTGATCGCGGCGGCCCGGTCCCGGGCCGCCGACGTGGTTGCGGGCGCGGCCGACGAGACGGCCGCCGCCCTGGCCCTGGCCGCCGACGCCTTCGTCATCGCCACGGACGCCGGGCCGGACGTCGTGGCCGGGTACCCGTGGTTCGGGGCCTGGTCGCGCGACACCATGACCTCGTACGAGGGCCTGTTCCTCACGACCGGCCGCGCCGAGCTGGGCCGCGAGCTGCTGGTGAGCTACGCCGGGACGCTGTCGGAGGGGATGCTGGCCAACACGGCGGACACGGGCGCGACGGAGTACAACACGGCCGACGCGACGCTGTGGTTCCTGCACGCCGTGGACCGGCACGTGGCGGCCACGGGCGACACCGACCTGGCCGCGTCCATCGTGGACGGACTGGACGGCATCGTCACCGCGCATCTGGCGGGCACCCGCTTCGGCATCCGGATCGACCCGACCGACGGGCTGCTCACCCAGGGCGCGGAGGGCAAGGCGCTGACCTGGATGGACGCGGTCGTGGGCGGCATCGCGGCCACGCCGCGCCCCGGCAAGGCCGTCGAGATCAACGCCCTGTGGATCAACGGACTGGCCGCCCTGGCCGGGCTGCGCGAGCGCCTCGGCCGCCCGGCCGACGACCTGCGCAAGGTGCGCGAGCTGGCGCTGGACTCGTTCCGCGCGCGCTTCCCCGACCCGGCCGGCTGGCTGCGCGACGTCGTCGACTCCACCGCCCTGCAGACCTATCCGCGCGGCGACGACCCGGCCCTGCGGCCCAACCAGCTGCTCGCGTACGGGCTGCCGTACGCGCCGATGCGCGGCACCGACCCGGGGCCGGTGCGGGCGGTCGGCGCCGCCCTGCTCACCCCGCTCGGCCTGCGTACCCTGGCCACCGGCGAGAACGGGTACCGGGGCGCGCACCGGGGTTCGCCGGTCGCGCGCGACCACGCGTACCACCAGGGCACCGTGTGGCCGTGGCTCATCGGACCGTACGTGGACGCGTGCCGCGCGGTCGGGCTCGACCCGGCCGGGGCGTTGGACGGTCTGATCGCGCACCTGCCGGACTGGGGCGTGGGATCGGTGAGCGAGACGGCCGACGGGGACGCGCCGCACACGGCGACGGGATGCCCGTTCCAGGCATGGTCGGTCGCCGAGCTGGCGCGTTCCCACCAGATCCCCGAGGCAAAGTAACACTGCGGAAATCCGCATGTTCTCGCAGGTAACAGCCCCCGGACAGAATGGGGGGCATCCCGGTAGGTCGACGGCACCCCCGCTCAGGGGTGCCTGACGGCGCACGCCTACCGGCAGGTTCTGGGGAGCAGAAGGGGGAGCGACCGTGCCCGAAAACCCACGTTCTCGTCGCGTGCTGATGCTGTCCTGGGAGTACCCGCCCGTCGTCGTCGGCGGGCTCGGCCGGCACGTGCACGCGCTGGCCACGTCGCTCGCGGCCGCCGGCCACGAGGTGACGGTCGTGACCCGCCACGCCCCGGGCGCTCCGCGCGAGGAGTACGCCGAGGGCGTACGGATCGTGCGCGCGGCCGAGGACCCGCCCACGTTTCCGCTCGTCACGACAGGGCTGCTCGCCTGGACGATGGCGTTCAACCACTCGCTGACCCGCGCCGCCCTGCACGCGGCCGCCACCGGCGAGTACGACGTGATCCACGCCCACGACTGGCTGGTCACCCACACGGCCGTGACGCTCAAGGAGCACCTGGGCATTCCGCTCGTCGCGACCGTCCACGCGACCGAGGCCGGCCGCCACCAGGGCTGGCTGCCCGGCGAGATGAACCGGACGATCCATTCCGTGGAGGTGTGGCTGGCCCGGGAGGCGTGCCGGGTGCTGGTCTGCTCGGAGTACATGCGCTGGGAGGTGACCCGGCTGCTGGACCTGCCGGTCTCGCGGGTGGACGTGGTGCCCAACGGGGTCGACAGCTCGGTGTGGCGCACGACGCCCCGGGCTGTCGCCGCGGCGCGCACCCGGTTCGCGGGCGAGGGCCCGCTGTTGGGCTTCGCCGGCCGGCTCGTCTACGAGAAGGGCGTGCAGCACCTGGTGAGCGCGCTGCCGGAGCTGCGCGCCCGCCACCCCGGCATGCGCCTGGTGATCGCGGGTGACGGTCCGCACAAGGCCGAACTGATCGCCGCCACGAACAAGCTGCGCCTGCAGCGGGCGGTGAGCTTCACCGGCTTCCTCGGTGCCGACCTGCCGGCCGTCCTGGCCGCGACCGACGCGATGGTGGTGCCGAGCATCTACGAGCCGTTCGGCATGGTGGCGCTGGAGGCCGCGGCGGCCGGCGCGCCGCTGGCGGTGGCGCGCACCGGCGGCCTCGCCGAGATCGTGGAGCCCGGTGTGACCGGCGTGACATTCCCGGCGAGCGACCCGGGCGGCCTGGCCGAGGCGGTGAGCTCGCTGCTGGGCGACCAGCGCTTCGCCAAGCGCGTCGCGCGGCAGGCCAAGGCGATGGTGGCGGCCCGCTACGGCTGGCCGACGATCGCCCGCCATGTCGTTTCGGCCTACGACGCCGCGCTGGCGCAGGCGCCGTCGTTCAACGAGGAGTCGGCGCGGGCCGTGTCCGCACCGATCAATGTCCCCGAGGGCAACCTGCTCGCTGCTTGATCACCTACACTGTGGACCACCTGGCGCTTGTTGCCACGGTGGTCCACAGTGTGTGGTGACCGGTTTGGCGATCGTCGCCCACCGGGTATTTACGGATTTACTCCGAGTGCTCGACGAAAGGGGCGCCCGCGATGGGCATCATCTTCCGCAAAGTGTGGCGGCTGGGTCCACTGCGGTTGAACTTCACCAACAAGGGTCTCTCCTCGTGGACCTTCAAGATCGGCCGTTGGTCGTGGAACTCCCGCACCCGCGCGCACCGGGTCGACCTGCCGGGCCCGATCTCCTGGAAGCAGGACAAATAGCACCGCCGCACCGGCGGGCCCTGTTCAGGCCCGCCGGTGCGCGCCGCGCCAGTCGTTGAGCTTGCGGACGACCACGACCAGGAGCAGGACGAGCGTCGCCGCCCCGATGAGCAGCAACACCATCTGGAAGTACGGCGGGTTGAGCGTCGTCTCCCCGTTGACGGCGATCGTCTGCGGGCCCTCCAGCTTCGTCGCGCGCTTGAGGTGGTGCTTCGCCAGGACCGCGTCCCAGGGTGAGCTGACCTCGGCGTGCAGCGCGAAGGAGGCGTGGACCGCCATCTTCTCCGACGACAGCCGGAACCAGGGCTTCGTGGGCCACTCGAACTGCACGTAGTAGTAGGCCGGCGTGTTGGGGACGAGTTCGATACGTTCCGGCAGCTTGGCCACCGTGACGGTCTCGTCGCCCTCGACGCGTTGCAGGGTCACGCCGGTCAGGACGAGCGGCAGGTTCGACGTCTTCGACTCCAAGGTGATCATCTGGGACGCGTTGCCGGCGGCGGGGTCGACCCCGTCGAGCGAGTGGTCCCAGGTCAACGAGACCGACGCCGCCAGGTCCGGTTTGAGCACGGTCCTGAGCCGGCTCACCTGCAGGTCGGAGCGCATCTTGTCGTAGAACTTCTTCGCCTGGTCGGTCTTGGTGATGTTGATCGCCTCGACCTTGCCGAAGACGGAACGCAGCGCCCGGGTGCTCGACACTCCCCCGGCGGTGGACCCGAAGACGCGCAGCCCTTCCACGTTGGACGCCGGCTTCAGCGTCTTCCACAGCGGGTCCGTACGGTCGGTCAGGTCGTTGGACTTGCGGTCGATGTCGCTCATGACGATGAGCGCCGACACGGGCGCCTTCTCCTCGCGCATGTCGCCGAACGCCGTCAGCAGCGGGCGGGCCAGGTTGGACGACTCGCCCTCGTCCGCGGCGGGCAGGCAGGACACCATGTCCTGCGGGTCGATCAGCGTGCCGGAGTAGCAGTCGCCGGGCGAGTCCGCGAACGTCGTGATGTTGATCGTGTCGTTGGGGCCGAGGGCGCCGATCAGCGCGAGCAGCGACCTGCGGGAGCTGCTGAACCGGCCGCCCTTGAACATCGTGGTCGACGTGTCGATGAGGACCTCGAAGTGGATCGGCACGTCACCGATCTCAAGGGTCTCGTAGACGTCCTGCTCGGTCGCCTCGCCGTCGGCCGCGCGGGCCGGCGCCGGCACACCGAGGGCCGTGATCGTCGCGAGTACGAAAGCCAGCGCCGCGGCGCCCGCCCGCCGTCCGGACGCCTGCCGGGGCGGCACACTGAGTCGGCTCATTTCGTGCCGTTCCTTCCTTCTCGCGGTCCGCCCCGCGTCACCGGGCGGAGTTAGGTGCGCGGGGCATGCTAACGACGCGCAGTCGGGCGTTCAGTCGGCTGACGGACGGAACGGGCGGTTGTTCCCCGTTCGGCTACCGGATGGGCGACGTACGGACAGGCTCGTCCCCTACGGGTTGTGAGCAGGGGAATACCGGGGATGCACCGGGTCCCCGCGATGGCACCGGGCAACTACGGTATGCCGGTGACACTCATCGCGACCGAGGCGCTCACCAAGCGGTACCCGAACGGGGTCACCGCCCTGAGTGACCTCACCGTGGACGTCCCGCCCGGCGTGATCGGGCTGGTCGGCGCGAACGGCGCCGGAAAGTCGACCCTCATCAAGATCCTTCTCGGCCTGCTGCCGCCCACCAGTGGGCGGGTCAGCGTGCTCGGCATGGACCCGACCGCCGAGCCCGAACAGGTGCGCGCCCGGGTGGGTTACATGCCCGAGCACGACTGCCTGCCCCCCGACCTGGCCGCCGCCGAGTTCGTGACCCACATGGCGCGCATGTCCGGCCTGCCCCGCGCGGCGGCCCGCGAGCGCGCCTCGGAGACCCTGCGCCACGTCGGCCTCTACGAGGAGCGCTACCGCGCGATCGGCGGCTACTCCACCGGCATGAAGCAGCGGGTCAAGCTCGCCCAGGCCCTGGTGCACGACCCCGACCTGCTGCTGCTCGACGAGCCCACGAACGGGCTCGACCCGGCCGGGCGTGACGCGATGCTCAACCTCATCGACCGCATCGGCAGCGAGTTCGGCATCTCGCTCGTGGTCTGCTCGCACCTGCTCGGCGAGGTGGAGCGCATCTGCGACACCCTCGTGGCCATCGACGGCGGCAAGCTGCTGCGCGCCGCCAACATCTCCGCCATGACGAAGGCGAGCGACGTGCTCGCCATCGAGGTCACCGAGGGCGGCGACGCGCTCGCCGCGCGACTGTCCGCGCGGGGCCTCGACGTGCGGGCCGACGGGCGCGACCTCCTGGTCCCGCTGGCCGGCGACGAGACCTACGACGTGGTGCTCGCCGCGATCGCCGAGCTGGACCTGCCGCTGCACCGGCTCGACCAGCGTCGCCACCACGTTTCCGACCTGTTCCGCGACACCGCCGGGGAGCCCGCCCATGTCGGTTGAGAAGCAGCCATCCGGCGTCATCCATGACATCGGCTACCAGCGCTACACCGGCGCCCGCCTGGGCCGCTCGTACGCGACGCGCTCCCTGTACATCCACAGCCTGCGTACGGCCCTCGGTCTGGGCCGGGGCCCGAAGGCGAAGATCTTCCCGTGGCTCGCCGAGGGCATCCTGCTGCTCGTCGCCGCGATCGTGACGGCCATCCGCGCGCAGGGCGGCGAGGCCGTCCTCAGTTACTCGGAGTTCGCCGGGCAGCTGAGCTTCCTGCTCATCCTGTTCTGTGCGGCCACCGCCCCGGAGCTGGTGTCGCGCGACCTGCGCAGCGGCGTCCTGCCGCTGTACTTCTCCCGGCCGATCCGCCGCAGTGACTACGCGTTCGGCAAGCTGGCCGGGATGGCCACGGCCACCTGGCTGCTGCTGGCCGTGCCGCAGACGCTGATGTTCATCGGCGGCGTCTTCTCCGTGAGTGGCGTCAGCGCCGTCTGGGACGAGACCATCGAGTACGGGCAGGGCCTGCTCGCCTCGGCGCTGTTCGCGCTGCTCTTCGGGGCCATCTCGATCCTCATCGCGTCGCTGGCCGGCCGCCGCGCGGTCACCGCCGCGCTCATCGTGGTGGCGTTCCTGGTGACCACGCCCATCTACGCCGTCATCCAGGAGGTCGGCAGCGGCCCGGTCAAGCAACTCGCCGGCCTCATCAACCCGGTCACCCTCGTCCTGATCACGAACGCGTGGCTCACCGGCGACGACCTGGAGGGCCTCGGCGGGAACTACGGCGCGATCTACGCGCTCAGCACGCTGATCGCGATTCTCGTGTGCGTACTCCTGCTCCTGCTGCGGTATCGGAAGGTGGCCCGGTGACCGACGTCGAGTTGACCAACGTCTCGTGCTGGTACGGCAACGTGGTGGCCGTCAATGACGTCACGATGACCCTGGGCCCGGGCGTGACCGGCCTGCTGGGTCCGAACGGCGCCGGCAAGACCACGCTGCTGCACATGATGGCGGGCTTCCTGGCGCCGTCCCGGGGCACCGTGCAGGTCGGCGGCGCGCCGACGTGGCGCAACCCGGCCGTCTACCGCGACCTCGGGCTCGTCAGCGAGCGGGAGGCGGCGCACGGGTTCCTCACCGCGCGCCAGTTCGTGGAGGCCAGCGCACGGCTGCACAAGCTGGCCGACCCGAAGGCCGCGGCGGCCCGGGCGATCTCCCTGGTCGAGATGACCGACGCGCAGGACCGGCGCATCGAGACGTACTCGAAGGGCATGCGCCAGCGCACCCGGGTCGCGGCCGCGCTCGTGCACGACCCGGCCGTACTCCTGCTAGACGAACCGTTCAACGGCATGGACCCGCGCCAGCGGCTGCACATGATGGACATGCTCGACAAGCTGGGCCGCGACGGACGCACGATCCTGTTCAGCTCGCACATCCTGGAGGAGGTCGAGCAGGTCTCCGGGACCGTGCAGGTCATCGTCGCGGGCCGGCTCGCCGCGTCGGGCGACTTCCGGACGATCCGCCGGCTGATGACCAACCGGCCGCACGTGTTCACCATCCACTCCAGCGACGACAGGAAGCTCGCCGTGGCCCTCATGGGCGACGCGTCGGTCGCCGGCGTGGAGCTGGAGAAGACCGGGCTCACGGTGCGGGCGGGCGACTACGGCGCGTTCACCCGGTCGCTGCCGAAGATCGCGACCTCGTCCGGCGTACGGGTGACCCGCGTCCTGCCCGCCGACGAATCCCTTGAGAGCGTCTTTTCTTATCTGGTGGCCTCATGAACTGGACAATTGCATCGATTACGCTGCGAGGGCTGTTCGGGCGGCGGCGGTTCCTGTTGCTGCTGCCGTTGCCGCTGCTCGTCATCGGCCTGGCGGTGCTCTGCCGCGCGCTGGGCGCCGACCCGGAGACCTGGGGCGAGCCGGTCCTCGTCGGCCTGGGCCTCAGCGTCACGCTGCCGCTCATCGCGCTCATCATCGGCACGGGCGTGCTCGGCGCCGAGATCGATGACGGCACGATCACCCACATCCTGGCCAAGCCCTTGCCGCGTGCCGAGATCATCCTGTCGAAGCTGCTCGTGGCCATCGTGGTCACGGCCGTGACGGTCGCCCCGGCGTTCGCCGTGGCCGGCCTCATCACGGGTACGACGTCGGTCGGCGTGGGCCTGGCCGTGGGCGCGCTGGTGGGCTCGGCCGCGTACGGCGGGCTGTTCGTGGCCATGAGCATTCTCACCCGCCGGCCGGTGCTGCTGGGGCTGCTCTACGTGCTGCTCTGGGAGGGCATCCTCAGCAACGCGCTGGAGGGCACCCGCATCCTGTCCATCAGCCAGTACGTCGCCACGGTGGCGGACCGGTTCTCCGACTCGCCCATCCTGGGCAGCACCGTGGGGCTGCCCGCCGCCCTGATCATGTCGGGCGTGTTCCTGGTGGGTGGCACGCTGCTGGCCGTCAACCGGCTGCGGTCGTTCAGCGTGGCCGGCGAGACCTCCTGACGTCCATGCGGGGCGCCCCGTTCGGGGCGCCCCGCATTCTCCGAGGGGTCGATGCGCCTTTTTCCGCGAGTCTAAACAAACAGATCGAGTACGGTCAACGCGTCAGCTGTTCAACCAGGCCTGGTAGGCGTCAAAGGTGTAGTCCCGACCGAGGAACTTCCGGACAAGCTCCGCGGCGGGGGCCGAACCGCCCGGCGCGAGCACCGCGTCGCGGTAGCGCGCGGCGGTCTCCTCGTCCAGCAGGCCCTCCCGCTTGAACACCGTGAACAGGTCCTTCGCGATCACCAGCGACCACATGTACGTGTAGTAGATCGCCGAGTACCCGTCGAGGTGGCCGAACGACAGGTGGAACCACGTCCCCGGCACCTCGGGGAACGGGGCGTAGCGCGCCTGCAGCTCGCGCTTCAGCTCCGCGACGTCGAAGGTCTGCGGGTCGCGCCGGTACAGCTCCAGGCTCACGGCCGCGTAGAACATCTGTTGGCGCACGAAGATGCCCTTGCCGAACTCCTCGGCGGCGCGCAGCTTCTCGACCATCTGGGCCGGAATCGGCTCGCCGGTCTTGTAGTGCACGGCGAAGGTGGCCAGCGTCGGCGCGTCGAGCGTCCACTCCTCCAGCAGTTGCGAGGGGGCCTCCACGAAGTCCCACTCCGTGCTGATGCCGCCCATGCCCGACCAGCGGGTGTGGCCGGCGAAGATGTGGTGGACGAGATGGCCGAACTCGTGGAAGAACGTGCTGACCTCGTCGTGCTGCAGCAACGCCGGGTCATCCCCCGGCTGGGGCAGGTTGCACAGCAGCGCGCACTCCGGGATGCGTACGCCCGCCTTGCCGTTGACCATGGTGAACATCGCCGCGTGGTTGTACTTGTCGGCGCGCGGGTGCATGTCGAGGAAGATGCGCCCAATCAACTCGCCGCCCCGGGACACGTCGTAGGCCTCCACGTCCGGGTGCCACACGGGCGCGTCCTGCCGGCGCGTGAACGACACCCCGAACAGCCGCTCGGTGAGGTCCATCAGGCCGGCCTTCACCCGGCCGTACTCGAAATACGGCCGCATGGCCTGCGAGTCGAAGGCGAACCGCTCCGCCTTGACCCGGTCCTGCAGGAACGAGTTGTCCCACGGGTCGACCGCGGTCGCGGCCGGGTCGTCGGCGCGCTTGCGCTCGAGCAGCGTGGCGAGATCGGCCCGCAGCCGGTCGGCGGCCACGGCCGCGATCCGGTCGATGAAGTCGCCCGCCGCGTCGGCGCTGCCGATCATCTTGTTCTCGGTGACGTACTGCGCCCAGCTCGGATAGCCCAGCAGGGTCGCCAGCTCGTGACGGCGCTCGATCAGCCGGTCGAGCACCTCGATGTTGTCCGGATGCCCGCGCAGCTGGAACAGCCGCCACAGCTGCTCGCGTGCCCCGGCGTCGGTCGCGTAGGTGAGGAACGGGATGACGTCCGGGTACTCCGTGGTGACGCGCACGAGGCCGTCCTCGCCGGGCGGGTGGGCTCGCACGTAGTCGTCGGGCAGGCCGGCCAGGGCGCTCGGCGGCAGCGTGGCCGTGCGGGTGTCGGAGCGGATGTTGCGGTCGAAGTCCTGCCCGATGCCGACGAGCTCCTCCTGCAGCTCGCGGACGCGGGCGCGGGTGGCGTCGTCGCGATCCACACCGGCGCGGCGGAACTCGCGCAGCGTCTTGGCCACCCAGTGCCGGGTCGCGGCGTCGAGGCCGCTCACGTCGATGGCGGCCAGCGCCTCGTAGACCTCCCGATCGAGCGAGATGTCCGTGGCGACCTTGTCCAGCTCCTGCTCGGCCTCGTCGGCCGCGTCGCGCACGGCCTTGTCCGGGTGCGCCTTGGCGATCATGCCGGCCAGCTCGCGCAGATTCCCCAGCGCGGCGTTGGCCTCGTCGAAGATGTCCAGCAGCTCAGCGGCGTCGCCCGTGGCCTTCTTGAACCGCTCAATGCCGCCGCGGGCGGTCGCGATCGCCGCCTCGGTGGCCTTCGCCAGCTCGTCCGGGGTTCCGGAGGCCAGGCGCGCCGCCTCGAAATCCACCGACATGACTTCCTCCCCAGTACGCGCGGGCCGACGCCGCTGACACTACCTGGCAGGACCCGGGCGGGGCGGTCGACGTCGCGACCGCCCCGCCCGTTTCGCGGAGGTCAGCAGCCGATGCGGCTGGAGCCGACGGCCACGTCGTCGTACCAGAGGGTGTCCGCGCCCTCGCCGTAGCTCTCCCAGCCGATGCGGAAGTTGCTCAGCGCGGGCCGCCAGCCGGGCCGGCTGCTCACCCACTGGCCATCGATGTCCTGCGTGGGCACCATGTCCTCGCGCAGGCCGGGCACGTCGGCGCCGTTGACCCAGGTCTGCATCTGGCCGTTGCCGCCGTTGACCATGAACTCGACGCACGTCCAGGTGTTGGTCGGCAGGTCGACGCTCTGCGCCACGCCCGCCGGGCTCTGCGCCGGCAGCGTCGCGTCGTCGGACTCGCGGTTCCACTGCAGCTTGCCGTTCTGGCCGCCCATACGCAGGTCGCGGTTGCCGTCCGCGGTGTCGCGCATGGCGAGGAACGTGACATGCGAGGTGGGCAGCGCGGTGGTGTGCCGCACGTAGAACCGGGCGTACCAGACGTTGCCCGTCAGCGGCGTGGACGACTGGACGAACACGTGGTTGCAGTACCCGGCGACGCCGGACACCTTGAGCGACTTCGAGCCCGACCGCGCCGTCGTGGTGTCGATCGCGGCGGTGCCCGACCCGGAGCAGTTGGGGTTCTGCACGCTCCAGGCGCCCGACGGCGTACCAGCGGCGAGGTTCTCGAAGCCGTCGCAGATGCTCGCGCCGGAGCACCCGACCGGCGTGCCGGTGGTGACCGGGGCGGACGTGACCGGGGCGGACGTGACCGGCCCGCCCGTCGTCACCGGGGCGCTGGTCACAGGGCCCCGGGTGGTGACCGGAGCGCTCGTGACCGGGCCCTGCGTGGTCACCGGGGCGGACGTGACCGGGCCTGCCGTGGTCGGCGTCGTCGTGCCGTTGCAGGCCACGCCGTTGACCGCGAAGTCGGTGGGCGTCGCGTTCGTACCGGAGTAGGTGCCCTGCACGCCGAACTCCGTGCTGCCGTTGGCGGCGACGGTGCCGTTGTAGGACATGTTCTTCGCCGTCACGGCCGTGCCGCTCTGCGTGACCGTGGCGTTCCAGGCGTTCGTGACCCGCTGGTCACCGGCGTAGGTCCAGGTGACCGTCCAGCCGTTGAGGGCCTGGTCGCCGCCGCTGACGCGGACGTTGGCGGTGAAGCCGCCCGGCCAGCTGTTCGGCGTGTAGGTGACCTGACAGCCCGTCGCGGCGCTGGCGCCGGGGGCCATGACGAGCGCCACGGCCGTGGCCGCGAGCCCGCTCGCCAGGGCGGCGGCCGCCGCCACCGCGCGGGCGCGACGCGACCGCAATCGTGAGATCCACATGGGTGTGCCGTTCCTCTCCGCCCCACCCAGCCCCGGGGAATCAATCGACGAACATCGCTGGATGAAGGGCCGAGGTCAGTGTATCCAGCAGCAATCTTCCATGGAGACGTCCATCAATGGGCGACGAGACCGGGCAGGTCAGGCCTGGCCGGACGGCGGAAGTTCCAGGGCCACGACACCGGCCTGGACCAGCTGGGCGACCTCGTCGTCCGCGAGCCCCGCCGCCGCGAGCACGGCCGCGGTGTCGGCGCCCAGCCGCCGCGGCGGCCGCACCGCGCCCGTCGGCGTCGCCGCGAAGCGGGGCGCCGGGGCCGGCTCGACCGTCCCGTCGGCGCGGGTCCGGTAGGTGCCCCGCGCGGCCAGGTGCGGGTGGTCGGGTGCCTCAGCCAACGTCAGTACGGGCGTGACACACGCCTGCGTGCCGTCGAACAGCCGCGCCCACTCGTCCCGCGCCCGCCCCGCGAAGATCCCGGCCAGCCGGGCGTGCATGGCCGGCCACGCGGCCCGGTCGTACTGTGCGGCGAAGTCCGGGTCGCCGGCCAGTCCCAACACGGCGAGCAGCTCGGCGAAGAAGCCCGGCTCCAGCGCCCCCACCACCACGTGGCCGCCGTCCGCGCACCGGTACGACCGGTAGAACGGTGCGGCCCCGTTCACGATGTCGATGCCGCCCGCCGCCTGCCACGCCCCCGGCCGCCGGGCCCCGTACGCCATGGCGAGCAGCAGCGCCGACCCGTCCACCATGGCGGCGTCGACGACCTGCCCCTCCCCGGTGGCGCGCGCGTGCAGCAGCGCCGCGAGCAGGCCCACGGCCAGCAGCATCCCGCCGCCGCCGAAGTCGCCCACCAGGTTCGCGGGCGGCACGGGCGCCCGGTCGGGATCGTCCGCTGGCCGGATGGCGTCGAGGACGCCCGCCAGGCCCACGTAGTTGATGTCGTGGCCGGGCGTCCGGGCGGCCGGGCCCTCCTGTCCCCACCCGGTCATCCGCCCGTAGACCAGCGACGCACGCCGGGCCAGGCACACGTCGGGGCCGAGGCCGAGTCGCTCGGCCACCCCGGGCCGGAACCCCTCGATCACCGCGTCCGCGCCGTCGATCACGCGCAGCAGCGCCGCCACCCCGTCAGGGTGCTTGAGGTCGATGGCCGCCGACCGGGCGTTGCGGTGCAGTACGGCGTCCGGCGCGGGGGCGCCCGCCTCCGCCACCCGGGCGATGCGGATCACGTCGGCGCCCAGGTCGCCCAGCAGCATGCCGCAGAACGGGGCCGGCCCGATGCCGCCCAGCTCCACCACGCGCAGGCCGTGCAGCGGCCCTTCACTGGTCACGTGCCGACCCTGCCACACGACGTCCACTTCCCCGCGACGGCGCGGGGCCCCGGCCGTGTCGGCCGAGGCCCCGCGCGTGCTGTCGGTGGATCAGCCGAGGGCCGCCCCGAACAGGGTGCCCGCCTGACCCTTGCCGTCGAACTGGCTGTTCGTCACGACCTGGGCGCCCGTGGCCGCCGGTCCGGCCGGGTAGAGCACGACCGCGCCCGTACCGTCGTCCTCGCCGGGGATGCCCACCAGCAGGTTGGCGCCCGTACCGGACTTGACCTTGACGATCCGTACGGCCGCGCCGAACTGGTCGCCAACCTCGTCGCCGCCCGTCGCCGCCGTCTGTCCGAAGGCCAGCGCGCCCGTGCCGGACAGCCCGCCCGAACGTCCCTTGAGGACGGCCACCGTGCCGGCGTTCGCCAGCGCGCCGCTCGCCTCGCCGGGCGCACCCACGGCCAGGTCGACATACCCGTCACCGTTGAGGTCACCGACGGCCAGCGCGGCGCCGAACAGGTCGCCCGTCTCGCCCGTACCCGGCACACCGGAGGTGTTCTGCGAGAAGGCGACCGAGCCCGAGCCGGTGATCCCACCCGACGAACCCTTGAGGATCGTGACCGCACCGGCGCCGGAGCCGGTGTTCGTGATCGCCTCACCGGGCGCGCCGACCGCCAGGTCGACGTAGCCGTCCTTGGTGAAGTCACCCACGGCGAGCGCCGCGCCGAACAGGTCCTCCGCCTCGGCCACTCCGGTCACGCCCGAACTGTCCTGCGAAATGCCCTTGGAGCCGCTGCCGGTCAGGCCGCTCGACTTGCCCGGCAGCACGACGATCGCGCCCGCCCTGGCCAGCGACCCGACGGCTTCGTGGTAGACGCCCACGGCGAGATCGGCGTACCCGTCCTTGTTGAAGTCGCCGAAGGCGACCGCGTTGCCGAAGCGGTCACCCGCCTCGCCGGCGCCCGGTACCCCGGACGAGTCCTGGGTGAACCACTGCTTGTTGGTCGTGGTGAGCCCACCCGACGCACCGCGCAACAGCCCGACGCCGCCCTTGGCCGAGTCGAAGCCCTCCACGCCGATGGCAAGATCGGCGTACCCGTCCTTGTTCACGTCCCCGGCCGCGAGCGCCTTGCCGAACCCGCTCGACGCGGTCGCGAACGTGCTGCTCGCGAACACCTTCGCGCCGCGGGCGGTAATGCCCTCGGACGAGCCGTAGAACACCGTGACCCTGCCCGAGGTGGCGCCCTTGGCGGCGGCCCCCACGGCCAGATCGGCGAACCCGTCGCCGTTGAAGTCGGCGCTGACCACCGACGAGCCGAACTGCTGGTTCACGACCGGTACCGCGCCGGAGGCGCCCGTGCCGGCCGTCAGGACCCGAGCGCTCGACGTCGTGAGCCCGGAGCCGGTGCTGCCGTAGCTGACGGTCACCGTGCCGGCGTCCACCAGCCCGCCCAGGTCGCGACCTGGCGAGCCGATCGCCACGTCGGCGACCCCGTCGCCGTTGAAGTCGGAATGCACCGGGTTCTTCGCCGAGCACGTGTAGACCCGCACGTTGTCCAGCCACCAGCCGTAACCAGCGCTGGCCGGCGAGAACACGCCATCGGTCTTGAGCGAGAACCGCAGCCGGAGATTCTTACTCTTGTACGTCGCCTGGTCCAGCGCGATCCGCGACGACGTCCAGCCCCGGCTGTCGCCGCCGAAGCCCTTCGTCCCGGTCGCCCCGATCTCCTTGCCCGGACCGTTGGTCCACGTGCCCTTCGGCGCCGCGAAGGTCGAACCCGTGGTGACGCTGAGGAAACCGCCGTCGAGAAAGACCTCCGACGGGTCGTTCGGGACCGGGCCCAACCAGTCGAACGCGTCGAGGTGGTCGAACCGCACATAGACCGTGCCGGTGGCGGGCAGGGAGATCGACGAGTTGAGCGTCGCCGTGATCGTCGTCGCCTTTACGTCCGGGTACGGGGCCGCCAGCACCAGGCTGTCACCTGCCACGGCGCTCGGCTTGACGCTGCCATCGATGCCCGCGTTGCCGGAGATGGTCCAGGCTTTGGCGCTGGAGAACTTCTCCAGGAGCAGGTTCTTCGGGCCCTGGCCGGCCGGGCACACGCTGGCCTGCTTGATGGCGGGCTCGGCCTTTGGTTGCGCGGTCATCCGCACAGCCGCCACGGCGTCGCTCACCGACCTGCACTCGGTCGTGTAGCCCAGGTTCGCGCAGGCCTGCTGCAGGGCGTACGCCAGGTCGCCGTAGTCGGCGCCCGAGGTGAGCAACTGCTCGGCGCCCAGCCAGATCCTGCCGACCTTGGTGAGGTCCTTGATGCCCGCGACGGTGACGCCGTTGAACGTGCCGCCGTCGGTCATCAGGTATGCCGCCTTGTTGCCGACACCACTGTTGAAGTGCACGCCACCGCCGTCCCACCAGGCCGGGTCCCACAGCTCGCTGTTCACGTCGGGATCGTCGTCCGTCATGGCGTCCGGCTGGTAGAACTGGGGTGGGTTCTTCAGGTTACGCAGCGCGCCGCCGGTGCCCGGCGGCTGCGGGTAGTCGGGATCGATCGGCAGATCCTCGCCGAGAAGCCAGCGCATGTTCGCGCCGTCGGCGCCGGGCACCAGCCGCTGGCCGCCGGGCCGGGCGCCCCGCGGGGCCGACCCGGTCGTCGCGGCCCCCTCCGTCGTGGCCGGCGCGGACGTCTCCGGCGCGGCGGTGGTGATCGCGGCCCCACTCGTGGCGGGAGCGGAAGTCTGCGGGGTCGCCGTCTGCGCGGTGGCGGTCTCGGGCGTGGCCGGCTCCGGGGTCTCCAGCCCCGGCGCCTCCGTCGCCGCCGTGGTGACCGGCGCTTCGCTGGAGGCCGGCGCGCTCGTGGCCGGGGCGCTGGTCGCCGGAGCCGAGGTTGCCGGCTCAGCGGTCGCCGGGGCGCTCGTGGCCGGGGCCGACGTCGCGGGGGCGGTCGTGGCCGGCGTGGCGAGCGACTCGCCGTCGAAGGACAGGTCGAACAGCTCGCCGAGCACGTCCGAGATGGACTCGTTAATCGCGCCGGACTGGTAGTAGTACAGCAGGTTGGACGTGTACTGGGTCACGCCGTGGACGAGTTCGTGCCCTACCACGTCGTCGGCGGAGGCGTACCCGTCGCCGAAGACCATCTGCTCGCCGTCCCAGAAGGCGTTCGGGTAGCGGCACAGGCCGGTCTTCTCGTCCTCGAACTCCGTCGGGCAGAACCGCGTGGTGGAGATGAGCTGCAGGCCCTTGCCGTCGATGCCGTCGCGGCCCAGCGTCTGAAGGAACCGGTGCATCGCCCCGGTCAGCTCGTACGCGTAGTCCACGTCGGCGATACCGGAGGGTTCGTCGTCTTCCTCGGTTCGCAGGGCCTTCTCCCGGTCGCACACCCAGTCGTCGGACGGCTTGTTGTCCATATCGCACACTGCGCGGTCCGGGTCGCTGGCGTGCTTGACCTGCGAGAAGGTCAGTGCGATGTGGCCGCTGCGGGCGTCAACCAGGACGAACTGGTTCACGTCCGGCCGGCTCGGGGCCGTGACCTCAATGTGCCACACGGGGCGGGCGCCCGGGATGGTCTCCGGGCCGACCAGCGACGCGTCATAGAGCGACAGCGACGCCTTACCGGCCCGCAGCTTGCTCGCGGAGATCTTGAGCTTGCGGGCGGTGGACGCGATCGCGTTCTTCTTCGCGTCCGCGGCGCTGACCGTGGCCTTCGTGGTGGCGCCCTCGGTCGTGGCGGCCTCGCCGTTGATGGCGAGCAGGCCGCCGGCCTTGTTGACCGTGACGGCGAGCTGGCCGCCGATCACGGGCAGGCCGCCGTAGGTCTGCTGGAAGCGGACCACGTTCGCCGCGCCCTGGCCGAACGAGCGGACCGTCGTGAGGTCCTTGGCCTGGTCGGTGACGCCGAACGCGGCGCCGTACGTCCTGAGGTGGGCGCGCGCGGCCTCCTCGGAACTGGCACCGGCGGGCAGATCGGCTGGGGGCGCGATGGGCTCCCCAGCCGGAGCGCTGAGGTAGTGGGCCAGACCGTTGTCGCCAACCTGGATCGTCGGCGTGTTCGCCGAGACCAGCGAGGCCACGGGCGCGGGGCGGGTCAACAGCACGGCGACGCCCGCAGCCGCGGCGACAGCCGGGGCGGCCACGAGGGCGGTCAACGTGAGGACGCGGCGGTTGAGGGGAAGTCCCACCGTGGGTTACTCCTGCCGGGGTGGATGCGGAGCGGAGAAACACCCGACTGTAGGGCTTCGCGCGCCTGCGCGCCGTCCCGGATGGGCGCGCACGACCCCATCTCCAGCCGTTCGGCCAGATGGTCGACCCGATCGATCAGGTTCGCGCGGGCGCCACGGTCCCTCGTACCTCGCCGAGGCCGACACGCCCACCGTCCGGCCCGGGGGCGGTGGCGGTGATGACGACCTCGTCGCCGTCCGCCAGGAACGTCCGCCGTTCGCCGCCCGGCAGCGTCAACGGGTCCCGGCCGTTCCAGCTGAGTTCCAGCAGCGAGCCCCACTGGTCGCGGTCGGGGCCGCTGACCGTACCGGAGGCGAACAGGTCCCCGGTGCGCAGGCTCGCGCCGTTGACCGTCAGGTGGGCCAACTGCTGGGCCGGGGTCCAGTACATGACCCCGAACGGCGGTCGGGTGATGACGTGGCCCGCCAGCGTGACCGTCAGCGCGATGTCGAGCCCGGCGCGCGCGTCATCGGACAGATACGGCAGCACGGGCATGTCGCGCGCGGGCGGCGCGACGCGGGCGTGGTCCAGCGCGGCCAGCGGCAGCACCCACGCCGATATGGACGTGGCGAACGACTTGCCGAGGAACGGCCCGAGTGGCGCGGTCTCCCACCGCTGGATGTCGCGGGCCGACCAGTCGTTGACGAGCACGACGCCGAAGACGTGCGCGTCGAAGTCGGCGACGGCCACCCGCTCCCCCGGCGCGGTCGGCACGCCGACGACAAAGCCCACCTCGGCCTCGAAGTCGAGCCGCCGCGTGGGCCCGAAGACCGGGTCGGGGTCGCGGAACTGCCCGACCGGGCGGGTGACCGGCGTGCCCGAGACGACCACCGTGCCGGCCCGTCCGTGGTAGCCCAGGGGCAGGTGCTTCCAGTTGGGCGGCAGCGCCGGGCCGTCCGGCCGGAAGATCCGCCCGGCGTTGACCGCGTGCTGCTCGGCGGCGTAGAAGTCGACATAGTCGGCGACCTCGACGGGCAGGTGCAGGTCGACATCGCGCAACGGCGTGAACAGCGCCGGGTCGGGGTCGGCCACGAGCCAATCGCGCAGGTCGGCGCGTACGGCCGCCCACACGTCGGGTCCGGCCGCCATGAGCGGGTTCAGCACCGGGCCGGCCAGCAGGTCCGCGTAGGACCACCGCAGCCGGCGGGCCACCGCGCACGCGTCCAGCACGTACCCGCCGTAGCGGACGCCGACGCGACGCGGCCCGCCGCCTACCGAGAAGATCCCGTACGGCAGCGCCGTGATGCCGAACGGGTGGTCGGGCGCGAGGTCGAACACGCACCCAGGCTAGGCGCTGTCAGTCGTCGTTGCGCCCACCGAGGCGCCGGCGGCGGCGGCGCGCCTTCTCCCACAGCTCCAGCGGCACGAACACCAACGTCATGAGGATGACGGCCACGAACGCCCAGGTGGCGACGATGCCGGGGCCGATGTGCCCGACGCCCAGGTTCGCCGTCCACGCCGGGTCGAGGCCGAGCGGCGGGAAGCCCTCCCAGAACAGCACCCACAGCAGCGGGATGAGACCCATGGCCACGCCGTACGCGGTGAAGTGGCCCGCCTTGGAGAAGACGATCCCGATGAGGACGGCGACGATGAGGTACACCAGGATGGCCGTGCGCTGCGCCCCGTCGTCCGGGATGCGGTCCACCACGAAGTTCCAGGCGCCGGAGACGGCGTCGAACACCGCGGTGTGGAAGGCCGCGACCAGCACCAGGATCGCGACCGTCACCACCGAGATGAGTACGCCGCGAAACACCAGCTTGCTGCCGTCTTCTCGCCTGGCCATGACGCTCCTTGAGGGGTGAGTTCTGCGCACATAGTGACACCCGCGCGCCCGCGCCGCGACGGCCAACCAGCCAGGAACCGCCCTGGTACGTATAGGTACCAGCGCGGTTCACTGCTAGGGAGGCGACAGTGGGGGGCCCACACGAAACAGCTGGGGCCTATGGACGTCCTGATGAAACGCATCGTCCCTGAACGTGCGTAGCCGGCCCAGCGTCCTACGCAGACGGCGCTAGGGCGCGAGGGCGGTGAGGAGTCCCTCGGCGCGGGCGGTGGCCTCGTCCGGGTCGGCGTCGGGGCTGCCCACCAGCGGGTCCCAGTTGAGGTCGAGGAAGACCTCCGTGACGCCCTGCTCGGCGAGCCAGGCGAGGTCGGCGCGGATGTCGTCCACCGATCCCGACAGGCGTGGACCCCGCTCCCCCGGCCGGACGACGCCGCGGCACACGATCCGTACGCCTGACGGGTCCTTGCCGGCCTCGACAGCGCCGCGCTTCACCTCGGCGACGTCCGCGGCGATCGCGGAGAGGTCCTGGGCGCTGCGGCTGATCCAGCCGTCGCCGATGCGCCCGGCGCGGCGCAGCGCGGCGGGCACGGAGCCGCCGAACAGCAGCGGCGGGCCGGGGCGCTGCACCGGCTTGGGCTCCATCCGGGCGGCCGGGACCGTGTAGAACTCGCCGTCGTGCGACGCCACGCCGGCGGCCCACAGGGCGCGCAGCACGGCGGCGTACTCCTCGACGCGGGGGCCGCGGCGCGCCATGGACGCGCCCGTGGCCGCGAACTCGGCCGGCGACCAGCCGGTGCCCAGCCCGAGGTCGAGGCGACCGCCCGACAGCACGTCCAGGGTCGCCGCCTGCTTGGCGAGGACCGTCGGCGACACGAAGGGGGCGTTGACGATCGCGACGCCGAGGCGGGCCCGCGTCGTGTGCGCGGCGGCGAACGCCAGCGCGATCAGCGGGTCGAGCACGGACCGGTAGACGGGCAGGACCTGCTCATTCTCCGGGACCAGGAGCCGCTGGAACGTCCACAGTGACCCGTAGCCGAGCTCTTCCGCGCGCGCGGCGAAGCGGGCCACGTTCGCCGGGGTCGCCCAGGCGCCCGCGACGGGCAGTCCGAAACCGATCACCACGCCCTCACCCTAGCCCTGCCGGGTGCACGACGTGGATGGCGCCGCGCGTCACAGCGAGGCGTCCATGGGGTCGGCCAACCCCATGGACGCCGGTCTCTGATGATCTAGGCGAAGGCCCCGGCGGGCACCGCGGCGGCGATCGCCCCGTACCCGGCCGGGTTGATGTGCAGGTGGTCGCCCTCGTCGTAGGCGGGGAGCAACCGGCGCGGGTCGGCGGGGTCCCGGACCGCCGCGTCGAAGTCGAAGACGGCCTCGAACGTGCCGCCCTCCCGGATCCACCGGTTGACCGCCTGCCGGGCGCCCTCGCGGTGCCCGCCCGGGTCGTCGTACCCGCCGCCGCCCCCGAAGGGGGTGATCGTCGCGCCGTACACACGGATGCCGCGGGCGCGGGCCCGCTCGACGATCTGCTCGTAGGCGGCGACGAGATCGGCGACGACCTGCTTCTGCGCCGCCTCGGTGGCCGCCGCCGTGCCGATGTCGTTGACGCCCTCGAAGACCACCAGCCGGCGCACACCGCTCTGCGCGAGGATGTCGCGGTCCAGGCGGGCCAGCGCGCTCGGCCCCAGGCCGTCGTTGAGCACCCGGTTGCCGCCGCCCGCCTGATTGATCATCGCGACGCCGCCCGGCAGGCGATCGAGCAGCTGGTCGGGCCAGCGGTCGTTGCCGTTCGTGGTCGACCCCCGGCCGTCGGTCAGCGAGTCGCCGAGCAGGGCCACCACCTCGGTCGCGGCCGGCGCCCACACCTCGACCCCGCCGAGGAAGTACCAGTGGTCGACCCGCGCGGCGCCCGCCAGGTCCGCGTCGGCGACGCGATTTCCCGCGAGTACGTGCGACGTGGTGCGCGAGCCGGGGTGGGAGGTGACCGCGCCGGCCGGCTGGCCCTGGGCGAGGTACGCCGTGACGGCGAGGGCCGACCGGGGCGCCAGGTCGATGTCGAGCGGGTCGGACAGCACCGGGGCGCCGGCCGCCACGACCACGGAGGGCCGCCCGTGGAAGGTGACCGTCCGCGCGGTCTCGGGCTCGATGGCGCCCACCCCGACCGCGCCGCCCGCCGGCAGAGCCACCGTGACGGCGGCGATCGGGAGCGGGCAGTCACCGAACGCGTTCGTCAACCGCAGCCGGATGCGGCCACCGCCGAGCGACACGCGGAAGGTCTGCCGCAGGGTGGCGTCGGCGAAGGCGACCCCGTCGGCGACGTACGGATGCGGCGGCAGGTCGGCCGGCTCGGTCAGCATCGGCATCGCGGCCCACGTGGCCACCCAATGACCCACCACGACGCCCCCCTCCGCGCATCGATCCGGGGCTGGGCGGGCCGCGAGCCCGCGCGACCCACCCTCTTCCCGAGGTACGAGTGTTTCTCAGATGTTGACGTGGACGTGGAGCGCGCCACTGGAATCGACAGTTGCGGATATATGCCCTTGATTCGAACGCGTTCCGTGATGTTAGCGACTGATTTCCGCTGCTATCAATGCCTCGAAATAACGTTCGCCCACCACGGAACTTCCGACATGGGTACGGCACTGCGGCCTGCCACCTCCAACCGACCCCTCGAAAGTTTCGGCGTGTTCGGCCAGGATGGCGTTCGGGTATGACTGGTGGGGACGAAGGGAGCGACCGATGTCACGGGAAGCGTGGATCGTCGTTGGCGTGATCGCGGCGGTCGTCGCGGTGGTGACGCTCGTGTGGGCCGTTCGTCTGCTGGTCCGGCTGTTCGCCATGCGCCGCACCCTGCAATCCATGGGCGCCAAGGGGAACCTGGTGTTCTGGGGCGCGCTGATCTACACCATCTTCCCCATCGACGTGCTGCCCGACCCGATCTACCTCGACGACGTGACCGTCCTGGGTGGGGCCCTGTGGTTCCTGTCGAACCTGCTGCGCCGCCGCGCGAGCCTCAAGGACGCTCCGGCGCACGCCCAGCGGGTCGTCGAACTCGGCGCGAAACAGCGCCAACGCCGCTAATCGGGCTTTTTGCCTGAGAATGACCGCATGACGAACTTCGCGTCGCCGTTGCGGGCACTCACCCAATGGACCGTCCTGGTGCCCGTACTCGCGGTCGTGGTCCTCGCCCTCACCTGGGGACGCCACCTCGCCGGGCCGGCCGTCATCCTGGTCTCCGTGCTGCTCGCCGGCGCGGTGCTCGCGGCCGTCCACCACGCCGAGGTGGTCGCGCACCGGGTCGGCGAGCCGTTCGGCTCGCTGGTGCTCGCCGTCGCCGTCACCGTGATCGAGGTCGGGCTCATCGTCACACTCATGGCGACCGGCGGCGCGAAGGCGGCCACGCTCGCCCGGGACACCGTCTTCGCCGCCGTCATGATCACATGCAACGGCATTCTGGGCCTTTCCCTGCTCATCGCGGCGTTGCGCCGGCGCGTGGCCGAGTTCCACGCCGAGGGCTCGGGCGGCGCGCTGGCCACCGTGGCGACCCTGTCGACGTTGAGCCTCGTGCTGCCGAAGTTCACCACCAGCGAGCCGGGGCCGGAGTTCTCGCCGTTCCAGCTCACCTTCGCGGCGATCGCCTCGCTCCTGCTCTACGGCGTCTTCGTCCTCACCCAGACCGTGCGGCACCGCGACTACTTCCTCCCCGTCACGGACGCGCTTCCCGCGTCAACGACGGACACCGAATCCCACGCCGTCCCGCCGTCGACCCGGGCCGCCTCGTTCAGCCTGCTGCTGCTCTTCGTCGCGCTCGTCGCGGTCGTCGGCGACGCCAAGACGGTCTCCCCCACCATCGAGCAGGTCGTCGCCCGGCTCGGCCTGCCGGTGAGCGCCGTCGGCGTCGTCATCGCGCTGCTGGTCCTGCTGCCCGAGACGATCGCCGCCGTCCGGGCGGCGCGCCGGGACCGCGTCCAGACCAGCATCAACCTCGCCATCGGGTCCGCCATCGCCAGCATCGGCCTCACCATCCCGGCCATCGCGATCGCGTCCATCTGGCTGGGCGGACCGCTGCACCTCGGCCTCGGGCCGGCGCAGATAAGCCTGCTCGCGCTCACGTTCGTCGTCGGTACCCTCACGGTCGTGCCCGGCCGGGCCACGCTGCTGCAGGGCGGCGTGCACCTGGTCGTCTTCTCGGCGTTCCTCGTCCTAGCCGTCAGCCCCTGACGGGGGCGGCGCGGTGCTCTCCCGGACGGTCAGCGTCGTGGCGAACTCCATGCGGCGCTGCGCCGGCTGCTCACCGCGGCCGAGGGCGAGCGCCAACTCCGTGGCCGCCACGGCCATCTCCATCAGTGGCTGACGGACCGTCGTGAGCGGCGGGTCGACCCACGAGACGACCGGCAGATCGTCGAAGCCGACGACGCTGAGATCCTCGGGGATGCGCAACCCCGCCTCGCGGGCCGCCTTGTAGACGCCGAGGGCCTGCACATCCGTGGCCGTGAAGATCGCCGTCGGGCGGCGCGGGCGGGCCAGCAGCTCGCGACCCGCACCGTACCCCTGCTCGTGGTTGAGGTCGACGAGGAGGACGAGCGCCGGGTCGACCGGGATGCCCGCGGAGTCCATCGCGGAGCGGTAGCCGTCCAGCCGGGCGCGGCAGCACAGCACGCTGTCCGGGCCGCCGATCATCGCGATCCGGTGGTGTCCGAGCTGGATGAGGTGGCGGGCCGCGGACCGACCACCCAGCCAGTTGGTCGCCCCCACGTACGGGGCGTCGTCGGGCAGGTCGGCGGCGAGGTCGAACACCACGAACGGGATGTTGCGCGCCACGAGCTGGTCGCGCTGCGTCTGCGACAGCTGGGCCACGGACACCACACACCGGGGTCGACGGGCCAGGGCGTCCTCGACCCAGCCGCGGGCCTCCGTCGGCCGCTGGTCGAAGTCCGACAGCACCACACCGACGTGGTGGTCGCGGGCGGTCCGCTCGACACCCCGGATGATCTCCAGGCCCCACATGCTCTCCAGCTCGCCCATGACGAGCTCCATGATGTCCGAGCGGGTCGTCGGCTCCGGACGCTGATAACCGTGCTCGTTGATGAGGGCCTCGACCCGGGCGCGCGTCTCGGCGCCCACGCCCGACCGCCCGTTGATCACTTTGGACACGGTGGGGATCGACACGCCGGCCCGTTCCGCGATGAACGCGATCGTCACCGTCCGGTACGGGTCGCCGGGCCGGTTCTCGGATCGCCCGTGCCGCCCGTCGGACCCGGTACGAGGAACCGGCACGCCTTCCTCCCATCGATCCCGCTCAACACGCTGGTGCGCAAAGAATAGCGGCGACGGGCCGTTCGGGCGGCCCACTCAGCGGACGGGTGGGCGGCGTACGGGCGTGTGACCCACGGCATAGCGGCCGACCCCGCCCACACATAGCGACTTGCAGAAATCTTCAATTGCACACATGCAGGTTCCGTTGTATCAGGCGAAGGCGGAGTTCTTCCGCATGCTGGGCCACCCGGTGCGCATCCGCGTCCTCGAACTGCTCGGCGAAGGGCCGCGGCAGGTACGCGACCTGCTCGACGACATCGGCGTCGAAGCGTCCAACCTGTCGCAGCAGCTGGCCGTGCTGCGCCGGGCCGGCATCGTGATCTCGACGCGGGAGGGCACCGCCGTGGTCTACAGCCTGGCGGGCCCGGACGTGGCCGACCTCATGCGCGCCGCGCGCCGCATCCTCACCGAAATGATCGCCAGCCAGGCGGAACTGCTCGACGTCCTGCGCGAAACCGAAGCCGGCGCCGCGTCGCCGACCGCCGCGTGAGGACGCGGGTCCTCTCCGGCGCCCGACGGCGCGTCGGAGCGGTCCTGCCGCGCTGGCGCGACCTCGCCGCGATGCGCGAGCAGCCTCGCGCGAACCTGGTCGCCGGGGTGACCGTCGCGGTCGTCGCCCTGCCCCTCGCGCTCGGCTTCGGCGTCTCGTCCGGCCTGGGCGCCGGCGCCGGGCTGGCCACCGCGATCGTCGCCGGCTGCCTGGCCGCGATCTTCGGCGGCTCCAACCTTCAGGTCACCGGCCCGACCGGGGCCATGACCGCCGTGCTCGTACCCATCACGGCCAGCTACGGCGCCTCCGGGGTGCTCACCGTGGGCCTGCTCGCCGGGGTGCTTCTCGTCGTCCTCGCGCTGACGCGCGCCGGCCGCTACGCGCGCTACGTGCCGGCGCCCCTCGTCGAGGGGTTCACCCTCGGCATCGCGGCCGTCATCTTCCTCCAGCAGGTTCCCGGCGCGCTCGGGGTGGTCGGGCACGGCGACAAGGTGGTGACAATCGCCGCCGACGCGGTACGCGGGTTCGCGGGTACCCCGCACTGGCCGGCTCTGGCGGTCGCCGCGGGAGTGGGCGTGCTCGTGCTGGTCGGCCTGGCCCGCCGCCCTAAGATCCCGTTCTCGTTGCTGGCCGTCGTGGCCGCGACCGCCACGGCGGAACTCTTCGACCTCCCGCTCGCCCGGATCGGCGCGCTGCCGGCGACCCTGCCGGCCCCCTCGCTCGCGTTCCTGGACCCGGCGCAGGTACCAGCACTGGTCACGGCCGCGGTCGCGGTCGCCGCGCTCGCGGCGCTGGAGTCGCTGCTGTGCGCCACGGTCGCCGACTCCATGCGCGCCGCCGCCGACCCGCACCGGGCCGCGCAGCGGCACGACCCGGACCGTGAACTGTTCGGCCAGGGCCTTGCCAACATCGCCGCCCCGCTCTTCGGCGGCGTACCCGCGACCGCCGCGATCGCCCGCACGGCCGTCTCGGTCAAGGCGGGGGCGTCCACCCGGCTCGCCGCGCTCAGCCACGCCGCCGTGCTGGCCGCCATGATGCTGGCCCTCGCGCCCCTGGTCGCGCTCGTGCCGATCGCCGCGCTGGCGGGCGTCCTGTTCGCCACCGCGATCCGCATGGTCCACCTCGCGACGCTCGTGGCCAACGCACGCGCCAGCCGGTCCGACGCCGTGATCATGACGATGACCGCCGTCGCGACCGTGGCGCTCGACCTCGTCACGGCCGTACTCGTCGGTCTCGGCGTCGCGGTGGTCCTGGCGCTTCGCAAGGTCATCAAAGCGGTCCACATCGAACGCCTCAGCGAGGAGCACCTCCACGACGTGCTGGTGCTGCGCCCGGTCGGCCCGCTGTTCTGGGCCGCCGCGCACACGCTGGAGCACCAGCTCGCCGCCGTACGGGACGTGCGCTGCGTACTCATCCGCATGTCCCGGGTCAGCGTCATCGACGCGTCCGGCGCCCAGGTGCTCCGCGACGCGATCACGGACCTGCAGCGGCGCGGCATCGTCGTCTACCTGTCCGGGCTGCACCTGGCCCATCACAAGCCGTTGGCGGCGTTCGGGATCCTCGACGACCTCGACGGCCGGGTGTTCAGCGACGCGCTCATGGCGCTCCAGGCCGCCGCCCAGCACCCGCCGCGGCACACCGCGTAGCGGCCTCCGGGTGCCCGGGCCACGGGGAATCCGCGGTTCGTGCCCGCCGATCGGGGATCGAACCTAGCATTATGGGAAAGAACTCCCGGCGTTCATCGTCTGCGGGGCAACCATGAACACATCAGTGGCCGAGAGGACCGACGACCTGATCGCGGTCTACAAGGACCTGCATTCGCATCCCGAGCTGTCCCAACACGAAACCCGTACGGCCGCGATCGTCGCCGAGAAGCTGAGAGCGACCGGGTTCGACGTGACCACGGACATCGGCGGCCACGGGCTGGCCGGGGTGCTCCATCGCGGGCAGGGGCCGACCGTGCTGCTGCGCGCCGACATGGACGCGCTGCCGGTCGCCGAGCAGACGGGCCTGGACTACGCCAGCACGGTCACGACCACCGACCAGAACGGTCAGGAAGTGCCGGTGATGCACGCCTGCGGCCACGACATGCACGTCACCTGCATGCTGGGCGCCGCGCGGGTGCTGGCCGGCGACACCGACGGCTGGCGCGGCACCCTGATCCTGGTCTTCCAGCCCGCCGAGGAACTCGGCACAGGCGCCCAGGCGATGATCGACGACGGGCTCTACAAACGGGTGGGCACCCCCGACATCGTTCTGGGACAGCACGTCTCGCCGCTGCCGGCCGGGATGATCGGCCTGCGCGCCGGCACCTCGTACGCGGCCTCCGACGGGCTGCGGGTGGTCATGCACGGAAAGGGATCACACGGCTCCCGACCGGAAGCCTCGATCGACCCCGTGGTCATGGCTGCCGCCACGGTGATGCGGTTGCAGACCGTGGTCTCCCGGGAGATCGCCGGTACGGACACCGCCGTGCTCACCATCGGCGCGATGCACTCCGGCACCAAGGAGAACATCATCCCCGACCGCGCCGAGCTGCTGATGAACGTCCGTACCCTCGACCCGGCCGTACGCGACCGGGTGCTGGCGGACATCCAGCGGATCGTCGACGGCGAGGCCACCACCTCGGGCGCCCCGCAACCACCGGAGATCACCGAGATCGAGTCGTTCCCGCCGGTCATCAACGACCCCGACGCGGTGGCCCGGCTGCGGACCGCGTTCGCGAAGGAGTTCGGCGCCGCGAACATCATCGACCCCGGCAGCGGAACCGGCAGCGAGGACGTGGGCCGGCTCGCGACCGCGGCCAACGCCGCCTGCGCCTACTGGCTCCTCGGCGGCGCCGACCCGGCCCCGTTCAAGGGCGCCACCGACATGGGCGACATCATGAAGGTCCTCAAGGACGTGCCGTCCAACCACTCACCGAAGTACGCCCCGGTCATCGAACCGACCCTGGACATCGGCATCGCCGCCCTGGTGCGCGCCGCCCGGACCTTCGCCAACTGACCAACCTGACGGCTCAGTCCGCTTCACCCGGCACGATGAGCCCGTGCTCGTACGCGTACACGACCGCCTGTACCCGGTCGCGCAGGTCGAGCTTGGCCAGCACCCGGCTGACGTGGGTTTTCACGGTGGCGTCGGACAGGTGCAGGCGCCCGGCGAGTTCCTGGTTGCTCAGGCCACGGGCGACCAGCCGCAGCACCTCCAGCTCGCGTTCGGTGAGCCGGTCGGCGGCCGCCCGCGCCGCCGCCGTCGGCGAGGGCGGCACCCGCAGGAACCGGGTGATCAGCCGCTTCGTGACCGCCGGCGCCAACAGCGACTCCCCGGACGCGACCGTCCGGACGGCCTCGGCCAGCTGACCCGGCGGCGCGTCCTTGAGCAGGAACCCGCCGGCGCCCGCGCGCAGCGCCTCGTAGACGTACTCGTCCAGGTCGAAGGTGGTGAGCACGAGGACCCGGGGCGCATCAGGCGCCGCGCGGATGCGCCGGGTGGCCTCGATGCCGTCCATCTTCGGCATCCGGATGTCCATCACGACCACGTCCGGTCGTAACGCACCGGCGCGCTGCACCGCCTCGGCGCCATCGGCGACCTCACCGACGATCGTGATGTCGGGCTGGGCGCCCAGCATCCCGGCCAGCCCGGAGCGGATCAACGCGTGATCGTCGGCGACCAAAACGTTGATCATTGGGGCTCCCTCGGAAGTCGCGCGTGCACGGCGAAGCCGTCGCCGTCCGGGCCGGCGGTGACCGTCCCGCCGTAGAGCCGCACCCGCTCACGCATGCCCACCAGCCCGCGCCCGCTGCCCGCGGTCCGCGCCCCAGCGCGGTCGCCGTCCGGACCGGCGGCGTTACGGATCTCCAGCTCGATCCAGCGGTCACCGTAGCCGATCCGCACGCTGGTCTCGACGGCTCCGGCGTGCCGGCGCACGTTGGTCAGCGCCTCCTGCACGATCCGGTAGCCGGCCAGATCGACCCCGGCCGACACGGTACCCCGCTCACCGTCGATCACCAGCCGTACCGGCAGGCCGGCGGCGGACACCTCGTCCACCAGGTCGGCGACCCGCTCCAGGGTCGGCTGCGGCGCCAGCGCCACGGCGGCGGCCGGCCCGCCCTCGCGTTGCACGTCCAGCACGTGGCGCATCTCGGTCAACGCCTCGCGGGCCGTACGCCGGGCCGCGGCGATGTGGGCGCGGGCGCTGTCCGGGTCCAGGCCGATCAGCTCCTCGGCGGCGCCCGCCTGGACCGCCACGATCGACAGCGAGTGCGCGACGACATCGTGCAGCTCCCGGGCGATCCGCGCGCGTTCGGCCACCACGGCCTCCTGCGCCAGGCGGACGGATTCCCACCGCGCTGCCGCGGCCTCATCGGCCAGGCGCGCGGAGTCGGCGCGCGCCGCGGCCGCCTGAGCGGCGCGCAAGCGGACCAGCCAGCCGCCCGCCCAGGCGCCGGCCACGAAGAAGCCGAGGATGAACATCTGCCCGATGCTCGTCGGGCTCTCGTGGTAGCCGAGCGGGAACAGCGACAGCATCGCGAGCACCGGCGCGATCCCGGCCGCCACGGCCACCGCCCGGCTGCGGGCGTGCAATGCCGCTGAAAAGGTCGCCACGAGCAGACTGGGAAAGGGGAACGTGCTGTCCTCCCGCCCGGGGATCAACCAGATGCGGACCATCAGCACACCGATGAGGACCGCCATCACGGCGACCGGGGCGCGCCGGCGCAGGACCAACGGCAGCGTCACGCAGACCGCGAACAACACCCGCTGCCACAGCAGCCCCGGCCCGGACGCGGTGAACGCCTCGATCACGGCCCACGTGAGCAGCGGGGCGGTGATCAGGACATCGACGCGCGTCGGGCGGCGCGGCGCCCTCGCGATCGTCTCCAGCGCATCCACCAGCCGACCCTAGCCAGCCCGGGGGCGCACCGGCGTCATCCTCCGGTCGCATGATGATCAGTCGAGCGATGGAGAAAACAAGCGCCCGCCGTGGGGTACGGACCGGTCCGCGGACCGACGTTCGGGGACCCCGCCCGCTCATACGGTGATCTCGTTGGCCGGCACGGTGCCGGCCCGGAAGGAGCGACCACCATGAGCAGCACCACGACGACCGCCCCGACCGCCGCTGAGACCCGCGTGGGCGGCAAGGGCGCCGGCTACGCCGCCATCGCCGGAGGCATTGCCTCCGCCGCCGCCGGGGCCATGCAGGCGGTGCGAACCGACGACGGCAATCCGATAGTCGGCGCCTCGGAGCACGCGATCCTCACCCTCATCGCCGCGGCGCTGGTTCTGTGGATGCCCGGCTACCTGGCGCTGGGCAGGGCGTCGGGCCGGCTCGGCCGAATCGGCGCGATCACCACGGTGGTCGGCACCGGCCTGCTGGCCTTCGGCATGACCTCGACGAACCTGAACGATCAGGACTTCTCGTGGTTCCCGGCCGTCGCCGCGCCCGCCAACCTGGCCTGGTTGGTCGGCTCCGTGCTGCTGGCCGTGGCCACGTTCCGCACCGGGGCGCTGCCGCGCACGCTGGCGCTCAGCCTTCCGCTGATCTGGCTGACCTCGATCATCCTGTCGCAGCTCGGCGGCAACCTGCTCGCCGGCGCCGGCTGGGCCGTGATCGGCTGGGTCCTCACCGTCAACGCCCGGCAGGGTGGGCGCTGACGACCGGGTCCCCTCGGTTGGCACCGTCGTCGGCACGTCCGACGGCGGTGCCAGCCCGTATGCGTCGACCTCGGCGGCCGGCTATTCCCAGGGGGTGTGCCTGCTGGCGAGCGCGGAGCGGGTCGCGTGCAACGACGCCAGGATCCGCAGCCGGTCCGCGTCGGCGCTGCCCGGTTCGGCGGTGAAGACAAGCATGATCGGGCCGGGACTTCCCGGCAGCGGATACGTGTCCCAGTCCAGGATGATGTCGCCGACCTCGGGAACCCGGAAGGTCTTGGTGCCGCTGACCGATTCACGTACGTCGTGCCGGGCCCACAGCCGCCGGAACTCGGCGCTGCGGATGCTCAGCTCACCGACGATCGCGGTGGCGCGGGGATGGGTCGGGTCGGTGGCGACGGCGGCGCGCATCATGCCGATGTAGTCGAGAGCCTGGTTCTCCCAGCCCGGGCAGCTGCGCTCGCCGGTCAGCGTGTCGTCGAACATCAGCAGGAGCATGTTGAGCCGGTCGGGCGGATACGCGTCCGGGTCGCCGAGCAGCGCCTGCGCCATCGGGTTCCAGTCGAGCAGGTCCAGGTGCCGGCCGAGCACGACCGCCGGGGTGTCCATCACCCGCAGCAGCCGCCGCGTGCTGTCCGGCACCAGCTCCGGACCGTGGTCCAGTCGGGCGGGCACCGGCCGGCGGGCGGCGTGGGCCAGAGTGAACAGGTGCCGGCGTTCCTCGTCGTCAAGACCGAGCGCGTCGGCGAGCGCGTCCAGCACACCGTCGGACGGGCGTACCTCCCGGCCCTGCTCCATCCGCTGGTAGTAGTCCGTGCTCAGCCCGGCGAGCAGGGCCAGCTCCTCGCGCCGCAGCCCGGTGACCCTGCGCCGGCCGCCCGGCTCCAGGCCGACGTCACGGGGACGCAGGCGACCCCGCCGGGCGCGCAGAAAATCACCGAGCTCACGAGCGTACGGGTGGGTCATGCCGCAAGTGTGCCGCCTCGCTGGACACCCAAGGTAGGTCCCGCAGACCCAGGTAACCGAGGACGACCGAACCAGCCCGCCCCGCTCCTAGCGTGATCGGTCTACCGCACCGACACACCAGGAGCAGCAGATGACCGGATGGACCACCGACCGCATCCCCGACCAGCGCGGCCGCACCGCCGTCGTGACCGGCGCGAACTCGGGCCTCGGCCTAGTCACCGCCACCGAACTGGCCCGCCACGGCGCCCACGTCGTCCTCGCCGTCCGCGACACCGCCGCCGGTACGGACGCCGCCCGCCGCATCGGCGGCGACGTCGAGGTGCGCGAGCTGGACCTGGCCTCCCTCGCCTCCGTACGGGCCTTCGTGGCGAAGCTGGCCGCCGACCACCCGGCGATCGACCTGCTGGTCAACAACGCCGGCATGGTGCTGCTCGGCCCGCGCCGGACGTCCAGCGACGGCTTCGAGCTGCAGCTGGGCACCAACATGCTCGGCCACTTCGCGCTGACCGGCCTGCTGCTCGACAACCTGGCCGCGGCGCGGGAAGCCCGCGTGGTCAGTCTCAGCTCGATCACCCACAAGAACGCGCACCTCGATTTCGACGACCTGATGTTCGAACGCGACTACCGGGCCGCTGCCGCCTATGGCCGTTCCAAGCTCGCCACGACGGTCTTCGGCGTCGAACTGGCCCGCCGCCTGCACGCCGCCGGATCGCCGATCGTCAGCACGCTGGCCCACCCCGGTCTCACCCGTACCAACCTGACTCCGCGCGCCTGGAGTCATCGTGGCCGGCTCGGGCAGGCGATCGCGTGGGCCGGCCTGCTGGCCACCCAGCCGGTGGAGCAGGGCGCGTTGCCACAGTTGCGCGCCGCCACCGAGCCCGGGGTGCGCAGCGGCCAGTTCTTCGGGCCGTCCGGACTCTGGGAGACCCGGGGTCGGGTCACCGAGGCCCGGCTCAGCCGGGAGGCCGCCGACCCGGCCGTCGGCAAGCGGCTCTGGGCGGCGGCCGAGAAACTGACCGGCGTCAGCTACCTATGACCCGACCGTGCCGGATGCGCAACCCGCACCCGGCCGGGTGGCCCTGAGCGGACGCCCGCACGTTGCTCGGATGCGGTGTTGACCCTGACACCGTGTCAGGCCCCAGGATGGGGCGGTGTTCAGCATCGGGGATTTCGCCGCACTCGGCCGCGTGTCGGTGCGCATGCTGCGCCACTACGACACGATCGGCCTGTTGCGGCCCGCCGCGACGGATCCGGCCACCGGGTACCGCCACTACCGCGCCGACCAGCTGCGCCGGCTCAACCGGATCATCGCGCTGAAGGACCTCGGACTCACGCTCGCACAGGTCGCCGACATCCTCGACGACAAGGTCACCGTCGAGAAGCTGCACGGCATGCTCCGGCTGCGGCGCGCACAACTGGAAGAGCAGCTCAGCGCCGATGCCGCCCGGCTGGCCGGCGTTGCGGCGCGGCTACGCATGATTGAGCAGGAGGGGCACATGAGCACCGAGGACGTCGTGTTGAAGCGCATCCCGCGAGCGCGCGTCGCCGAGCTTTCGGCGGTGGCCGCCAGCTACGAGCCGCCGGACATCGGGCCGGTGATCGGGCCGCTGTACCAGGAGATGTGGCGACGGCTGAACCAGACCGGCGTGACGGTGACCGGTTCGCCGATCGCCTACTACCTGCCGGAACCGGGCGTCGATGGCCAGGAGGTACGGGTGCACGCGGCCGTCGAGGTGGCCGCCGACACGCCTGCCGGCGACGGCACCATCGACGTCCTCGACCTGCCCGGGATCGAGTCCGCCGCCACGCTCGTCCACCGGGGACCGATGGACGAGGCGGTGCGCAGCATGCAGATCCTGGCCCGGTGGATCGACGACAACGGCTACACGCCGGTCGGGTACGCCCGCGAGGTCTGCCTCGAGTTCGACCCGCAGAACCCGGCGAACTGGGTACACGAGTTCCAGTTGGAGGTCGTCCGCACCTGACGGTCGCGGCAGGCCGCCGACGTGGCGTGCCGAGCTACCGCCGCGCCGATGCGGCCTTGACCGACGGCAGGGCGCGGCGGGCCGGGTCGCGGAGCGCGACGGCCGTGACCAGCAGGCACAGGGCCAACACGGCGGCCCACCGGGTGTGGGCGAGCGTCCAGTCCTGCGGGCGCAGGCTGAGCAGGATGAGCCGCTGGCCGACGACGAACGCGACCATGGCGCCGGCGGCGACGACGGCCCCGGCGATCAGCCCCGGCTCCGGTATCCCGACCCGGGCGGCGATCGCCGCCGCCGCCAGCGCCAGCGCGACCATCGTGACGAACTCCAGGGTGAGCCCGCCGACAGGCAGCTCGGGGACCCGGGCGCGCACCACGAACAGGATCGCCGCCCACAAGGGACCGAACAGCGCGGCCAGCAGAAGCACCCGCAGGCCGACCCGGTGGACCAGCGGCATGGGCACCGACGCGGTCAGTGACGCGGCCGCGTCGTCGAGCAGGAAGCCCGCCCCGAGTGCCAGCAGCACGGCCACCAGACGGACCGTCCACACCGCCGGGCGGAACTGCGGCGGCTCGGCCCGCCAGCCCGTCGAAACAGCGAGCGCCACCACCGTCACGACCACGAGGCCCGCGACGGGCTGCCAGCGAACCACCCGCAACAGCGCCGGCACGTGCGTACGCAGCTGGAGCATGGGGGACGTCACGGCAGCTGGGCCCATCCGGTCGCGACCACGGCCACGCCGCACAGCAGACCCACGCCCACCCACCTGCCGCGCCAGCGTGGTTCGCGGGCGAGCGCGCCGGCCCCTGCGAGCAGGCACAGCGCCAGCAGGTAGGCGGCGTGCCAGTTGGCCGACCCGTCGATGAAGCCCCAGCCGCCCGGGGAGTCCGGCTCCGGCCCCCACCGGGCGAACTCGACGTAGAAGCCCAACCACATCGCGTCGCCGCGCAGCCGGAGATTGAACGCGAAGAGCACGACCATCGCCAGCAACGGCGCGCCGGGCCACGGCGCCCACCGGGACACCATGACGCCCAGCAGGCCCGCGCCGAGCACGCAGAGCGGACCGGCGAGAAGCTCGGCCGGCAGCGGGAAACGCTCCACCTCGACCGGAGCGAGCGCGTAGTAGGCCGCCGCCATGGCCTGGGCGACGCAGGCGACCAGGAACGGCGCGACGGCGGCGAGCAGCGACGCGGCCGTGCGGCGCTGGCGCTCATCGGGCAGGGCGGCAAGCAGTTCGTCACCGCCGGCGCGTCGGTGCGCGGTGGCGACCAGGTGCGCCGCGAAGAACGTGGGCACCCCCCAGACGATGGCGACCGTGTTCGTAATCCAGCTGTACGCCTCCCGCTGGCTGCCGCCGAGGTCGGCGAAGAAGGTGAACACGTACAGCGCGGCCCCGAGCAGGTGCAGGGGGTGGCGCAGCAGTAGGTTCGCCTCCGCCAGGGCCAACGGCCACAGCACGGGCATCGTTCGCCCCACCACGGGCGGACGGTGGCTACGCACGTCCAACTCCGTCATGCCGCGCTCCGGGTACTCGTGGCTTCGGTGTCCCCGGTGAGGAGCAGGTACGCGTCCTCGATGCTCGGTTCGGCCAGCTCGGCGTCCGGCGGGGGTGTGCCGATGTTGCGGTAGCGCCCGTCCCCGGTCCGCCAGGACAGCGTGGCGCCGGGCGAGCGTCGATCGGAGTGCCAGATCCGGCCCTCGGCGAGGCCGGTGAGGTCCTCGGGGGTGCCGTCGAAGAGCGTCCGGCCGCCCACCAGCGCGACCACCCGGTGGCAGAGGGCGGCGACGTCCTCGGTCTGGTGGGTGGAGAGCAGCACGGCGCAGTCCTCACCCACGCGCGAGATGAGGTCGCGGAACCGCATCCGTTGCTCCGGGTCCAACCCGGCGGTCGGCTCGTCCAGAATCACCACGTCGGGATTGCCCAGCAGGGCCTGGGCGAGCCCGGTGCGGCGCCTCATCCCACCCGAGAGCCGGCTGATCTTCTTTGATCGCTCCCGGTCGAGCCCGACCAGTTCGATGACCCGGCGTACCTCGTCGTGGCGGGCACGGCGGTCGGTCATCTCCTTGAGGATCGCGATGTAGTCGACGAACTCGAAGACGGTGAGCGACCGGTGAAAGCCCGGCTCCTGCGGCAGGTAGCCCAGCCGCCGGCGCACCTCCAGGCGACCGCTCGGGGTCGCCGGGTCCCGCCCGCCGAGGCGCACGCGGCCGCCGTCGGGTGCCAGCACCGTGGCGAGGATGCGCAGCAGCGTCGTCTTGCCGGCGCCGTTGGGGCCGAGCAGTCCCGTGACCCCGGGGCCAGCGGCGAACGTGACCCCGTCGAGCACCGTGCGGCCACGGTACCGCTTGGTAAGCCCTTCAACGGAGATGTGCATCAGATCCTCCCGAGGCGGTCGCGCCGACGCACCAGTACGGCCGCTGAGCCGAGCGCGAGAACAAGAAAGCAGAGCTGGCCTATCGGGCCGAGGGCGGTCAGGCGGTCGCCTTCGACCGTGGTCACCACGACGACGAGCCAACCGGCGGCCACGACGGCAGCCGAGGTGACCGAGTCGAACCACCCGCTCAACGCCAGCGTGAGCAGGGTCAGCCCGAGCGCCGGCAGGAGCCACACCGCGACCGAGAGGCCGCGCGACGGCGTCAGCGATCCCGCCGCCAGCGCAAGAACGGACGTACTGACGATCACCGCGGCCGCGCGAAGCAGTAACACCCGAAACGCGGAGTACGGCGCGGCGAGCCCGATCTCGTACGTGGGATCCGTACGGGCACCGAAAGCGACCGCGACCGACAGCACCGGAGTGATCGGGGCGAGGCTGAGGAAGAAGAGCATGCCGTTGGCGTCGGCACGGGCAGCGACCACCGCGAAGGCCAACGCGGCCGCCGTCGCGCCCAACCAGGGCAGGCGCAACGACGACGTCGCCGCCACAATCCTGGCCTCCGCCGCCGGCACGCCGAGCAGCCGCAGCAACCGTTCGACGACCGACAGCCGTGGCGCGTCGACCCGATCGACGATGCCGGCCCACACCTGGTCCAGCCGCGGCGCCAGGCTCGGCGCCGCGCCTTCCGCGATCGAGTCCCGGCACGTCGCGCATCGCAGGAGGTGCGCCTCAACCGACGCCGCCTGCGCCATGTCGAGCGTCGCGGTCGCGTACCCATCGAGGGTCGCCCGGTCCACGTGCCATCCGGCGCTATCGGTGCTCATGCCAGCTCCTCCCTGAGTACGGCGCGGGCGCGCATCATGCGGGTCTTGACGGTGCCGGCCGGAATGCCGAGCAGCTTCGCGGCCTCGCGCGTCGTGAGGCCGTCGAGGATCGTCGCCTGCACCACCGAGCGCAGCTCCGGAGAAAGGCGGGCGAGGGCGCCCCCGAGATCGCCATACTCGACCCCCAGCAGGACCCGGTCCTCGGCCGAGGCGACGACCTCAAGCGTCTCGGTCAGCTCCTGGGTCTGCGGGGCCCGCTTCCGGAGGTGGTCGAGGAGACGACGAATACCGATTCCCCAGATCCACGCGGCGACCTCGCCCCGACCGTCCCAGCCGGTCGGCTTGCGCCAGATCGCCAGGAACGTGTCCTGGATCACCTCGTCGACGAGTGCCGCGTCGGCACATCGGCGACCCAGTCGGAGCATCAGCCACGGCGAGTGCCGCCGGTAGAGCACCTCAAGTGCCGTCCGGTCGTCAGCGGCCATCGCCGCCAGCAGCTCACCGTCCGTGCGCTGCGTCACCCACACCACCTCATCGCGCTTGCCACATCCACCTGTCGCCGGACGGCAACGGATCGGTTCAAGATCATGACATGTGGGCGGCGCGGGCCGCGTACACCGTGGCCAGGGCACGTGGGCTCGTGGACTGCGTGACCTCGGGAGTTGTCGATAGTGCGCCAGCGCTTCAGTGGACCGGAGGCCCAGGCGTACCCGTCCTGCGCCGGGCGGCAGGCAAAGCCGAGACAGCACCGGTGACGCCGGTTAACAGCGGGCACGAAAACGGCCCCTCAGATCATCTCTGAGGGGCCGTTATTCCTAGTAGCGGGGCTAGGATTTGAACCTAGGACCTCTGGGTTATGAGCCCTTCGGATCTTGATCCCGGCTGCGCTTAAGTTCGCATTTTCCCAGCTCAGCCCACATCTCCGGGGCCGCGCCATGTCACCTAATGCTACCTCTTGATGGGTCGTTTGCCCTCGCCCTGCCCTCATCGGCCATAGAGGCAAGCCACTATTCGGCCCATGCCCAATCTCCGCTCGCAACCAGGGCGAGCCCGACACGGCGTAGACGGAGCCTGCCATCGAGGGGGTCTCGGTAGGGCGGAGCCGCTAGGGTTCGGATCTGTTCAGCGCAGATGGCCAGCGACGCCGAGCGCCTGTCTCGGCGAGCAGATAAGGCAGGTTAATCTTGGACGGCCTTCTTGACGGGGAGTTGCTCCAGGGCGTCCACGAGGTAAGGACACTGTTGCGACCGGCCCGTTACGCGCGCCCGGTTCCCGTGGGCGACCCAGGCCGGCTCCATGATGTGATCGGTATGCTCTGCCAAGTATGGGGCGGGGCGGGCCACCCGCTTCTGCCGGTCGCTGACGGGTCAATCCCCGGTTCGTATGCGGATCTCTTGCCAATCGCGCAGATCGACGAAGTCGACGATTCGCTCACGATTGACAACCTCCCGTCGGGGGTTGGACAGCTGCGTTCTTGGGACTCGATGGCGTTGCTTCTGGCGAACACCGGACGCAGGGCTGAGCTACGCGGAACGCGGGTCGCTGCACTGAAGGCTACGGATCCGTGGCGTGGCATCTACGCGGCCGTCCTGGGATATCTGCCCGAGAAGCCGGACCCGTTACTCCTTGATCAGGCAATGGCCCGCAACGACCTCACGTTCGAGGAGATCATCCCACTGGAACGCGGCAGCGTTGCGGGGTCACTGGAAGATCTAATCTCTCGGCTCAACTCCCGCGACTGTTTCCATCCCCGTCAGTTCAGCAACATTTACCTCGCTTACGGGCAGAGCCCGGACACGGGTTTCATCAATACATCCGACATCCTTCCCGCGCCGCGGAAAATCCGCCGGGCAGCGGGTCCGAACATCGTCGTGATTGTCGCACCCGGCTCGGTCGAAGACATCGTCCTGCTGTGGAACCTAAGAGTCGTGCACGGCGACACAGACGTCCTGCCGATTGGTCTGCCTGCTCAGCAGGCCGACGCGGCGGCCATAAAGACGATCAACGAATGGACAGTGAAGTTTGGAATCAGCGGAGGTTCGCTGTACCTGACGACCGTCTCAGCCAGCCACGACTTGCTCCATGAACTATCGAGCGCCTGCCCGAGAGCGCAGGCAGTGCCTTATGAAGCGCTACTCGATCTTGGATTTGCTCCCGGCAGGCCACGAAGCCATGTGAGCAGTTTTCGTGATGGCTTCGCTCGGCTGGATCCCTTCTCGGAACGTGACCGCGAAATCCTGGCGCCCACGCTTCAGGCGTTCCGAGGACCCAAAATGATCTTAGACATTGAAGTTGATGGCTATCCGCTGCCGCGTGTTTCGACGATGCGGGGAGGAATAGTCGGGCCTCGGTTTCGGGCCGGTGCCGCCCAAGTCAATGTGGCGGGCCTGAGAGACACGAGTCGCAACAAAACGTTGGAGGTGGGGTTTCCCTCGACCTGGACCAGCCTGGCCGCGTCGGCCAGGGCGAGAGGTTTGCGAGTCGAAGCGTCAGAGCCGGGAATCGCGGCCACGACTCTCATCGAGGCGATCGGTGGGATCTATGAAATCCGCTATCTTCTCCACCCTCCGCTGATCAAGCTGCTCTACGAGCTCGCCGAGCGCAGCGGCATGACCTGGTGGAAGCAGCGGTGGACCCACACGCACAAGATCCTCATCGACGCCGGCACCGACCCGGCCGTGCTTGATCGCGCAGTAACCGTGCTGGGCCGGGACGATCCAGCGGTGGCCCCGGCCGGCGAAGGCAGGGCCTTGAAGTTCAGCCGATTTCTGCAGGTGCTTGGAAACAAGGTCGCCGCCCAGCGGTGGATGGCGTGGGCCGAGTCACGGCACCTGATCGTGCGCGGAACCGACATCACGTGTCCGTCATGCCGAGCGAAGTCCTGGCTGCCGATGGCATCTCTCACACCCCCTGTGGGATGCAGCGGATGTGGCCGAGGCATCGACCAGCCGTACGAGTCCGACCGGCTGGAGTTCTCCTACCGCATCGGCGAACCCCTACGCCGGGTGTTGGAGACCGACAGCCTCGGACACCTCTTCGCGCTACGCTGGCTGACCGTCCTGTTCGAGTTCCCGCGGGGCCGCCTCATAGGAGCACACCCAGGGGTCAATTTCGTCGCCTCTGACGGCAAAACGGTGGGCGAGGCCGACGTACTCCTCCTCTTCCCCGACGGAAGCATGGTGCCAGTCGAGGTCAAACGCCGCCACGCCGGTATCGACGCAAACGCGATGGAACTGCTCGACAAGCTGTCCGACGCACTCGGATCGCCCTACGACATCATCGCTGTTACCGAGCCCGCACGCGTCTGCGACGGTCTCAACGGGTTCAGCGCCTGCCTACCCAGCCGGCCCCGCCTCGCGCTAACGGATGACCAGCTCATGAACCCGCGGCCCATCTGGGCGCTCACAAGCAATCCCTTCGCGTGGAATCCCATCACTGAGCAGCAAGAACAGCAGGTGCGGGACGCCTTCATATCCGATCTCACACGTTCGGATCCGGGAGCACGCTTGGACGTCATCGGCAGCGAGATCCTCAACGAACAGTAGGCCGCTGCCCTTCGTCGGGCGACGGCTCATTGAGCGCCCCGATACGGAGGACTGGGAGGCGACATGTCATGTTCGCCCTGGGCGGGCCACCCAGGGGCGACCCGCCCAGCAGTTGTCAACGGAAGAACGACCGTACAGGTAGGTGGCAGTTTCCGGTGTCATTGAGGTGTCGCCGCTTGGTCTGCAGGACCTCGTCGAACCTGATCCGTCCGTCCAGGACCAGATAGATGTCATCTCCGTCGAGGGTTATGAAGGGGCAGCCGCTGGCGTGTGGAACTTCGAGAAAGCCCTGCGTGAAGCCGCTGACGCTCACGAAGAGACCCAGAGTGTTGCGACCCTTGCGGTGGATCTTCGCCGCGAAAACGTCGGCCTGTTCGCGTTCAATGCGGGGTTTGCACCACTTGGCTTCCAGCAGGTAGTCGTCGGTGTTGAAGGTGAACGAGCCGTCGATCTGCTCGTGGGGCAGGCTGTAGGCGATCCGCGGCTGCATGTCGTGCAGTTCGAACAGCCGGTAGAGGACAGTCTCGAACCGGCGGCCACGGCCCTGAGGATCGCCGCTCGCGTCGAGCCTTACGAAGTCCGACTTGATCTGCCCGAGCGCCTCGTCATAGCTGCGTTGTGCCGCAAGACGCGCCTGGTCGGCGCGCTGTCGCGCCTGAGCACGCTCCTGCCCGTCGAGGTCGGCACGGTACTGCCTGGTGATAGCTCGCAACGCGTCGATCGCCTTACGAGCACGGGTGATCAGCTGATCGGCGTCCACTTGGCTGGAGAGGTTGGGGAAGACCGTCATCTCGGAGAGCTCGACCATCAATCCCAGCGTCGTCTGGTGGTACCTCGCATCGGTGGCAAGCAGCTGTACAACCGTCCCGGCCACGGAGCGCTTGACCTGGCTGAAGTCCAGACGCGCCAGCAGTTCTGGGTGTTCGTGCAAGGCCATGCGCACGTATCGCTCGAAAGGCGCCTTGTTCCAGCAGATGGCGGCCAACGCTTCCGCGAGGGCTTCGTAGGCCTGAGCATTGATCCTTTTGGCAATGAGCCCCGAAGTCGTGGTGACCGCCGTCCCCTCGGCGCGCTCGACAATGCGATGCCAGGAGGGCTGACCGACAACTCAGCCAACGCGATCACGGCGGGTCGACTACCTCGCACGGTCGTCGCCTCGGAGGTACAGAACTTTCGAGCCTTGGGGTGGCGTGCGGCCACAGGTAACTCCTTCAAGGGTCACCCAGCTGGCCGACATCAGAGGGTGGCGGTGTCACCCGTGAAACACCTGACCAGCATTTCTGCTGGTAGCAGGCCCGAACGGGTTGCGCGTGCGCAACCCGTCGTGCAATAGTTGCCGCTGTCCGATGAGTGCAGCGAACACTCGTCAGACTTCCTGATATCGGCGCAGCCGGTATCTCTTTCCGGGCCGGGCGGGACGTGAGTCCCTACCCGGCCCGGCTGCTTTGGTGCTACTGCTGAGGGACCGTACCACCGAGCCAGCCTTTCGGTCTCGGTCAGCAGTTCGAATCGACGTGTCGCCCCATCCGTCCGATAGGGACGTTTGCGCCGAAACGTCGAATGTTCGCTGCCGCACGGTTGGTGACATTCTTCCATGACCATCGGGCATGTGCAACACGCTCAGTAGTCGACGCCGCTATCTCACCGACCATGAACGCCAGAGCAGCCCAGGCAGCTCCGCACGAGATGTTCCTGGTGGTTCCCATACTTGCAAGCAAATCCGCCTACTGTAGACCTACGCTCCGGTAACTTCGCGGATGTTCGCAGGCACGGCAGGCCGACCATTACCCTCATCTTGATTACGCTGCGTAGTGGGCAGAGGAACGTGTTCCGCGTTTCCTGCAACCCGTTCACCGCTATGCACGAAGAAGACGGCCATATCGGTCATGCTTACCCATAGGAATCCCCTACGCGGCGTGACTTCTCGACGTCTACACTTGCTCGAAACGCCTCCCGGACAACCCCGTCACGGGACCCATGCGCGAACGCGTGTGGAGCGCCCTGCGTGTTTCGCGACAGGGTCCACATAGCACTAACCGCCAGCTGAAACTACGACAGCGACCGGGATGAGACTCACGGCGAGTCCACGGTGGAGTAGCAGACACACCATCAGGATGCGCAGACCAGGTGCTGCCCGACCGACCAGCCGCCTAGCGGTATCCAGTTCCGGGCCGGCGTGAGGCTACTCAGCCGACGCAATCTCATCGTTTCGCGGCCTCCGAGGTGGGCGTTCCTCATTGAGCTGCCCGCTCTGTCGTGCTTGCTCCTGGCCTTCCGCACCGGCCGCGCCCGCGGGGAGGGACGGACCCATGATCCCGCCGCGCCGGTGGGTGTCAAGTCCCTCCGGGCCGCTGCGCTTCTTGACATCCACCGGTGCGCAGCGGGCCTTTTGGGCCGTCCCTCCTCAGAGGACGTTTTGCGAGGTTTTCGTAGTTCGTCTTCGCTCGATGTTGTGAGGTTCTGGTCCCGCTGATGTCCGCTCGTGCCGGTTGCCGTTGGGTTGGTCGTGGATGGACGTAAGCCGTATCCCAGCGACGTGACCGATGCCCAGTGGGCGGTGGTCGGCCCGTTCCTTCAGGCGTGGAAGGCCCGGCATCCGTCGGTGTCGGGGCATCAGGGCCGTTATGAGTTGCGGGAGATCCTGAACTCGATCTTTTACCAGAACCGGACCGGGTGTCAGTGGGCGTACCTGCCGCATGACCTTCCGCCGAAGTCGGCGACGTACTACTACTTCGCCCTGTGGCGTGATGACGGCACCGACCAGGCCATCCACGATCTGTTGCGCTGCCAGGCGCGGGAGAAGGCCGGTCGGGCGGAGGACCCGACGGCGGTCGTGTTGGACACCCAGTCGATCCGCGCCGCGAACCATGTTCCGGCCGCCACGACCGGTAAAGACGCGGGCAAGAAGGTGCCGGGCCGTAAGCGGGGTCTGGCCGTCGACGCACTCGGACTCATCATCGCGGTGGTGGTGACGGCCGCGTCGGTGACCGACAACACGATCGGGATCAAGCTGCTCGACAAGGTCGTTGAGCACACTCCGACGGTGACCAAGGCGTGGGTCGATGCCGGGTTCAAGCACGACGTCGCGATCCACGGCGCCGTGCACAACATCGACGTCGAAGTCGTCAAACGCTGCGACATCACGCCGGGGTTCGTGCCGGTCGCGAAGCGGTGGGTGGTCGAGCAGGTGCGCCGTGAGGCGCTGATTGATCGTGTGGAGGTGAGAGACCGCCACCGCCGTC
>NZ_BAAALS010000035.1:0-49038 GCF_039528415.1 Luedemannella helvata
CCGCATGTCCTCCCTGGACGTGACGGTCGAGTTCACCGAGACGGTGCGCTACTTCTCCGGCTTCCTGTTCACGCACGACGACCTGTCCCCGGCTGTCATCGAGGACGGCATGTGCGAGGACGAGGCGATCGTGGCCGCCTGGAACGACGACCCCGACCGGCAGGCCTCCGATGTCATCGTCGCTCTGCGCGGCGCGGCGCAGGAGTGGGAGCGCATCAAGGGCGGTGCCGCATGAGCGACACCACCGGCAAGAACACCGGCAAGCCCGGCTTGACGCGCAAGAAGCGCAGCACGCGGGCTGTGGAGAACGAAGCGTTCGACGGGTTCGCCCGCCGGATCATCGCCGCCTACGGGCGTCGGGTCGCCGCCGGCGACATCGAAGCCCTGCGGTCGCTGACCAGCCTGTCGGCTGAGATCGACGCGACGGTGCGGTTGGCCGTTGCCGGCCTGCGTGCCAAGCCTCACACGTACTCGTGGGGTGAGATCGCCGCCCGGCTCGGCGTGACCCGCCAGGCGGTGCAGATGCGCTACGGCGACACGGCCGAGCGTGGCCGCCTCGACCAACGGCTCATCGACGCCGGCATCGGCGTATCGGTGGCCACGTTGGCGGCGGTCTTCGCCGACCACCACCCCGGCCTACCAGCTTCGCTGGTGTGCCCCGGATGCGGCTACCGCTACCCGGACGGGATGGACGACTGCCCGACCAACCAGGTGGTGCGTCCGCTGCTGCTGCGCCGACGCAACGAAAGCAAACCCGCGATCGCGGCGCTGACCCGTATTCAGCTCGATGACCTGCTCGACACCAAACGCACCCGCAAGCCCGGTGCGCTCAAGCAGGCGTCCCGACCGGCGACGAGTGCTGACCGTCCACAAAACCTGCTCGACCTCATCGACGGGAAGGACTCCACGCCATGACCAACACCAACCCCACGCGTGGGCGTGGCTGGGCCAAGACCGGTGCCGCCCTCGGTGCGCTGGTCTCGGTCGCGGCCAACGTCGCTCACTCGTTCATCCCGCCCGCCGGTCACGTCGGCCCGTGGGCTCCCGAGCCGGGCGCGGTCGTCATCTCGATCGTGTGGCCGGTGTTCCTGTTCATCGCTATCGAAATCCTCGTTCGGACCCCGTGGCCGCGCCAGTTCGGGTGGACCGCAACCCGGTGGGTCGGGCTGCTCCCGGTCGCCCTGGTGGCCGCGTTCGTGTCCTACCGGCACCTGTCCGGACTACTCGCCCACTACGGCGAGGAACCGATCGTGACCGTACTCGGCCCGCTGGCCGTCGACGGCCTCATGATCATGGCTACGGCCGCGATCCTCGCGACCAGCCACCGCACCACCAACGCCCAAGACCCTGTAACCGCAACCGTTTCCGCCGCTCCGCAGCCAACGACGTCTGTGGATTCGACCCCGGCACCGACTACCGTGCCGGCCCCCGTCGTGGAGCCGACCCCGGTCGTGGTGCCGCAACCGCAACCGGTTCCGACGCCGGCCGAGCTGGCGACCCGGATCACCGCACCCCGCCCGGCTTCCGGCCCCCGGCCGGCGCCCGCGCCCGACCAGGCTGCCCGCAACCAGCGCACCCGGCAGACCTCGACCACGACGACGCCCGCAACGTTGGCACCCTCCGCCACCGACTTCTCTGTCACCGGCCCGGACGCTGCCCAACCCGCACTGCCGATCGTCTCGGCCGAGGACATCGCCCGAGCGCGCCGCATCGCGGATCAGTACCAGGTTGAGCACGGCACGCCGATCACGACCGGCCGCCTCGCCGTACGGATGCAGGTGGGCACCGAGTACGCCGCCCAGCTCCTGGCCGCCGTCGCCAACGCTGACCCGACCTCTTCGACCCGCCCGGTCAACGGCACTCGCATCGAGGCGAGCACCCGGTGACTGTCTCGACGCTGACCGTCGTACCCGAAGCCAACGCTTCGGGTACGGCCCCGGCCGCCGAGCCAGGCCCCCTCGGACTGTCCCTACTCGCCCGCTCGTCAGACCTGCGCCGCCAGGCCATCGCCCGAGCGATCCGCGACGACTTCCCCGACTGGCTTCACCACGTCCGCAACGCCGCCTCCTGCACCCGCCCGATCCGGCTGCTCGGCACCACCATGACCATCGAGGCCACCACCGGGCGGCTGCTCTCATCCGTCGACACCACCACCATGCCCGACGGTGTCATCTACAAGCCGTGCGGCAACCGGCGCGAAACCGTGTGCCCGTCCTGCTCACAGGTCTACAAACGCGACGCCTACCAGGTCGTACGCTCCGGCCTCGTCGGCGGCAACGGCGTACCCGAACACGTCGCCGCACACCCGGCGGTGTTCCCGACGTTCACCGCACCGTCGTTCGGTGAGGTCCACACCCGCTACATCGCCCGGCACACCTGCGGTGACCGGCGCCGCTGCGACTGCCGGCCCGACCCGTGCCACGCCCGCCGCGACAACCCCCGCTGCCCCCACGGGCGCCCCCTGGCGTGCTTCGCCCGCCACGACGAATCCGACCGCGTGTTGGGCACCCCGTTGTGCCTGGACTGCTACGACCATGACGCCCAGGTCGTGTGGAACGTCCAGGCCGGTGAACTGTGGCGACGAACCACCATCGCCATGACCCGCTACCTACGCCGCCTCGCCCGCGCCCGGGGCATCGACCCCACGCGCGTCCGCCTGTCGTTCGGCAAGGCCGCCGAGATGCAACGCCGGGCCGTCATCCACTTCCACGCCATCGCCCGACTCGACGGCGCCGACCCCGCACAGCCCGGCGTCATCCTGCCCCCACCACCCGGCATCGACGCCCAGGACCTGGCCGACGCCGTCGACCACGCCGCCGCAACCGTGCACTTCCGCACCGACGCGCACCCCGCCAACCCGGCCGGCTGGCCGATCGGCTGGGGTGACCAGGTACGCACCCGCATCATCACCGTCGCCGCCTCCGGCGAGGTCACAGACGGGATGGTCGCCGCCTACCTCGCGAAGTACGCCACGAAGGCCACCGAGGTCACCGGCCACACGACGGGGCGGATCAGCGACGACACGATCGGGCTGCACGCCGACCCGGACGGCACCCACACCGAACGACTCATCGAAGCGTGCTGGATCCTCGGCCGCCCGGCCGAGTGGCGGCGGCTACGCCGATGGGCGCACATGTTCGGCTTCGGCGGCCACTTCTTCACCAAGTCCCGCACCTACTCGGTGACCTTCACCATCCTGCGCCAACGCCGCATCGTCTTCCGCCGCACCGAATCCACTGCTGCGAGCCGCGCCGACGCCACCACCGAACAGGCCACGACCCTCGTCGTGAACTTCCTGCAGTTCGTCGGCGCCGGCTGGCACACCACCGCAGACGCCATGCTCGCCAACACCTCCGCCGCCCTCGCCCGCGAGCACCAGGACGCCGCCCGACAGCTCTACGCGGCCCTGACCAACTAGCGAGAACACCGTCAAGCACACCTTGACACCAGACGGGGAGACGAACACCACCATGACCGATCCGACACCGGCACCCCCGGCGTACTACCGGGCCGCAGACGTGGCCCAGATGCTGCGCTGCTCCCAGTGGTGGATCAAAGAACAAGCACGCAACCGCCGCATCCCCTACACCTGGATCGGCGGAAGCTACCTGTTCACCCCCGAACACGTCACCGAAATCGTGCGCCGCTTCGAAGTGCAACCCGTCGAGCCGGCGGCCACGATCCCCTCGCCGCGTCGCCGTACCTATGACACCGGAGAAACGGCGCCGGTGGTGCAGCTTCGCGCCCGCATCCCCCGCCGCGCCCGAGTCAACGGTGACACGAACGCGGCCTGAACCCCGTATCACGAAAGGACATCAACACAATGGGCTACGCCGAAAAGCGCAACGGCTACTGGCGCGGACGGTACAAAATCGGCCCCGGCAAGTACGGCACTGTCAAGGACGACCACGGCAACACCATCCGCTTCCGCAGTCGCCGCGACGCTGAGAAGGCCGCCGATGACGCGGAAGCTAAGGTCCGCGCCGAGAAGTACCGTGACCCGGCGGCCGGTCGAATCACGTTCGGGGCGTTCGTCGGCCGGTGGTTCGCGACGCTGGACCTCGCTGCGTCGTCGATGCAGAACTACCGCCATCACATCGAGGAACACCTACTGCCGACCTTCGAACCCATCGCGATCGCCGATATCACCGATCTCGACGTGGCGGCGTGGGAGAAGGCGGAACGGGCCGCTGGCTACGCCGAGTCGAGCATCAGGACCTGGCGCTCAACGCTGCACCTCGTGCTTGCCGACGCGGTGGAAGCGGGGCTTCGCGAGTCCAACCCGGCGGCCCGCCGCCGAGGTCGGGGCAAGCGTGCCGGCCGCTCGCACAAGCGCAGCCCGGAGAAGGCTGTCACAACGGCGCTCGGCGTCCTGCTCATCGCCGAGCGGGCCGCGCTGCTGTCGGGTCGCGATGACGAGTTCGTCGCGATCACGCTGATGGGCTTCACGGGGATGCGCTGGGGTGAGGTCGTCGGGCTCGAACCGGCGTACGTCCGTCCGGCCGGCGTCCGGGTCGAGTGGCAGCTCTATGAGCTGGACTCCGGTGAGCTGCTGCGCTGCCCACCCAAGGATGACTCCCGTCGCACGATCGTGGCGCCGGCCTGGTTGACCGCGATGGTGTCGGAGCACATCGCGCGCACGTCGCCGCGTGCGTGCTCGTGTCACGGGCTCGCCTACGTCTTCCGGGGCTACGGTGCGGCACGTGGCGCGACTGGCACCGGGGCGAAGCTTGCCGACGTGGCCCGGCGGGCGGGCGTGTCGACCGGCACGGTGTCGACCTGCCTCAACTGGCCGGACTCGGTAGCGGACGACACCCGGGCGAGGATCGACCGCGCGATCGCTGATCTCGGGTACGTGCGCGGCGCGGCCTCCGGGCCGCCGGCCGCGCACTGGCGTCGCAACAACTTCGCCGGTCGCTTGTTCCAGCCGGCCGTGACCGGGCGGTACCCGACCCGGGGCCGGCGCGTGGACACGGTGGTGCCGATCCTCGGTAGCCCATGGCCGGGTGTGCCCGTGCGGGGACGCGGGGCAGCCGTCCGGGCCGACTCCTGCTGGACGCCGGTCGCACTGGGTCTCACGCCGCACGGGTTGCGGCACACGTACAAGACGCTGATGGAGGAGCTGGGCACGTCGCACAAGTTCATGGACGAGCAGATGGGTCATGAGGACGGCTCGGTGCAGGCCCGGTACTCGCACGTCACGGCGGCGATGCGCGACCAGCTCGTCACTGGCCTCACTCGCGTGTGGCGCGAGGCGCTGGACGCACGGATGCAGTTCGCGGCCCGCTCCCCCGTGGCGACGCTCGACCGCCTGCTCGCCGCTCGCCGGACGGAGCTGAGCCAGTGACGACAAAGATCGTCTCCCAGGATTCTCCCGAGACCGGGTCCGGGCACGAAAAAGGACCGGTCTCCATCGATGGAGCACCGGCCCTGACCTGGGATTACACGAGTGGGCGATACTGGGATCGAACCAGTGACCTCTTCGGTGTGAACGAAGCGCTCTCCCGCTGAGCTAATCGCCCGGGACGCCAAGACTGTACCTGACCGCCCCGCACCGGCGCGACTCGGTACCTGCCGGCGAGCCGTACTCCCCTATTGCCGCAGGACGTCCCAGAGGTGGGTGATGCCGTCGCGGCCGAGGCCGACCCATAGGGAGGCAGCGACCACGGCCGCTACGAAGATCGTGGTGGCGAGGCCGACGAGGGTCTTGACCCACCAACGCTGGCGGCCGATCCAGTGCCACCAGCGGTGCAGTTGCGCGCGGGTGAAGGTGAGCAGGCGGCGGGCCCAGTGGAATTCGATGGCCCAGACGCCGAGGCCGGCGAGGACGATGAGCCAGCCGGGGCCGGGCAGGGGGACGAGGGCCAGGCCGCCGGCCACGATGACACCGCCCGCGATCGCGATGACGATCTTCTTCGTGATGCGGTGCACTTTGTCGATCACGGATTGGTCCTCCGGGAAGGGCTCGGGATCAACGACCGAGACCGCACTCGGAGACGTGTCGTCACGGGTCGTGTTCCCGTCAGCATCGTTTCGCATCGTCCGTCACTCCTGCCACCGCATCGACGTTAGCGGAGTGAGACGACACAGGACCGCCCGGCATCAACGGTCGGCCCCCGACGGCCTCTCTAAACCGGACAGTCAGTCCAATATAGGCACAGACCAGCATGATCTTTCGAATCTTCTTCCCACTACTAGGTGAGATCGGCTGATGACGGAGCGTGTTGAGGGGTATCACCTGAGTATGGGAATTGCGTGGGACGCAAGCCGCCACGCAGCGGTGCCGGGGGGAGTACGTCCATGAGTGCTATTCGTCCAACGACCGTCGAGGTCGAGACATCGCTACGGCTTGTCGCACCTGACGCCACAGCGATGCCGGTTCGGGCCAGCCTACGCTACGACCCGGCCGACCCCTACGCGGTGCACGTGCTGTTCCACGCCGAGTCCTCCAGTGGCGAGACCGTCAGCTGGTCCTTCGCGCGGGAGCTGCTCGTCACCGGGCTCGACGAGCCGGCCGGCATCGGCGACGTGCGCGTGTGGCCGTGGGCCACCCCACGCGGCGACTATGTCGCGCTCGCTCTCTCGTCCCCCGACGGCAACGCCCTCTTCGAGGTTCCCCGCAGCGTGCTCGTGCGCTTCCTGAGGCGCACCTACGTGGTAGTCCCCCGGGGCCACGAGACCGAGCACCTCGACATCGACGCCGCCCTGGTCCGCCTGCTCGCGGGCCGGTGACGGTCAGCCCGCCCAGGACGGCGGGCACATCACACACACAGAGATCCACCCAGACCCGCTGCCCGTCACCGCCCTTGACTGCGGAGGCGGGTAGCGGCCTGTCGGCAGGCGGACAGTGCGCGCCCGCCGGGCGGGGACGCGGGCATGCTGGCGGGTGATGATCCGCGTCGCACTGGCCGGGCTGCGCCACCACAAGCTTCGGACCCTCCTCACCAGCGTGGCCATCGCGCTCGGCGTGAGCTTCCTCGCGGGCACCTTGATCTACCGCGACACGGCCGAGGCCGCCTTCTTCGTCGACCTCGCCCGCCCGGCCGCGAACGTGGACGTGGCGGTCGAGCCGCGCGGGGGCGCCGGGTACGGGTTCGAGCGCCGGGTGGACGAGTCCGTCCCCGACGTGGTGCGGGCCGTGCCGGGGGTGGCCGCCGTGGACGCCCGCCGCACGGGCGAGCTGGGCGTGCTGGACCGCAACGGCCGGGTGATCACGAGCGAGGGTTACGTCGGCATGGCGGTCTCCCTGCCGAGCGTGCCGGAGCTGGCGATGTTCCGCCTGGTGTCCGGGACCCTGCCGGACGCGCGCGGGGAGGCGGCGCTCGACGAGCCGACCGTGCGGCGCCTCGGCATCCAGCCGGGCGAGTCGTTCACGGTCATCGACCGTGCCGGCAAACGCCGACAGTTGCGGCTGAGCGCCGTCGTCGACTACGGCGCGAGCATCCCGTTCGCCTGGTTCACGGTGGTCGCCGTCGGCGACGCGGACCTGACCGCGCTGGTCAAACCCCGTGGGTACGCGGAGGTCGTGGCGACCGCCGAGCCGGGGGTGAGCGCCGAGGAGCTGACCCGGCGGGTGCGCGACGCGGTCGGCTCCGGGGAGTACCGGGTCCTCGCGGGCGACGACCTGCGCTGGCAGCTCGCCCGGGCCAGCGCCAAGTACGCCGAAGGGCTGCTGAACACGCTGCTCGCCGCGGCGCTGGTGGCGCTGGTCGTGTCGTGCCTGGTCGTCCGGAACACGTTCACGATCCTGGTCGCGCAGCGCACCCGGCAGCTGGCGCTGCTGCGCTGCGTCGGGGCGTCCCGGACGCAGGTCTTCGGGCTCGTGGTGGCCGAGTCGACCGTGGTGGGCCTGGTCGCGTCGGCGGCCGGGCTGGCGGCCAGTGCCGGGGTTGGCCGTCTGTTGATCCTCGGCCGGGACCTGTTCGGCGACGCCGTACCCGATCATTCCCTGGTCGTGCGGCCGGTGACGGTCGCGGCGGGGCTGGTCGTGGGGGTCCTCACCGCGATCGCGGCGGGCGTGCTGCCGGCGCTGGCCGCGAGCCGGATCTCCCCACTGGCCGCGCTGCGCGACGGTCCGGAGCCGCGGGCGGCGACGCGGCGCCGGCTGGTGGTGGCCGCGCGGAGCGTCGGCGCGGTCGGGTTGGGCGTCCTCGGCCTCGCCGTCATGGCGGTCGGTCGGCGGCCGGGCATGGGGTTCAGCGGCACGCCGATCATCCTGGCGGGCGCCATGGCGTGCTTCGTCGGCATCGTCGTGGCGCTGCCGCTGGTGATCGGCCGGTTGACCGCCCTGGTCGGCTGGCTACCGGCCCGGCTGTTCGGCATCACCGCGCGCCTGGCCGGCTCGTCGGCCGCCCGCAATCCCGGCCGGGCCGCCGCCAACACCACCGCCCTCATGATCGGCATCGCGTTGCTGACGATGTTCACGGTCGTCCTGGACACGGCCCGGGTGCAGGGCGAACGGGAACTCGACGAGAACTTCCCCATCGACTTCGTCGTCGATCCCATCCCGTACTCGGGAAGTAGGCAGTTGCCCGGGAAGATGGTCGCCGACCTGTCGGCGCGACCGGAGATCGGCCTGGTCGCGCTGACGCGCACGGCGCCGGCCTGGGCGAACGGGTACCAGACGACCGTGTCGGCGATCGACCCGGGCGACGCGTCGATCGCCGGCTCGATCGAGGTGATGGCGGGCAGCCTCGCCGACCTCGGCCCGGGCACGGTGGCGATCCGGCGGGGCCTCGCGTACGAGGTGGGGCTCGGAGTGGGCGACGACGTGGACCTGAGCAGTTGGGACGCGCCCGGGCCGGCCCGGCGGATCGTGGCGCTGTATGACGACTCGCCCACCCGGGGCGATGCGCTCGTCACGTGGGCCGACCTCAACAGGCAGTTCGGCAAGGTGGCGGGCGACGAGGTGCTCGTCCGGAAGGCGACCTCGACGTCGGTGGACGCGGCGCACGCGGCCCTCGACGCGGTCCTCGACACCTATCCCCTGGTCAGTGTGGAGTCGCGGGCCGAGCGCAAGGCCGCGCTCGACAAGGAGCTCGACAAGCGGCTGTCGCAGTTCGCGGGCCTGCTCAGCATCTCCACGATCATCGCGGTGCTGGGCATCATGAGCACACTGGCGCTGTCCATTCTGGAACGTACGCGCGAGTCGGCGACGCTGCGGGCGCTGGGCCTGGGCGCGGGGCAGCTGCGGCGCGTGTTCCTGCTCGAGGCGCTGTTCATGGGTCTGGTCGCGGCGCTGCTGGGCGTCGGCTTCGGCGTCGGCGCCGGTTGGGTGACCGCGGCGAGCCTCATCGGCACGTACGGGCACGGCAGCCCGGAGGTGCCCGTCCTGCAGCTGGTCGGCTACGTGGCGTTGGCGACCGGCGCGGCCATGGCGGCGGGCTTCCTGCCGGCGCGGCGGGCGACCCGCACGGCCATCACGGCCGCGATGGCGGACACCTGACCCATGGCGTGACCAGCCCATTGTCGGCATGATGTTGCGATGATCGACCGCGCCCGCCTCGCCGGACTGGTCGCCGCCGAGCGGCGGCTGTTCGACGAACGCAACCCCCGCTCCCGGTCCGCGTACGCGGCCGCTGACCACCTCTTCGGCCGCGTCCCCATGACATGGATGAACAAGACCACCCCGCTGTACCTGGCGGCCGCGCGCGGCGCGCACGTCACCGACCTCGACGGTCACGACCTTGTCGACCTGTGCCTGGGCGACACGGGCGCCATGGCGGGGCACTCCCCCGCCCCGGTCGTGGACGCCGTGGCGCGGCGGCTCGGCGAGCTGGGCGGGGCGACCGCGATGATGCCGACCGAGGACGCCGCCTGGGTGGGGGCGGAGCTGGCGCGGCGGTTCGGCGTGCCGTACTGGAGCTTCTCCCTCACGGCGACGGACGCGAACCGGTGGGCGATCCGCCTGGTTCGCGCGCTCACCGGCCGTTCGAAGATCCTCTTCCACTCGTACTGCTACCACGGCAGTGTCGACGAGTCCCTGATCGTGCTCGACGCGGCCGGCCGGCCCGCGTCTCGGGAGGGCAACGTGGGCGCGCCGACGGACGTGCTGGCCACCAGCCGGGTGGTCGAGATCAACGACCTTGACGGGTTGGCCCGCGAACTCGCGCACGGCGACGTGGCGGCCGTCCTCATCGAGCCCGCGCTGACCAATATCGGCATCGTGCTGCCCGAACCGGGCTACCTGGCGGGGGTCCGCGAGCTGACCGCCGCGACCGGCACGCTGCTCATCCACGACGAGACGCACACGTTCTCGGCCGGGCCGGGCGGGGTGACCGGCCGGGACGGGCTGCGCCCCGACGTCGTGACGATCGGCAAGGCGATCGCGGGCGGCATCCCCTGCGGCGCGTACGGGCTGTCGGCCGAGCTGGCCGACCGGGCGCTGGGCCGCGCCGACCTCGACCTCGTCGACATGGGTGGCGTCGGCGGCACCCTGGCCGGCAACCCGCTGTCGATGGCGGCCGCCCGCGCGACCCTCGGCGAGGTGCTCACGGACGACGCGTTCGCCCGCATGATCGCCCTGACCGACCGGCTCACGGCGGCGCTGCGCGCCACCGTGGCGGGGGCCGGGCTGCCGTGGTCGGTGGTCCAGCTGGGCGCCCGGGTCGAGGTCCGCTTCACCGCCCCCGCCCCGCGTACGGGCACCGCGTCGCACCTGGCCGCGGACGCCGAGCTGGACGACTTCCTGCACCTGTTCGCCGCGAACCGGGGCGTGCTGCTGACCCCGTTCCACAACATGGCCCTGACCTGCCCCGCGACGACCTCGTCCGATGTGGACGCGTACGCGGATGTCTTCGCCGCGGCGGTCGCGGCCCTGACGGGCTGAGCCCCGCGTCAGGGCTCGTCGAAGGTGATCGTCTGCTCGGCGGGCAGGCGGGGGGTGTGCGGCGGGCCGGCGTGGTCGGGGTCGGGGATGCCCAGGCGCAGGGCGAGGTACGGGTACCCGATGCCGGCGAGCAGGCGGCGCAGCTCGGCGCGGGTCACGTCGATCTCCACGGCGGCGCTCATCGGGACGACCGACACGCCCAGTTCGGTGGCGGTCAGCCAGGCTGCCGACAGGGCCTCGCCGGCGCGCAGCCAGTCGTCGGGCCCGTCCTCCCGGCCGTACAGGATGGCGTAGCTGGCCGCGAGGTCGTGGCCGGCGTCGATGGGCAGGGTGCCGGGCTGGCCGAAGTCGCGGCCGGGCACCGTGGTCTGCGGGGCGGTTTCGGGGACCACGTCGGCGGGCACTCCGGTGCCGGCGGGCCGACCGGCGGCGCCCACGTCGGGGATTCCGGCGCCGAGCGCCGCGCCGGCCCAGATCGCCAGCTCCGCGCGCCAGTCGTCGTCGAGGCCCTCGGCGGCCTGGGCGCGGCTGGCCACGGAGGCGAGCTCGACGACCTGGTCGGGGCGCAGGTAGTGGCAGTTCACGCCGTACTCGGCGGCGGTCTTGGCGATGGCGTCCAGTGCGGCGGCCTCGACCGGGGTGTCCGTGACCGGACGGCGGTCGGTGTGGCGCAGCTGGATGGTCTGGGCGTGGCGCACGGCCTCGGCGGTGACGGGTTGGGGCCCGGTGAGGGTGATGCGGGCCAGGTGGTCTGGGTTGCCGTCCGGGAACCGGTCGACCGTGGCGGCCCAGCCCTCGGCGGCGAGCGCGACGAGCGCGTGGTGCAGGGCCGTGCCGCAGCTGATGGTGAGCAGCCGGCCGTCCGGGTCGGTGACGCCGAGCTGGCGGTCGCGCTCGGCGTGGAGGTCGAGGGTGCCGGGGCGGACGTGCCAGCGCCACGGCTGGGTGTTGTGGATCGACGGGGCGTGGCCGGCCGTGGCGGCGGCGTGGACCAGGGCCGCCGCGCCGTCGTCGTGGTTGTCGGTCATCGGATGTGCGCTCCCCTCTGTCGGTTCCAGTCTCGACGAATGTCGGCTCGGGAACAGGGGCGTTGGACCCGTGTGTCGCGTCCAGCGGCCCGCACCACGCGCCAAGCCGCGCTAATACTGATGAAGAACATTAAACTCACCTTATTCGGGCGGATGACACCCCGACGAAGGACAGGTGAGCGGGCGTGGCGGTCGAGTCCGGTGCGGCCTCCGGGGCCGGCCCCGTCATCGTGGGCGTGGACGGGTCGCCGGTCGCCCTCGACGCGGTCGAGGAGGCGGCCCGCCAGGCGATGCGGCGGCGCCGGCCGCTGCGGGTCGTCCACGCGTACGTATGGCCGCTGCTGGGCAGCGCGCTGGACCCGCTGCCGACGGGCGGCATACCGGCGGGCGGGATCGGCGCCGCGGGCAGCGCGACCACCACCGAGGGCGGGCTGCGCGACGAGGCGGAGCAGTTCGTGGCCGAGGCGCTCGCGCGCGCCCGGGCGACAGAGCCCGGGGTGCGGGTCAGCGGCCAGGTCATCACCGGCCCGCCGGCCGCGGTGCTGGTCGAGATCGCGCGGGGCGCCTGCCTGGTCGTGCTCGGCGACCGCGGGCTGGGCGGCTTCACGGGCCTGCTCGTCGGCTCGATCGCGGTGCGGCTGGCGGCGCACGCCCCGTGCCCGGTACTGGTCGTGCGCGGCGCGGCCCACCCGGACGGGCCGGTCGTCGTGGGGGTGGACGGCGCGGGTCACGCCGACCTGGCGCTCGGTGCCGCGTTCGAGGAGGCGACGCTGCGGGGCGTACCCCTGAGGGCGGTGTCGGCGTGGCGGCGGCCCACGGCCCGCCGGGGCGGTCCGTCCGCCGAGGCCGAAGGCGAGGCGGGCGGGGAGCTCGCGCAGGCGCTCGCCCCGTGGCGGGAGCGGTACCCGGACGTGGCCGTCGAGACCTCGGTCGTGCACGGGCGGGCGTCCGTGGCGCTCGTCGACGAGTCGGAACAGGCGCAGCTCGTGGTCGTGGGGGCGCGCGGGCGGGGCGGGTTCCGGGGGCTGTTGCTCGGCTCGGTCAGCCAGGCGGTCCTGCACCACGCGGCGTGCCCGGTGCTGGTCGTGCGATGCGCGCGGGGCGCGACGGGGACGGCCGGCCCGGACTGAACCCGGGCCGGCCGTCGTCGGGTCACGTCACGGGCTGGAGCAGCTCACCGTCGGGGTGGCCGAACCGTTGCCGTTGGCGACGAAACCGAACGTCGTCGACGCGCCGCCGCCGAGCGTTCCGTTGTACGGCGCGTTGCGCACGGTCACGTTGCCGCTCGTGCCGGTGTTGACGCCGTTCCAGATGCTGGAGATCGTCTGACCGCTCTGCAGGCCGAGGCCGACGGCCCAGCCGTTGAGCGTGCCGGAGCCGTTGTTGCTGACCGTGACCTCCGCCTGGAAGCCGCCGCTCCACGAGTTGATCGTGCGGTAGCTCGCCGAGCAGGTGCCGGACTGGCCGCCGCCGGTGGTGACGGGCGCCCGGGTGGTGACGGGGGCGCGGGTGGTGACGGGGGCGCGGGTCGTGACGGCCGCCGACGTCGGCGGGGTGCCGGCGTTGACGGAGGCCGAGAACGAGTTGACCGACAGGCCGACGCCGCCGATCCACGGCTCGAAGCCGGCCTGGATGCTGGTCAGGTACCAGGTGTTGTTGCCGTAGTGCGAGCCGCGCGTGAAGGTGTCGCGCACGAAGTCCAGCACGCTGAAGCTGATGCTGGAGATGCCCGAGGAAACGTACGACACGACGTTGTTGGAACCGTTGCTGCCGGTCCACACGGCCCAGTTGCGGCCGGCGATGTTGACCGTGCCGGTCTGCGAACCGATCGGCTGGATGTTGCCCTGGTGGTTCAGCCACACCATGATCTCGGTGTCCTGCACCCCGCTGGTGTTGCTGTCGGCGTTGAGCCAGATGTCGTACGCCGCGTCCCAGGTGCCGCCGCCCGGGTAGCTCAGGCTGATGCTGGTGTTGGAGCTACCGATCTCGTTGATGCGCCGGGGGGTGAATCCCGGGCTGCAGTTGTTGTAGTGGCAGCCGAGGAAGATCGAGGGGTACGACACCGGGGCGCCGGACAGGTTGCCCGTACCGTCCTGCTGGATGATCGAGAAACCGTTGCTGGTCACGTTGATGCACTGCGTGGCGCTGGTGCCCCACCGGTTGTTCTGGACCTTGTAGTTGCCCACGGTCGTGCTGCCGTACTGCTCGCAGATCACCGTGTCGGCGAAGGCCGAGGACGTGGCGAAGACCGCCGCGGCCGTGCCGGCGGTCGCCAGGATCGCGACCGCGGCGATGGTCCGGATCCGGTACTTCATAGTGCTCCTTAGGTGGACGAGTGAGCCTTTGGTCGATTGACAACGACGTATGGCTCCCGCGTCGCGAACACTATGTCGCCGGTCACACGCACGACAGTTTCGACGGCCGTTCGACCAACTTTGCCCCGCTCACCAGCGCCTTCGAGGCGGTACCGGCTGAAAGCAAGCTGTGCGTTTCCACGTCCGGCGAATTCCTGGGTGCGCGCGCACGCGTCACCGGACCCGCGAGCGCGGGTCCGGTGACAGGATGGCGTGGCTCAGTCGCCGGCAGTGGCGCGGCGTCGGCGGCGCATCGAGAGCCAGACCAGGAAGACTCCGGCCAGCAACGTCACGCCGCCCAGGAGCGCCTGGCGGACCAGTAGGCCACCATCGGAGCCGGTGACGGGCAGTCCGCCGCCTCCGCCGCCAGCCCCGGCACCGGGGCCGCCGGGGCCGCCGGGGCCGCCGGTCTCGACGACGGTGCCCTCCGGCAGGACCAGCACGGTCGTGCTCGTGGTCCGGTCGGACGTCTCACCCGTGGCGCTGATCAGCGCTGTGCCGGCCTGATCGACCGGGACGTCAGTCGTGAAGGCGCCGCTCGCGTCCGCGGTGACCACCTCGACTTCGCTGGCGTCCGGTCCCACGCGGGCGGCAGATCCCGACACCGCGCCCCGCGTGAACATTAGCCCGATACGGACGTCTTCGGAGGGCAGGTAGCCGACGCCCTGGAGGACGACGCTGGTGCCGGCCGTGATCGTGGCGCTGTCGACGCTGAGTTCCGGCCCGATGACCGGGTACGGCTGCGCGGCGGCGGCCGTCGTTGGCCCGAGGGCGACCGCGAGGGTCGCGAGAGAAGTTGCCACTGTGGCTCGCAAGCTACGCATAGCACCATGATATGCCTGGTCAGAGCACATTTGGTAAAAACAGTCGCTAATTTCTTAATCGGATTTTTGGGGCGGACAGGGCGTGGCCCCGGCCGTCGACACCGCCCATGGGGTGATGCCCGGCGTGGTCACCAGCCGCACCGGGCCGGACCAGCCCCCGGCCGGCGCCGTCATGACGCGCACGTCCAGCGTGCGCGCCCGGCCGGGGGCGAGGTCGACCATGAAGGAGGCCACCGCGCGGCCGTGCTCGCGTCCGCTGCCGAGCGCGACCTGCGCGCCACCCTCCCGGGCGTCGACCACCGACCCGCCCACCGGGCTGAAGACATTCACCTGGGTACGCACGGTGTACGGGTCGCCCGCGAGCCCCAGGCCCAGCACCGCCCGCGGCAGGCCCGACCGCGGCGCGGTCGACCGCAGCCGCAGCCGCAGCCGCAGGGTCGCCCGCCCGTCCGCCCAGCACGTCACCGTCTGCAGCGTGGCCGCCTGGGTCAGGTAGAAGCCCAGCTTCGCGCCGCTGCCGTCGTTGAGGAACACCCCGACCGTGGGCCGCGCCCGGTCGTCGGTCGGCAGCCGTCCGGCGAGCACCGTGCCGGCCAGCAGGTCCCGCTCCTCGGCCCGGGCGCTCCACACCAGGATCCGCCGCTCCCCGGCCGCCTTCGCCAGGGCCGCGATCGCCGGCCCCGGATTCAGCGCCCCCCGCAGCAACGCGCCGAACATCGCCCGGGTCGCCCCGGCGAAGTACCGGTCCTGCGCCGCCGCGCCACGGAAACGCGCGTACACCTCCGACAACAGCATCCGGACGGCGTTGGCGCGGGTCAGCGCGGGCCCGCCCGGCACGGCCACCGGGCCGGTCGCGGCCAGCAGGTAGGACAGCGCCACCGGGTCGGTGGCGACCACGCCGTCGACCGTCTCGCCGGTGCGCACCCGGTACATCTCGCGGAACAGTCGGGCGGCCGTCGGGAAGTCCGGGCTCACGTTCACATCGGCGGGAAAGATCGCCGGCCGGTCGGTGTAGAGCTGGCGGGCGGCCTCGCTGAGCCGCGACACGGGCGAGCTGAAGACGCCCAGGTCGCGACCCGCCGTGCCGGTGCGCACCAACGACACGGCGCCCCGGTCGGTGCGCACCACGGCGAACGCGCTCGGGATGCCGCCGGTCGCGCGCACCTCGGCCAGGTTCTGGAACAGCACCAGGAACGTGCGCGGCCCGCCGGCGCCCAGCATCGCGGGCAGCAGGCGCGCCGCCCGTACGCCCGTGGCCGTCATCGCGGCGGCCTGGTCGAGACCGGCCCGCAGGTCGGCCAGCCCGTCCCGGACCTGGTCCGTGAGCCCCGCCGTGGGCACGGCGGCGACCTGGTCGCGGGCCTGGCGCACGGCCGCGTCGGCCACCCGGATGGCCGGCTCGGCGTGGCTGAGCCGGCTCAGGTCGACCCCCGTGCCGCGCGGGGCCAGCGACGCGGGATCCAGGGTGGCCGCCACGTCGGCGAGTTCCGGCAGGCCCCGGCGCGACAGCTCGTCGAGCACGCGGGCGATCGTGGCGAGCGCCGCCAGGTCGGCCCCCACCCGGGGCAGATGGGTCCCGGCCCGCCACGGCCGCGCGCCCGTGCGGGCCCGGGCGGCCGCCGTCTCGGCGCGCAGCCGCGCCACGGCCTGCCGCCCGCCGTCGCGGTCGCCCGCATCTAGCCGCTCGCGCAGGTCGACGAGCAGGCGGGCGCTCTCCTGCAGGTGGCGGCGGACCGCGAGCGCGTCGACCGCCAGCCACCCGACGCCGGCGACCCCGACGGCGAGCGCGAACGCGAGACATCCGGCGAGGACGAGCCGCCACCACCGCCGCGCCCCGGTGGTCCGCCGCGCGTGCTTCGAACCGTTCACGCGGTCGCCTCGGCCTGTACGGGCACGACGACCGCGTCGAACCCGCCGACCGCCGCGACCCGACCGTGGTCGAGCCGGATCAGGGTGTCGCATCGCTCCACCGTGGACAGTCGGTGCGCGATGATGACGAAGGTCAACTGCCCGTGCAGCCGCTCCAGCGTGGCCACGATCTGCGCCTCGGTCGCCGCGTCCAGCGCCGCGGTGGCCTCGTCGAGCACGAGGACGCGCGGCTGGTGGTAGAGGGCCCGCGCGATGCCGACGCGCTGGCGCTGCCCGTGCGACATCCGTACGCCGCGCTCCCCCATGCGGGTGTCGAGCCCCTCGGGCAGGGCGAGCACGGTGTCCAGCAGCTGCGCCTGGTCGAGGGCGTGCCGCACGCGATCGTCGTCGATCTCGTCACCGGCCAGGCCGAGGGCCACGTTGTGGCGTACGGTGTCGTCGACGATGACGGTCTCCTGCGGCACGTAGCCGATCTGGGCCTGCCAGCCCGCGAGGTTGGCGTCGGTGACGCGTACGCCGTCGACGTACAGGCCGCCGGCGTCCGGGCGCAGCAGGCCGATGAGGACGTCGACGAGCGTGGTCTTGCCGCAGCCCGAGCGGCCGACGATGCCGACCGATTCGCCGAACCCCACCCGCAGGCTGACCGCGCGCAGGGCGTCCGTGGGCCGGCTCGGGTAGCGGAAGGTCACGTCGCGCAGCTCGATCGCCTGGCCGAACGCGGGCAGCGGCTCACCCGGCGTGGTCGGCGTGGCCGGCCCGCCGGCGGGCCCGGCCGCCGCGACGGCGGCCGTGAGCGTGTCGACGCTGCCCGCTCCGACGCGCACGGTGTTCCACCCGTACGCGAAGCGCTGCACGGACGGCAGCAGCCGCATGCAACCGGCCAGCAGGATGCCGATCGAGGCGAGGCCGGAGGCGTAGCCGTCCATCATCGCGGTGGCGGTCACGGCCGCGGCGAGCAGCAGGACGGCGGACTCCAGGTAGTACCGCAGGGTGTTGCCCATGAACAGCACGCTGCGGATGGTGTCGGCGGCCCCGGCGCGGGCGTCCGCGAACCGGCCGGCCACGCGGTCGCGGCGGCCCAGGACGGTGAGCACCTTCACCGCGCCGAGGCCCTCCTGGATGATGCGCTGGATGCTCGCCGCGTGCCGCTCGTCGTCGACGCCCGCGCGGCGCGCCGCGCGGCGCACGAGCCACAGGTACAGGCCCATCGACACGCTCAGCACGGTGATCGCGGCCAGGGCGGGCAGCGGTTCCATGACCAGCAGCGCCAGGCCCAGGCCGGCGATCAGCGACGCCTCGGTGACCATCGTGACGCCCGGCTGCAGCACCCGGGTCGTGACCGAGCGGACGGAGTTGTTGAGGGTGCGCGCCAGGTCGGCGGAGTGGTGCTGCAGGTGGAACCGGAAGTCGGCGTCCATGAACGAGCGGAACAGGCGCGTGGCCAGTCGCGCCTCCGCCCGGGCGACCACGCCGGCCTGCCACCAGCACAGCGCCGTGGCCGCGAGCCCGCGCAGCAGCAGCAGCCCGATGGCCACGCCGCCGACGACAGCGACGAAGCGGCCCGGCGAGGCCGGGCCCACGACCGACCGGGCCGCGACCACGAGCGCGCTGTCCTGGTCACCGGCGAGCAGGCCGGGCGCCACGAGCACCTGCACGGTCACGGCGAGGGCGGCGAACCCGGCCAGCTCCAGCAGCATCACCGCGAGCGACAGCGGCACGGTCAGCGCGAGGCCCGCCCGGGAGCGGCGGTCCAGCAGCGCCACCGCGCGGCGCAGCGTCCCGATCATCGGGCGGCCCCCGCGTGCCGGATGCCGGCCCACTCGTGGTGGCGGCGCACGGTCGACAGGATGAAGTCGACCACCCGCCGCGACGTGTCCGGCACCCGGTAGTCGGCCGGGCAGGGTACGCCGTCGGCGGCCACCTGGGCCACCACGACCTCGACGGCCTCCACGACGCCGGCCGGGTCGAGGCCGGTCATGATGATGCCGCCGGCGTCCAGCGCCTCCGGCCGTTCGATGGACTCGCGCAGCGTCACCGCGGGGAAGCCCAGGATGGCCGCCTCCTCGCTGACCGTGCCGCTGTCGGACAGGACGCAGCGGGCGCGGGTCTGCAGGCGCACGTAGTCGAGGAAGCCGAACGGCTCGTGGAACACCACGCCGTCGAGCTGGATGCCCGCGCCGGCCTCGAGTCGCTTGCGGGTGCGCGGGTGGGTCGACACGAGCAGCGGCAGGCCCCAGCGGTCGCGGACGGCACGCAGGCAGTCGAGCAGGCGGCGAAGCCGATCGGGATGATCGACGTTCTCCTCCCGGTGGGCGCTCACCACGAAGTACCCACCGGCATCCAGCCCGAGCCGGTCCAGGACGGTGGACGCCTCGATGCCGGCGCGGTAGTGGTCGAGGACCTCGCGCATCGGCGATCCGGTGTGCAGGATGCGGCGCGGGTGCAGGCCCTCGGCGAGCAGGTTGCGCCGGGCGTGCTCGGTGTAGACGAGGTTGAAGTCCGACACGTGGTCGACGAGCCGGCGGTTGGTCTCCTCCGGCACGTTGAGGTCGAAGCACCGGTTGCCGGCCTCCATGTGGTACACCGGTACGCCCATGCGCCGGGCCATCAGCGCCGCGACGCAGCTGTTGGTGTCGCCGAGCACGAGCACGGCGTCGGGCCGCGACTCGCGGATCGCGTCCTCCACGCCCACGAGCACCCCGCCGAGCACCCGGCCCAGCGACGACGTGTCGACCCGCAACAGCCGGTCGGGCGCGCGCAGGGCCAGCTCCGTGAAGAACACGTCCGACAGCGCCGGGTCCCAGTTCTGTCCGGTGTGGACGAGCACGTGGTCGACCGTGGCGTCGAGGCGGGCCAGCACCCGCGACAGCCGGATGATCTCCGGGCGGGTGCCCACGACCGTCATCACGCGGGGCACGCGGCCGCCTTGGTCAGCATGTCCTCGATCTGGTCGGCGCCGACCCGCAGCGACATGCGCTCGGCGTAGAGGGTGCGGGCGCGGGCGCCCATGGCGGCCCGGGCCTGCGGCGTCATGCACGCGACCACCGCGAACCGGTCCGCCAGGGCCGCCCAGTCCTCGGGCGGGCAGGTCAGGCCCGCGCCGGCCGAGGCGACCAGCGTGGCGCAGTCGCCCGCCGCCGAGACGATGACGGGCGACCCGCAGGCGAGGGCGGCCTGCAGCTTCGACGGGACAGTGCCGCGCAGGGCCGGCAGGTCGCGCAGGATGACCAGCTGGAAGTCCGCCGCGGCGTACAGGGCGGCCATCTCGGTGGCGGCGCGGCGGCCGAGGAAGCGCACGTTCGTCGCGCCGAGCGCGTCGGCCAGGGCGCGGGCCGGCGCCTCGTCCGTGCCCGAGCCGACGAGGACGAGGTCCACGCCGGGCGTCGCGGCCGCCGCCCGCACGGCCGTCTCCACGCGCTGGAACGGGCCGATGTTGCCGGCGAACAGGATCAGGCACCGGCCCCGGTGGCCCAGCTCGGCGCGGGCCGCGTCCGTGGCGGGCACCGGCCGGAACAGGCTCTCGTCGGTCCAGTTGAGCACGACCCGCACCTTGGCGGGGTCGGCGCCGCGCTCGACCACCAGGTCGGCCATCGCCGGCGCGATGACCGCGACCTGGGCGGCGGCGCGGTAGATCGAGCGCATCCCGGCGCCCAGCGCGCGGTGCAGCGCGGCGCCCGCCCGGCCGTCCGGCGTCATCGCCGAGGCGGTCACCGACTCGGGCCACATGTCCTGCACGTGCAGCACGGTGGGGACGCCCAGCCGGCGCGCGGCCGCGTACGCGGTGGCGGGCGGGTGGTAGACGTAGAGCGCGTCGACGCCGCGCAGGAACCGGGGCGCCGCGAGTGCGCTCGTGGCCGCGAAGGACAGGTAGGCGGCGGCCCGGCCGGCCGCCGAGCGCCCGTGGCTGGCGTAGGCGGGAACCCGGCGCACGCTCACCCCGCCGGCGGTCGCCGTGTGCCGCCACCGCTGCCGGTACCCGGGGTAGACGCGCCCGGCCGGGTAGTTCGGGTACCCGGTGAGCACGCGCACCTCGTGCCCCCGCGCGGCCAGCTCGTCGGCCAGGCCGCCCGGGATGAAGGCCGGCTCCGGCGGGTACCACTGCGAGACGATCCCGATCCTCACGCGCCCACCGGCTCCGGGTACGTGTCCGGCTGCTCCGGGTCGTACACCTCGTTGGCCCAGAACGCGGTCAGCAGCTCCGCGCGGCCGGTGTTGGTGATGCGGTGCGCCCACATGGTCGGCATGTCCACCACGACGGGCCGCTCCCCGCTCACCGCGAAGCGGACGACACCGGTCCCGCCCACCCGGCGCAGCGCGATCTCGGCCGTGCCGCGCAGCACGGCGAACCGTTCGACCTTGGCGAGGTGGAAGTGGTCGCCGCGCGTCACGCCCGGCCGGCTCGTGGAGCAGAACGCCTGCCCGGCCCCGCCGCGCGCGCGCACCAGCTCGACCAGCTCGCCACGCGCGTCCGTGTGGCGCACGAGCGGGAGCGGGTACCTGCCCGGGAAGCAGTGCGACCGGTACGTGTTGAACAGCCGCACGTCGTGGCGGTCGTGCAGCGGCGGGATCTCGCCGGTACCGTACGTGGCCGCCATGGCGGCGAGCTTGTCGGCCAGCGCGGCGACCCCGATGCGCAGCGCGGGCAGGCGCGCGTCCCAGGCGCCGCCCGGGGGCGCGTCGACCAGCAGCGCGGCGGCGTCGCCGACGTGCACGAGGTCCAGTTCGCGGTCCTGCTCGACCCGGGGCCGCGCGTCGCTGGCCAGCTGGTAGCAGAACGTGGCGACGACCGAGTTGTAGAAGGGGCGGCCGTGCTCGCCGTACAGGTTGGGCAGGCGCACGTCCACCAGCTCCGCGTCGGCGCACGCCTCGGCCAGCACCTCGGCGGCCGCGGCCTTCGCGTCGCCGTACGGGGTCCCGTTGCCCGCGTGCACGGAGTTGGCGTAGACGACCGTCTTCGGCGGCGCCGCGCACCGGCGCAGCCCGCGCGCCACCGCCCGGGCCAGCGCGACGTTGTCGTGCGTGATGCGGCCGTCGCCGGAACGGTTCACACCGGCCAGGTGCAGCAGCCGGTCGGTGCCGTCGACGCGGGCCGCCACGGCCGCCGGGTCGGCCAGCTCGGCGCGCGGCACGGCGACCGGTTCGGGCCAGCCCAGCGCCCGGGCCAGCACGCGCACGTGCCAGCCCAGGAAGCCGCCGGCCCCGGTGACCGCCAGCCTCACGACGCCAGCGCCATCTCGTGGGCGGACAGCTCCGCGCGCACCTGCGGCAGCGCGCGCAGCATCTCCACGATCTCGGGTACCCGCAGCCGGCGCGCGTTCGCGGAGGTGAAGTCGGACCCGGGGTGCCCGGCGGGGTCGCCGTCGCAGACGTAGAGCGCGTAGTTGAGGTCGCGGCAGTCGACCGGCACCCGCAGGTACTCCCCGAAGTCCTCCGCGCGGGCCAGCTCCTCGCGGCTGGCGAGGGTCTCGTGCAGCTTCTCGCCGTGGCGTACGCCCAGAATTTCGATCTTGTCCGGGGCGCCGAACAGCTGGCAGAGCGCCGCGGCCAGGTCGCCGACGGTGCTGGCCGCCGCCTTGCGGATGAACACGTCGCCCGGGCGGGCGTGCGCGAAGGCGTGCTCCACCAGCGCGACGGACTCGCCCAGCGACATGAGGAACCGGGTCATGGCCGGGTCGGTGACGGTCGGCGACTGGCCCGCACGGATCTGCTCGATGAACAGCGGGATCACCGAGCCGCGCGAGCACATGACGTTGCCGTAGCGCACGCACGACACGGTCGTGGGGCTGCCCGGGTTGTCGCGGGCGTGGGCCTGGGCGACCTTCTCCATGAGGGCCTTCGTCATGCCCATGGCGTTGACCGGGGCCACGGCCTTGTCGGTGCTGAGCATGACGACCGAGCGCACCCCGGCGGCCTCGGCCGAGTCGATGACGTTGACGCTGCCCAGCACGTTGGTGCGCACGGCCTCCATGGGGAAGAACTCGCACGAGGGCACCTGCTTGAGCGCGGCCGCGTGGAAGACGCGGTCGACGCCGCGCATCGCGCGGTCGACGCTGGCGCGGTCGCGGACGTCGCCGACGTGGTAGCGCACCCGGTCGTCGCCGATCTCGCGCCGCATCGCGTCCTGCTTGGCCTCGTCGCGGCTGAGGACGCGCACCTCGACGGCGCCCAGGTCGAGCAACCGGCTCACCATGGTCCGCCCGAACGACCCGGTCCCGCCGGTTATCAGCGCACAGAATCCCACCGAACCCCCTGGTGATCAACGATCACAGCGGACGCTGGTCACGGCCGTGGTGGACCGGGCCAGCACGCTGTCGTAGAGGTGCTCCAGCTCGGCCGTGCACCGGGTGATGTCGAAGTCGCGCTCGACCCGCTCCCGCCCGGCCCGGCCCAACCGGCCCGCGAGCTGGTCGTCGTCGAGCAGCCGGGCGAGGTGTGCCGCGAGCTGCTCGACGTCGCCCTCGGCACACAGCAGGCCGGTGCGGTCATGCTCGACGGCCTCGGGGATGCCGCTGTGCCGGTAGGCGACCACGGGCAGCGCGTGCGCGGACGCCTCCAGCACGGTGGTGGGCAGGCCCTCGGCATCCCCGTTGGGCGCGGTGCGCGACGGCGCGACGAACACCCGCGCCCGCGCCAGGTGGTGGCGGACGGTCGCTGGCGGCTGCGCCCCCAGGAACGTCGCGTCCACGCCGAGGTCGGCCGCCCGCTGCCGCACCTGCGCCTCCAACGGGCCGTCGCCGATGAACAGGCACCGCGGCCGGACCCGGGGGTCGATCAGGGCGAGGGCGGCCACCAGGTCGCCCGCCCCCTTCTTGGCCACGAACCGGCCGACGAACACGCAGTCCCACTGCGGGTCGTCGATGGCGACCGGCTGCGGCAGCGGGATGCCGATCGGCTGGACCACGACCTTCGCCGGGTCCGCGCCCCACTCGATCGCGCGCTCGCGGATGAAACCGGACACCGCGACGAGCACGGCGGCGCGCTCGAAGGCCTGGCGCAGCCGCCGGCGCGTCCGCGCGCCGGCCGACCCAGGGGCCGTGGGCGCGGCCGTCACGTCGGCGCCGTGCAGGCTCACCACGAGCGGGCAGCCGGACCGCCCGGCCGTGCGGGCGATGAGCCAGCCCTCGTTGCCGAAGTGGGCGTGCACGAGGTCGGGCCGCACCCCACGCGTCACGGCCTCGATCCGCGCCGATCGTCCGGTCATGACGAACAGGCGCCGGGCCAGCCGGTCGCGCGACCGGTCACCGTAGACGATCACATCGGTACCGCGGGCCATCGGTGAGTCGACCCGGTGCGTGCCGACCACGACCGGGCGGTACCGGCGTAGCGCGTCCAGCTGGTGGCGGATGAACGTCTCGGAGTACGGCAGCAGGCCGCTCTTCCATATCAGCACAGTGCCCCGGCCGCTCATGTCAGGCCCAACGACCCGCCCCAGCAGGCGAAACGCATCAAGACGGCCGTCGTTGTAGAGGCAGGCGAGCACGGCGACCGGAGGAAGGCGCGACGGATGGGGCAACCGACACCGGTGGTTGATGAAGCGGCGGCTGTGCCAACGCTGGACGGACTACGCTGCCTGGTGTCGGCGTGGGTGGGGCACCCCGCCTACGTGCTGGACTGGATCGACCTGTCGGGCCGGCCGGTCGGCAACCACGGCGACGAACTCATGCGCCGCATCTTCGAGCGGATCCTCGACGACTTCGACATCCGGCGGGTGGCCTCGCCGGCCGAGGCGTCCCTGCTGATCCTGCCGCCCTCCGGCGCCCTGCTCGACCGGTACAGCTCGGCCTGGCTCGTGCGCGAGAAGCTCTCGCGGCTGCCGGACCTCCCGCTGGTGGTGTTCCCGTCGTCGGCCTGGTTCACGACCCGCAGCCCGGCGCTGGTCTTCGCGGGCCGCTCGGCGCCGGCGCTGCTGATTCTGCGCGAGCCGCGCTCCTTCGCCCACCTGCGCGACGAGTGGGGCCGGGCGCTCGCGGACGTCGGCGTGTCCCTCGCCCTCGACCACGATGTCGTGATGAGTGGCCACCGCCACCTCGCCGCCGCGCTCGGGACGACCGCGCACGCCGCCGACGGCACGCTGCTCGCGGCGCGGATGGACCAGGAGGCAGGAGACATGCCCGAACCCGGGCTGCGTTCCTTCCACTGCCCGTCGGCCCGCCAGCAACTGGTGCAGGCCGCCCTGCGGCGCCTACCGGAGCGCCTGCGGCGCACGATGGTGCGTCACCGGGCCCGCGACCGTCAACGGAGCGCGAACGACGCGTTGCTGAGCCGCGTCGCCGGGCAGGTCCCCGAGGACCTGCTGACCCACATCCGGTCGGACAGCTTCGACATCAGCTCCCCGCACTACGGCACGTACGACCACTATGCCCGGTCGATCGCGACCGCCCGAGCGGTGATCACCGACCGGCTGCACATCGCGATGCCGGCGGCGCTGCTGGGCAAGCCCACCGTGCTCGTGGAGTGCGGTTACCACAAGCTGGCCGGCGTGTACGAGCACTCGCTGCGCCGCCTGCCCAACGTCCACTTCATCGCCCGGCGCGACGTTGTCTGACGCGGCCCGCGGAGCAACCGCGGCCCGGCCGACGTCCGTCATCTTCGTCACCGCGTCGCGCGACTGGTGGGGAGCCGAGGAGAGCGTCCTCACGCTCGCCTGCGCGGCCCGCGGGCGCGTCCGGCAGACCCTGCTGTGCCGCAGCGAACCACTCGCCGCCCGATGGGTGGCCGAGGTGGGACCGTCCGTCGTGCTGGCCCGCGACAACCGCCGCGTCCAGCGGGCCCCCCGGCTACAGGACATGCTCTGGCTGCTGCGCAACCTCCGGCTGCTGCTGTCGCACGACGTGGTGGTCCTGGAGAACTTCCACCTGGTGATCCCGGGCAGCCTCGTCAAGCTGGCCCAGCGACGCGGGCAACGCATGGTTCTCGACCTCCACGACAAGATCTCCACACCGCGGGCCTCCCGGATCCTGCGCTGGTTCGCCCCCCGCATGGACGCCGTGATCTCGGTCAGCGACTACGTCGCCGAGAGCCTCGCCGATCTCGCCGTCGAGTCCGCGACGATCTACCGACCCGTGCGGGCGCCGAGGCAGCGGACCCGCCGGGCGAACGCGGGACGGGTCGTCGGCATCGTGGGCCGCGTCGACCCGGACAAGAACCACCCGCTCGTCATCGAGGCCATGAGCGCGGCCCCCCGGCAGCTGCGCCTCGTCATCCGGGGCGACCGCTCGGACAACCGCACGCCGTACCGGGCCGAGGTGCAGCAGCTGTGCGCCCGGCTGTTGCCGGACCGCCATGAGATACAGGGCCGGGTGGACCCGGCCCGGGCGATGGAAGGGCTCGACATCCTGGTCGTGGCCAATGCCCAGGAGGCCATGGGCCGCACGGTCGTCGAGGCCCAGTTGGCCGGCGTCGTCGCGGTCGTACCGGACCGGGGTGGCGCGGCGGAACTGGTCGAGCACCTGACGACCGGGGTGGTCTACCCCGCCGGTGACGCGCGCGGCCTGGCGGCCGCCCTCACCTGGCTCAGCGCGGACGCCGGGCTGCGGGCCGAGCTCACCGAGCGGGCCTTCCGCACCGCGTCCGCGCGCCACGACCCCACCGCGTACGCCCGGGCCTACCTGAGCGCCCTGACCGGCTGAGCCCGGTCGGGGGCCAGCAGTTCGTCGTAGGCGTCGGTGAAATGCCGCAAAGCCGCCTCCGACGAGAAGAGCCGTTGGCAGCGGGCCCGGCTGTGCGCGCAGAACGCGTCGTACCCGGTCGACAGGACCCGCAGCGTCCGGTCGGCAAGGGCGACCGGCACCTCGGACTCGGGGTCCTGGGGAACCAGCCAGCCGTTCTCCCCGTGGGCCACGGTCTCCCTGCTGCCGGCGGTCTCCGTGGCCACGATGGGCAGCCCGCACGCCATGGCCTCGATCACCGACATGCCGAGGCCCTCCTCCCACGAGGACTGCAGGAACACCGAGGCACCCCGGTAGAGCTCGACGAGGTCATCCGGGGCGACATCACTCAAGATCATAACGGCGGCGTCGAGGCCGAGTTCGCTGATACGGCCGCGCAGGTCGGGAGAGGGCGCGCCGCTACCGGCGATGACGAGCGGGGGCACGGACGGTCGGCGTCGCGCCAGCTGCGCGTACGCGTCGACCAGCCGTCGCAGCCCCTTGCGCGGGTCATTGAGGCGGCACACCGACAGGAGATGGCCATCGGGGCGGTGCCCGAGCGGTCCGGGCGAGAACCGCACGGTGTCCACGCCCGGCATCGCCTTGCGTGCCGAGGGGTGGCCGACCGAGGCGGCCCAGCTGAGCATCGCCTCGTTCTCCACCAGCACCGTGTCGACCGCCAGCAGTCCCGACGCCTCGAACCTGCCCACCAGGGCGGTCATCGCGCGCCGCCAGGTTCGCGGGAGCACCGGTTGCCCGATCAGCTGCACCGGCCGTTCCCACCCGATCCGGGTGGCCACCTGCATGACCACCGGAACGCCGGCGCCCGCGGTCGTCAGGCCCCACACCGGGCTGCCGACGACCAACTGGATGACGTCGTACCCGGCCAGTGCGCTCGTCAGCTCACGACGCGGCCGGTAACGCATGGGTTCAAGCTCGACCGCGTTCGCCCCCCATCGGGACTCACCGCGTCCGGCATGGCCGCCTTCGGTCAGGGACCGGCGCAGCCACGACGACGGCGCGACAACGCGGCGGCTGCGGCCGTCCCGCGAGGACGTCGCCAGGTAGTGCACGTCGGCGACGTAGCCGCCGGTGGCGGACAGGCCGTCGCGCAGCCAGAGCGCGATGGACTCAACGCCCCCGGGGACAGCACAGTCATGCGTGACTATCGCGATTCTCCGTGGCGCACTCACGTGTGATCCCCTCGTCCACCGGAGCCGACGGCGACGCGCCCGGCCGGGCGACGGGCGTAGAGCGACTCCTCGCCGCGGCCCGCCCGCCACGCCTCGTACGCGGCGCCCGCCCGAGCCCGCGCGGCCGCCCGCTCGGCCGGCGATGACGCGGCGACCGCGTTCAGCGCCGCCGCCCACGCGCGCGGTGACCGCTCGGCCACGACCACCCCGCCGCCGGCCTCCAGCACGGGCGTCCACGGCGTGGCCGCCGAGCAGACGACGGGGCACGACGCGGCCAGGCTCTCCGCGATGACGTAGCCGAAGTTCTCCCCGTGGGTGGGGAAGACGAACGCGTCGTACCCGCCGAAGACGTCGACCGCCCCGCCAGGTGGCACCTCCCCGCCGTAGCGGGCGGTCACGTGCGGGGGCAGCCGGGCGATGAGCGCCTCGCACTGCGCCCAGTAGGCGGGGTCCTCGATCGGACCGTACACATCCAGACCCACCGGGACGGTCGCCGCCGCCAGCGCACGCAGCGCGAGGCCGAGGTCCTTCACCGGCGCGATGCGGCTGACGAACACCAGCCGCGCCACGGCGCACGGGTCGGCGGCCGGCGGCCGGGCACGCGTCGACAGGCGTACGCGGTTCTCGCACACGACGACGCGGGCTGCGGGGACGGCCGCCCGAACCTGCGCGGCCTCGTGGACGGTGGTCGCGTGCCACGTCACGTCAGCGCCGCCCAGCAGGGCCGGCAGGCAGCGCAGGTACACCCGCTTCTTCGTGGCCTTGAGCGCGAGCGCGCCGGGTGCCAGCTCGCCGTGCGGGGAGATCAGGATCGTGCGACCCCGGATCAGCCGCAGTCGGGTGGCGAGCAGGAACGCTACGGACAGCGGCGCCAGCACGCTGTTGACGTGGACCACGTCGTACGGGCGGCGGCGCAGCTCGACGAGCAGCCGCCACCACTGCGACGGGCTGGCCGCCGTCAGGTAGAACACCCGGGCCCGCCCGCGCCGCGACCACCGCCCGGCCAACCCCGGGTACGGGCGGGAATCGCCGAGGTCGCGGTCGAGCGTGACGAAGTGGACCTCCACGTCGTCCGGGACCGTGTCGATGATGCCCGCGACGGCGGGCACCAGGCCGCCGCCCCGGTGTCCGGGCTCGAACACCCCGCAGGTCATGAGCACCCGGCGCATCGGTGCGGTCACGTCGGCCGCCGGACCGGATCGCCCCGCCGTGGGCGACAGCACCGCGCTCCCGCGCGGTTTCCATGGTCGGATCATCATCCCCCCTGGCCGACGGGGGCCCGCCCGCACGCGTGACGGGTCGCGATCCGCGCGGGGATCCGCACCGGCGGGTTCGGCTCCCGCACGGCGTCGGGCCGGGCGAGCAGCAGCAGCGTGAGCAACACCCAGGCGAGCGTGGCGACCCGGTTGGCGGTCAGGGCCGGCACGCCCACCGAGCCGAGGGTCAGCACGAGGACGACGCCCCCGGCGAAGCGGGCCGTCGCCGGCTCGAGGTCGGTCGGCTTGCGCAGCCAGAGCGCCACCAGGACGCCCAGCACCGCCGTGTAGATCACGACGCCGGCCAGGCCGGCGACGCACAGTGCCTCCACCCAACCGTTGTCGTACGGGGCGGCGAGCCCACCGGCGCCGAACCCGAACCAGGGCGACTCCCGTAGGACGGCCAGGACCAGCGGGTACAGCGTCGACTCGTCGCCGATCCGTCCGGCGGTGTACCACCCGAGCACGTCGTCGCCGGCGCCGAAGAGCCGGGTGAGGTAGCCGGCGCCGGCCCAGTCGGCACCGGATACCTGATAGGCCATGACCACGACGGCCATGGCCGCCACGATCGGCGCGAGCCGGCGCCCGCTCGTGTGCCGGATCGCCTGCCACAGCGCGATCGGCAGGCCTATCAGGAGGAAGACCTTGCTGACGCTGAGCACACCGCCCACCGCGATGACGACGGCCGCGACCCCGTACAGCGCGGCCGCCTCGCGGGCCAGATAGAGAGCCGCGAACAGCGCCAGCGCGTACGCGATGCCGGCCTCGGCCGGCTGGTTGAAGATGCCGCTGAAGCGGCCGAGGCCGCTCGCGCGACCCGCCACGGTGTCCGTCATGAGGTCGTCGACGGGCCCGTTGTTCCACCAGCGGGCGAGCACCGGCGACAGGTCCGTCAGCGTGGAGGCGTACGCCAGGATCGCGTTGGCGCACATGCCGGCGACCAGCAGGCGGCAGACGACCGTCAGCGTCCGGCGGCGGTCGACACCCAGGTGGACCGTCGCGCCCACCGTCAGCACCACGGCGATCGGCAACAGGAGATTGTCGAGACCGGCGGTGACGCTGCCGGCGGGCCACGACGTCATGAGCGGCACGGGACCGAAGGTGCCCATCACCGCGATGAGCAGGATCGTGGTCAGCAGCCCGAGCACCACCGCCGTACCGCCGACCGGCACGCGTGTCCAGTGCCCGGACAACAGGGTGACCAGGAAGGCCAGGTACACGACGACCTGCTCCGTGCGTACCCCGGGCAACGGCAGGTACGGCCCGAACGCGGCGACGACGAGCAAGGGGCAGACCGCCCCGCCCAGCCGGCCACCCGGACCATGCCGTGACGCCACGTAAGCTCCTCATCTGTGCGCATCCGTTATATCAACGTTTGCGCCATAACCACCTCGATCACGCGCCGTTATCCCAAGTGATCATCAAGGAAGCGGTGACGCGGTGACGACAGCTTCTTCAGAGGTCGCGGGCGCGGCCCCCCGCGCGCGGTCGCATGGCACCGGATCCGAGGAGCCGCCCGGGGCCGGCAGGCGACTGGCGTGGCGGGCGCTGCCGTGGCTGTGCCCGGCGGGGCTGCTCGCCGCGGCGCTCGTGGCGACGGGGACCCCCGCCCCGCAGGTGGCCGCGTTCGCCGCCTACTGGGCGGCCGGACTGGTCCTGCCCGGGGTCCTGGTCTACCGGGCGCTGCGCGGCACGACGGGAAGCCTCGCCGAGGACATCGGCTTCGGGGCGGTGACCGGGCTGACGCTCGAGGCCGGCGCGTGGGCCGTCGGCACGTACACGGGCGCGCAGCACTGGTTGTGGGTCTGGCCGGTTCCCGTGGTCGCCGCCTTCGCCCTGATCCCGCGCCTGCGCCGGCACTGGCGGATCGCCGCACCGGCGCCGCTGCCGCTGCGCTGGTCCTGGGCGGTCGCCACCGTCATGGCCGGCGCCATCCTGGCGACCGTCAGGGAGATGGCGGTCCGGCCGCTGCCGCCGGCCGGCGCGTCGTACGACAATGATCTCTTCTATTTCCTGTCCATCGTGCATGAGCTGCGGCGGGCCATGCCGTTCGAGACGCCACAGCTGGCCGGTACGCCCTTGGAGTACCACTACCTGACGTTCGCGCACATGGCGAGCGCCTCCCTCGTCACCGGCATCGAGCCGGCCGCCGTCCTGCTGCACCTGTGGGCCGGGCCGGTGCTGGCCGCCGGCGTGCTCATCCTCGCCGCCCTCGCCCGGCAGCTGTCGGGGATGTGGTGGGCCGGCCCGCTCGCGGCGGCGGGCACGCTCATCGCGCAGTGGATCCCGCTGTCCGGCGCGGTGCCCGTACTGCCGCGCTACCTGCTCTCGTTCGGCAACCCGTCGCTGACGTACCTGCTGCCGTTCCTGCTGGCGACCACAGCGGTCTGCGTCGACCTCGCGCGTGGTCGCCGGCTCGGCACCGGATGGCTGGTGCTGGCCGCGTTCGGCGTCATGTGCGCCGGGATCAAACCCAACGGCCTGCCGGTGCTCATCGCCGGTCTCGCGTGCGCCGCGCTCGCCGCGACCGTCCTGCGTCGGCGTCCGCCGTGGGCCTGCGTCGCGGGCATCGTCACCCTCGGCGGCGCCGCGATGCTCGGCCGGAGCCTGTTCGCCGGAGTCAGCGCACAGTTCTCGCTGATCACCATCTCGCTGTTCGAGCCGTTGCGGGACATGGTCGCGTTCCGGGATGCCCTCGCCTACTCGTCGTCCGCGTACGCGGCCGGGGTGAGCGTGCTGGCCCGGATCGCCGCCGGGGGTGCGGCGGCCTGGGTGTTCGCCATCGGGATGGTCTGCTGGTGGCTGCTGCTGCAGGCGCCCCGGTTGATCGGTCTGCTGGCGCTGCGGCGGGAGCGGATCCGCCGCGACCCGGCGGCGTGGCTGCTGGCCGGAGCGGTCGTCGCCGGCCTTGGCGGCATGTGGTTGCTCAACCATCCGGACATGGCGGTTCCGGCGTACTTCTTCCGGTCGGTCGCGCCGCTCGCCGTCGTCCTGGCCGTGTGGCTGCTGGCGGACGCGCGCGCGGAGGGCGTGCGCTGGACCGTGCTCGTCGCTGGTGGCCTGGCCGCCTTCGTCGTCTGCTGGACGGTCGCCATCGCGGTCCCGGTGCGCCAGCCGGCCCCGACGCCCGGCGCCTGGGCGGCCGAGTTGGCGCTCCCCCTGGTCACCGCGGGCGCCACCGCGATCGGCCTGCTGCTGGTCGTGCGGCGGCAGCGGCCGTCGCTGGTCCGTCGCGTGGGACTGCCGTTGGCGGTGGCCGCCACGCTCGGCGCGGGGTTCGCCGGCGCGCTGCCCGCCCGGCTGCTTCACCAGGTGCCGATCAGGAACGCCATCGGACTCGAGTTGAGCACGCTGTCCGTGGCCGAGGCGCGGGCCGCCCTGTGGCTCGGCGCGCACGCCGACGCCGGCGACGTGCTGGCGACGAACGTGCACTGCGTGCCGGCACCCACCGTGGCGGGCTGCCCGGCCCGGGCGTCGTGGGTGTCCGGCCTGTCCGGACGCCGGGTGCTCCTGGAGGGCTGGGGCTACTCCGACGCGGCGTTCGCCAACAACGGTCGCGGCGGGTTGCGGTACACGCACCAGCCCGCACCGGACCCGGACCTGCTCGAACTCAACGACCGCGTGTTCACCGCGCCCACCGCGGCCGACATCGACCTGCTGCGGGCGCGCCACCACGTGAGCTGGCTGTTCGCGCACAGCGGCGCGGGCCCGGTCTCGGCCGACCTCAGCCGCTACGCCGTGCTGCGCCACACCGACGGGCCCGTGCGCATCTTCGAGGTGAACCCAGCGCCCTGACCACCGTCGCCGGTGGCTCAGCGGTCACCACGGCAGGCAGAAGACATTGACCGTCCCGTCCGGCAGCGCGGCGAGGGGTTCGCCCCGCGCCGTGAGGAGCCGGTAGCCCTCGGACGCGAGCAGCGCGGCGATCTCGGCCCGGTGGTCCTGCACTTCCACCATGAGCGCCGGCCGGTGCTCACGAAGCACCGTACGGGCCCCGCACAGCACGTCGAACTCCCATCCCTCGACGTCAATCTTGATGAAGTCGGGGGCGAATCCCGCGTGTGCGCAGTACGAGTCGAGTGAGGTGAGCGTGACCTCCTGCGTGGTCACCCGGGCCCGCACCGCGAGCCGCGCGTTCGCGGCCAGGCCGGCGAAGTCGGCCACGAGCGAGTTGTTCTGCCCGGTCAGGTCCTCCAGATACAGGCAGGCGGTTCCGTCGTGGCGGCCGGCCGCCGCGGCGAGCACCCGCACCTGCGCGCACGCCGACGTGTTGCGCAGCAGGTACGGCAGGTTGTTGGCGCCGGGCTCGAAGACGTGCACCGCACCGCGCTCACCCACGAGCGAGGCCAGGTACAGGCTGGTGTAGCCGATGTGGCCACCCACCTCCAGCACCCGGGCGCCGGGGCGGACCAACCGCGCGAACGCGGCCATCTCGTCCTGCTCGCGGCGGCGCCCGTGGAACCAGTACCCCTTGTGCCGGAAGGAGTGCAGCACGAACGGCTGGCCCGTGTAGTGGTGGCGGATGCGCACGTCGCCCGGGTTGACCCGGGCGAAGGCCGCCAGCGCGGCACGCCGCAGGCCGACCCTGATCCCGCCCGCCGGCCTCACCGGCGGCCGCCCACCGGGTCGCCGAGGACGGCGTCCAGCATGGCCAGGTCCGCCACGGTCACGTCCACGTCACCCTGGTCGGGCACGTGCGCGTGCAGGCCGCCGGGCCGGCGCACCCGGACGGTCCGCCAGCCCAACGCCCGGGGGGCCGCGAAGTCCTTCGCCGGGTTGTCGGCCACGTAGCACCACCGCCGTTCCTCGTGCCGATGCATGACCTCGTCGAACGCGCGATGGTGCGGCTTGGCGAAGCCGGGCCCGTACCGGTCGGTGACGATGACCGTGGCACATGCCCGGTCCAGGCCCAGCGCCCGCACCTTGGCCTCCTGGCTGGCGGCCGGCCCGTCGGTCACCACCGCGAGGGTCGCCCCGGCGGCGGACAACCGCCGCAGTGCGCGCGCGGCGTCGGGCGCCAGGGCGATGCGCGGCCGGTGCTCGCGGTACGCCGTCACCAGTCGCGCCACCTCACCCGGCCCCGGCCGGATCCCCAGCGCGGCCAGGCCGCGGTCGATCAGGTCGCCCCGGTGGCCCGCGAGAAAGCACCGCCACGCGGCACGACCGAAGCCGCGCCGGCCCCAGTGAGCGCTCACCAGCCGGTCGAGGCTGTCCAGGCCGCTGCGGACGTAGTCGCGCTCCAGGTAGAGCGTGTCGTCCACGTCGAAGACGACGACCAGCCCGCTGGGGTGGTCAGGACGCGTGGCCGGCAACGAACACCTCCTCGTCCCAGCGCAGCATGAGCAGACCGTCCTCGACGGGCGGGGCGGCCGGCGGCGGCGTGCCGTCGAGCACCTCCTGGATCAGCCACTGGCCGTACCGGCCGCCGGCGCGCCACGTCAACGGGTACCCGCCGCCGAAGCGCGCGTTGATCTCGATGACGGACACGTCCGGGCCGTCGGCGAAGACCTGGACGTTGAGCACCCCGAAGGCGTCCGGCAGCGATTCGACGGTCTTCACGGCCACCGACTCCAGGCGCGCATCGCGGACCACCTGGGCCTTGCTCACCTCGCCCGCGCGGACGGCGAGCCGGCGGCGCACCACGGGGCAGTGCGCCACGCCACGACGATCCAGGTACACGTCGACGGTGTGCTCGACGCCGGGCACGAGCTCCTCGACGACGAGCCCGCCAACGCCGGCCACGTGCCGCAACTGCGACCAGTCCGACACCCGCAGGACGCCGTCGCTGCCCGAACCGCGGGCGGGCTTGACGATCAGCGGCAGGCGCCAGCGGGCCCGGCCGGCGAGCACGGCGGACGGCGTGGCCTGGCGGGGGCACGGGATGCCGTTGCGTACGCAGTGCTCGTGCGTGCGGCGCTTGTCGGCGGCGATCTCGACCGTCTGCGGACCGCTGACAGCGACCGTGGTGCCCACGGCCGCCAGGCGTTCGCGCAGCCGTGACCAGACGGGGAGTTCCGGATCGATGGTGGGGACGACGAGGTCCACCCGCTCGCGCGCGGCGAGGTCGACCGCGAAGTCGTCGAAGTCGGCGCCCGCGCACGGCGGCGCGAGGAACGCCGCGTCGGCCACGTGCAGGGCCGGCGCGGTGGGGTCGGCGTCGCACGCGATCACGCGGGCGTCATACCCGGCGGCCGCGGCCGCCTCGCGCAGCGAGCGCAGCAGGCTCACCCGACGGCCGGCCGAGGAGAGCAGGATCGTGACGCGGCGCTTCGCGGTCACCGGTGCGCCGCCGATCCGACGAACTCGGGCGCGGTGGCCTCGCCGGGTGCGCTGACGCCGTGCCGGCGCAGCACCACTCCCACCGTCCGGGCCAGGATCCGCAGGTCGAGCCCGAGGCTGCGGTGCTCCACGTACCGCACGTCCAGGTCGAGCTTCTCCTCCCAGGCCAACAGGTTGCGCCCGGCCACCTGCGCCGGGCCGGTGATGCCGGGCCGCACCTCGTGCCGGCGGGCCTGGCGGGGGGTGTAGCGGTCCACGTACTGGATGAGCAGCGGCCGCGGGCCGACGAGGCTCATGTGTCCGCGCAGCACGTTCCAGAACGTCGGCAGCTCGTCCAGGCTGGTGCGCCGCAGGAACTCGCCGACCCGGGTGAGCCGGTCGGCGTCCGCCCCGCCACCGGGCAGCATCGTGCGGAACTTGACGATCGTGAACACGCGCCCCGACCGCCCGACGCGCGGCTGCCGGAACAGCACGGGCCGCCCCATCGTGAGCGCCACGGTGGTGGCCACGAGCGCCAGCACCGGCAGCATCGCGACGAGGACGACGGCCGCCCCGACAACGTCCACGGCCCGCTTGCCCCGGTCCCCGCTCATCGCCGCACCCCCAGGAAGTCGTCGATGGCGGCGAAGATGCGCGCCGTGTCGGCCTCGTCGAGCGCCGAGCCGCCGGGCAGCACGAGGCCGTCGCGGAACAGCCGCCCGGCGGCCCCCGTGATGAGCCCGCGCGAGCCGGCGAAGACCGGCTGCAGGTGCATCGGCTTCCACACCGGACGGCTCTCGATGCCGTGGGCGGCCAGGTGCGCCGCGAGGTCGTTCACCCGCCAGCCGGCCCGGTCGGGATCGACCACGAGCACGGACAGCCAGGCGTTGGCGGCGGCGTCGTCCGGCGAGCCGTCCGCGCCCAGCACGTCCGCGCCGTCGACCGGCGCGAACACCTTCACGTAGCGCTCACGCAGCTCCCGCCGGCGCGCGATCATGTCGGGCAGCCGGAGCACCTGGGCGCGGCCCAGCGCGGCCAGGAGGTTGCTGAGGCGGTAGTTGTAGCCCACGTCGGTGTGCTCGTAGTGGGCGACCGGCTGGCGCGCCTGCGTCGCCAGGTACCGGCACCGCGCGATGAGCCGCACGTCATTGGACAGCAGCGCGCCGCCGCCCGTGGTCGTCATTATCTTGTTGCCGTTGAAGGAGAACACCCCGGCCGCGCCGAGCCCGCCGGCCGGACGCCCACGGTGCGCGGCCCCGACGGCCTCGGCGGCGTCCGCCACGACCGGTACCCCGTACCGCGCGCAGAGCGGCAGCAGCCGGGTGTAGTCGGCGCACCGCCCGAACAGGTCCACGGGCAGCACCGCGCCGACCGGCCGGCGCTCGGCCGCGAGCTGGCGCAGCGCCTCGGCCACGAGGTCCACGTCGACGTTGCCGGTGCCCGGCTCGCAGTCCACGAAGTACGGCTGCGCGCCCGTGTAGGCCACCGCGTTGGCCGTGGCCGCGAACGTGAGCGTCGGTACGAGCACGGTGTGGCGCGCGTCGACGCCCAGTGCCAGCAGGGCCAGGTGCAGGGCGGCCGTGCCGGAGGAGACCGCGAGCGCGTGCTCGACGCCGGCGAGGGCGGCGAGGTCGCGCTCGAACGCCTCAACGTCGGGCCCGGCCGGCGCGGCCCAGCCCGAACGCAGCGCTGCCAGCACGTACTCGGCCTCCAAAGGTCCGAGGTCGGCGCCGGAGAGCAGGATCGGACGGGTCACGGCGCCACCGGACCGGACGACGCGGCCACCTCGTGGGGCGCGGGATGCTCCTCGCCGGACCGCTTCGGCGCGTGCGCCACCGTGGGCGGCAGGCCACGGTGCGACCGGGTGCGGTTCTGCTCGGGACCGTAGTACGGGTAGTAGCCGACCTCGCCCGGGCGGGGACGCTGCATCGACAGGACGGAGCCGATGACGGAGGCGCCCACGGCATTCAGCGACTGCGCGGCCTTGCGCACCTGCTCCTGGGTCGTGCGCGCGCTGCGGGCCACGAGGATGACCCCGTCGGCCCGGGCCGCGACGACGGCGCCGTCGGTCACCGGCAGCAGCGGCGGCGTGTCCAGGACCACCCGGTCGTAGCGCGCCGTGAGCTCGTCGAGCAGATCGCGCATCGCGTCGGAGCCGAGCAGTTCGCTGGGGTTGGGCGGCAGCGAGCCGGACAGCAGCACCCACAGGCCGTGCCCCCACGGCTGGATGACCTGGTCGACGTCGACCTGCCCGGCGAGCGCGTTGCTCAGCCCGAGGGCGCCCTCCAGGCCCAGGTAGTGCCCGAGCCGCGGCCGGCGCAGGTCAGCCTCGATGAGCAGCACCTTCTCGCCCGCCGTGGCGAGCGCGATGGCCAGGTTGCACGAGGTCGTCGACTTGCCCTCGTCGCGGTGGGCGCTGGTGACCACGATGGACCGCACGGGGCGGTCCACGTCGACGAACGTGAGGTTGGTGCGGATCTGGCGGAACGCCTCGGCCCGCGCGGAGTTGGCCTTGCCGGCCACGATGAGCGGGGCCTTGCGGGCGCTGGCGTCGAGCGGGATGACCCCGAGCACCGGGACGCCCGCCACCTTCGTCAGCACCTCGGCGGACTTCACGGTCGTGTCCAGGGTTTCCCGCAGCAGGGCCGCGGCGCAGCCGGCGAGCAGACCGAGCAGCAGACCGAGCCCGAGGTTGCGCAACGGCCGCGGCGACACGGGTACGGGGTTCAGCGTCGGTCCGTCCACCACCGACACCGCCACGGCCGGCCCGTCGGCCTGACCGACGCGCTCCAGCGCCTCGACGAGCGCGACGAACTCCGTGACGACCGCGCTCGCGAGCTGTGCCGACCGGGCGGGCAGGCCATCGGTCACGGTGACGCGCAGCAGCACCGTGTTGGGCACCGGCCGCGCCTGGATGCGCGCCTGGATCTCCGGCACGCTCAGGCCCAGCTCGTAGCGCCGGTCGATCATCTTGGCCAGCCGGTCGCCGGCCAGCAGGTCCGCGTACGACTTGACGCGCTGCTGCGACAGCAGGTTGCCCTGGAACGCCTCGCCGACGCCGCCCCGGGTGGGGGTGTTGGCGAAGAAGGTGACAGTGGTGGCGTACCGGGGCGCCGTCTGGATCGTGACGAGAGCGGCCCCTATCACAGTGGCGAGGCACGTGACGAGCAGGAACCACCAGTGTCTGCGAATCGCACGAACATATTCCGACAAGCCCATATGGTTCCAAGTCTCCGACCAACAATACGCAGTAAGCGGACTATACTTGCCTCTGTATCACTTATCGTTACGAACATGCATTTTCTGCATCAGAACAGGACGCAACCGCGCGAAGCGGCACAGCCTCCGGCCGGGCGCGTCCGGTTCCTCGATCGCCTGCGCGGCGGCCGCCGGGCCCCTGCCCCCCGCACCGCGTACGCATTGAACTCCGTCGACCTGCTCGACCGGCCGCTCGCGCCGATCGGCGACGCGCACCTGTGGGAGCTGCTCGGCCGCGGCCAGGTCGACACCGGGCTCGACGCCATGGCCGGCTATCTCGATGGCAAGCGGGTCCTCGTCACGGGCGCCGGCGGGTCCATCGGGTCGGAACTGTGCCGCCAGATCAGCCGCCATCACCCCGCCGAGCTGATGATGCTCGACCGTGACGAGACCGGCCTGCACGCGGTGCAGTTCTCGCTGCACGGCCGGGCCCTGCTCGACAGCCCGGAACTCATCCTCGCCGACCTGCGCGACGCCGACGAGATCGCGCGCGTCGTGCGCCGGCGCCGGCCGGACGTCATCTTCCACGCGGCCGCCCTCAAACACCTGACCCTGCTGGAGCGCCATCCCGCGGAGGCCATCAAGACCAACGTGTGGGGCACCCTGACCGTGCTCGAGGCCGCCCGCGACGTGGAACGGTTCGTCAACCTCTCCACCGACAAGGCGGCGCAGCCGAGCAGCGTGCTGGGGTACTCCAAGCGCATCACCGAGCGGCTGACCGCCCACGCCGCCGCCGCGTACGACGGCACCTTTCTCAGCGTCCGGTTCGGCAACGTGCTCGGCAGCCGCGGCTCGGCGCTGACCGCGTTCCGCGCCCAGGTCGCCGCCGGCGGGCCCATCACCGTGACGCATCCCGACGTCACCCGCTACTTCATGACCGTGCAGGAGGCGGTGCAGCTCGTCATCCACGCCGGCGTGATCGGCGGGGACGGCGAGGCGCTCGTCCTGGAGATGGGCAAGCCCGTACGCATCGTCGACGTGGCCCGTCAGCTCGCGCGCCGCGCGCCGTCACCGGTCGAGATCGTGTTCACGGGCCTGCGCCCGGGCGAGAAGATGCACGAGGAGCTGTTCGGCCCGGACGAGTGCGACATCCGCCCCCGGCACCCGCTCATCTCCCATGTGACGGTGCCGCCGCTGGACCCGGCGGAGGTGCGGGTGATCGACCTGGCCGGCTCACCCATGGACATCGTCGCCCACCTGGCCCGCCTGTGTGAGCGGCGGCCCGCGGCGCTGGTCGCCGGGGCCGACCGCGACGAGGCGATCGGGCCCTGACGGTCGCGATGCGGGTGCTGTTCGTCTGCCACGCGAACCTGTGCCGCTCCCCCATGGCGGAACGGTTGCTGCGCCTCGCCGTCGACACCCGGCCCGGCCTCGCGGACGCCGGCGTCACGGCCGCGAGCGCCGGCACGCACGCCCGCCCCCGCCACGACATGCATCCGCTCGCCGCGGACGTGCTACGCGAGTTCGGCGCCGACCCGGACGGCTTCGCGAGCCAGCCGGTGCACGCCGGCCTGCTGTGCGAGGCAGACCTGGTGCTCACCGCCGCGCGGGCCCAGCGGGCGACGTGCGTGACGCTCGCGCCCGCCGTCCTGGGGCGCACGTTCACGCTGCGCCAGTTCGCCCGGCTGGCCGCGGCGGTCGACGCGGACCAGGTGCGCACCGCCGGGCCGGCCCGGCGGGTGGCCGCCATCGTCGGCGGCGTCCACGAGGCGCGCGCCCACGCGCAGCCCGTACCGCCCGACGAGGACGACGTGCCCGACCCGGTCGGCGGTGGCCCCGAGGAGATGCAGGCGTGCGCGGCGCTCATCCAGGCCGCGCTGCACCCGCTGCTCGTCCTGCTCACCGGTGGCTCCCGGTGAGGATCACCAGCTGCTGGGTGGCCCGGGTCATCGCGACGTAGCGGTCGACCCCGCCCTCGACGCCGTCGCCGAACGCCTCCGGGTTCACGAGGACGACCAGGTCGAACTCGAGTCCCTTCGACAGCTCCGGGGTCAGCGACCGCACGCGCGGCGTCGCCTCGAAGGTCGGATCGCCGATGACGCAGGCGACCCCTTCGGCATGCCCGGCGAGCCACGCCGCGAGGATCGGGCCCAGATCCGCGGCGGCGCCGTGGACGACCGGGACGCCGCCGCTGCGGATGGAGGTCGGCACGTTCGCGTCCGGCAGCACGGCCCGGATGACCGGCTCCGCCTCGGCCATGACCTCCGCCGGCGTGCGGTAGTTGACCGTCAGGCGGGCGTGGTCGATCCGGTCGAGACCCACCCGCTCCAGCCGCTCCCGCCACGACTCCGTGAACCCGTGCCGGGCCTGTGCGCGGTCGCCGACGATGGTGAAGCTGCGCGACGGGCAGCGCAGCAGCAGCATCTGCCACTCCGCGTCCGTCAGCTCCTGGGCCTCGTCCACGATGATGTGCGCGAACGGGCCGGCGAGCCGGTCAATGTCGGCGCCCGCCAGGCCGGACTCGTCCACGAGCGCGTGGTGGAAGTCCTCGCCGCGCAGCATCGTCACCAGACCGGTGCCGTACTCGTCGTCGGCGGCCTCGATCAGGTCGTCCACGACCCGGTTCACGCGCACCCGCTCAGCCGCGACGCTCGCCTCGTTGCGGCGCCGGCGCGTCGACGCCGTACGGTCGCCGAGCCGCAGCCGCGCCGCGTCCAGCAGCGGCAGGTCGGACACCGTCCACGCGTGCGCGTCCGTTCGCCGCAGCCGCGCCACGTCGTCCGCGCTGAGCCACGGGGCGCACCGGCGCAGGTACGCGGGCACGGACCACAGGTCCGCCACGATGTCGGTCGCCTCGAGCAGCGGCCACGCGCGGTTGAGGGCCGCGTGCAGGTCCCGGTCGCGCAGCAGCGCCGCGCGCAGCTGATCGGCCGGTACGTCGTCGTCGTGCCGGCCGGCCAGGATCGCGGACAGCGCCGCCAGGATGTCGTCGCGGGCCTCGTTGTGCGGGGTGCCGGGCTCCACCGCGTCGAACGCGTCCGCCCAGTCGGCGGCGGTGAGCTGGACCTCCGCCCACGGGGTCGACACCGTCAGCGGGCGGGTCGGCGGCTCCTCGTAGAACCGGACGGCCGCCTCGACCGCCCCCACCATGGCGGCCGACGACTTGAGCCGGGCCACCTCCGGGTCACCCTCGTCCCTCGCGGCGCGCCCCTCGGCGACCAGGTCGCGCAGCGTGCAGATCTGCACGCCCTCCTCGCCGAGGCTGGGCAGGACGTCGGCCACGTACGCAAGGTAGGGCTGGTGCGGGCCGACGAACAGCACGCCGCCCCGGCGGTGTTCCAGGCGCGGGTCCGCGTAGAGCAGGTACGCGGCGCGGTGCAGCGCCACGACCGTCTTGCCCGTACCGGGGCCGCCGTCGACGACGAGCGCGCCCCGCGATCCCGCGCGGATGATGGCGTCCTGGTCGGCCTGGATGGTGCTGAGCACGTCGCGCATCCGGCCCGACCGGCTGCCACCCAGGCTGGCGATGAACGCGGACTGGTCGTCCAGCGCCGCGTTGTGCTCCAACCCCTCGGCCGTGAACACCTCGTCCCAGTAGTCACTGATCCGCCCCCGGGTCCACCGGTACCGGCGGCGGCTGGTCAGGCCCATCGGGTTGGCGTGGGTCGCGGCGAAGAACGGCTCGGCGGCCGGCGAGCGCCAGTCGAGCAGCAGGCGCCGGCCCGTGGCGTCCGTGAGACCGAACCGCCCGAGGTAGACGGGCTCGGCTCCGTCCGCGCCGACCATGCGGCCCAGGCACAGGTCGAGGCCGAAGCGGCGCAGGGCCCGCAGGCGGGCGGTCAGCCGGTAGATCTCCTGGTCGCGGTCCAGCGCCGCCTGGCCGATGCCGCCGGCCGCCTTGCGCGCGGCGTCGAGGCGGTCGGACAGGTCGGCGACCGTGCGTTCCAGGCTCTCGGCGACGGCCGCGAAGTGCCGCTCGTCGTCGGCGATCAACGCCGGGTCGGCCTTGGCTGACAGGCGGTCGGGTAGGTCGAACACGTTGCTGGTCGCGAGATTCACGGCAGGGCTCCGATCTGGCACCGTCGGCGACCAGCGATTTTGCGGCATCACCCGGGCCTTGCCGCAAGCCCCCCGATGCGCTATAGGTTAGAAGTGGAAGGGAGCGCGTCGGCGTCCCTTCCGTTGTGTTTTCGGCGCGCCCGACCGTGTCATGCTTCAGGGACGACGACCCTGGGGGGAACGCGTGACGACGGTGGATGACGCGGCGGCCGAGCCCGCCGCCGTGGTGGAGGGCGCCGCGGAGCCCGCGCCCCGCAGGCGCTCCGGCGGGCGGGCGCGGTTCCTCGCGACGCTCATCGCCGTACTCCTGCTGTTGTTCGGGGTGCCGTGGTGGACCCTCGTCGGCGGCCCGGCGCGGTGGCCGACCACCGCGGTCGTCGTCGGCACGATCGCGTTCGTGGCCGCCCTCGCCGCGCTTCCCCTGCTCATGGTGCGCGGGCACGGGCCCCGCCGGTCCGACGCGGCCGCGGTCGCCGGCGACACGCTCCTGGGCGTCGTCTGGGTGCTGTTCGCGTGGTCGATCCTCGGCAACGTGGCCGGCCTCGGGCTGCTCGTCGCGGGCGTGCCCGACCCCACGCGCTCGCGCCTCGTCGCCGCGGTGGTCACCCTGGTCGCGCTGGTGCTGCTCGGGTGGGGGTACGCGGAGGCGATGCGGGTACCGCGGGTGCGCCGCGTGGACGTGTGGCTGGAGCGGCTCGGCGCGGGCCTCGACGGCACGACGGTCGTGCTGCTCACGGACACCCACTACGGGCCGATCGACCGGGCCCGCTGGTCGGCACGGGTGGTCGAGGTGGTCAACGGGCTGGACGCCGACCTGGTGTGCCACACGGGCGACATCGCCGACGGTACCCCGCAGGAGCGCCACGCCCAGTCCGAGCCGCTGGGTTCGGTGCGCGCCCGGCTGGGGCGCGCCTACGTGACCGGCAACCACGAGTACTTCAGCCAGGCGCAGGGCTGGCTCGACCGCATGCGTGAACTGGGCTGGACCGAGTTGCACAACCGGCACATCGTCGTCGAGCGCGGCGGTTCGCGCCTCGTCGTCGCGGGTGTGGACGACCGGACGGCGGCGGGCTCCGGGGTGCCGGGGCACGGCAGCGACCACGCGGCCGCGCTCGCCGGGGCCGACCCGGACCTGCCGGTGCTGCTGCTCGCCCACCAGCCGCGCCAGATCCCCGGCGCGGTGTCGCACGGCGTGGACCTGCAACTGTCCGGGCACACCCACGGCGGGCAGATCTGGCCGTTCCACTTCCTGGTGCGCACCGATCAGCCCGTGCTGCAGGGCCTGTCGCGGCACGGCGCGCGCACGCAGCTCTACACGAGCCGGGGCACCGGGTTCTGGGGTCCGCCGTTCCGCGTCTTCGCGCCCAGCGAGATCACGCTGCTGACGCTGCGCTCCGGACAGCCGTAACGGGTGGGTCGCGCTGGCCCGGCGACCCACCCGTTACGGGGTCTTACTACCTGCCCTTGTTCGGCTTCTGCGTCACGCGCGGCAGGACGTACGGCGGACCCGAGAAGAGCAGGTCGCCCTTGAGCTCGAAGTACGCCTTCTTGGGCTGGTAGTTCTCGTCGTAGACCGTGGCGAGGCCCTCCGGCGGGTCATCGAACCACGTGGGCACCCACGAGTGGTGGTCCGAGACGCCCCACAGCGTGAACGACAGGCACTTGGGGTTGGACAGGCACGCCTGCAGCAGCACACCGTGGTTGTACGCGGAGGCCTGCAGTCGGGGGTTCAACTCGTTCGAGTCGGCGATGTTCGCCGTGTGGCTGCGCACGTCGACCTCGGTGAACGCGGTCGCCAGGCCCAGGTCGGTGAACGCCTTGAGCGTGTCCGACACCTGGAACACGTCGTAGTTGCCGTACTGCGTGCCCAGGTGACCCTGGCTGCCGACGCCGTCGATCGGCACGCCGGCGGCCTTCAGGCTCTTGACCATGTTGTAGACGAACTGCACCTTGTCGGACGGCCCACGGTCACCGAAGGCCTCAAGGTTGTAGTCGTTGTAGAACAGCAGGGCCTTCGGGTCGGCCGCGCGGGCCCACCGGAACGCGTCGGCGACGTAGCCCTCGCCGAGGTTCTGCGCCCAGAAACCCTTGTAGTGGATGGTGGAGGGGCTGTCCCACGGGTCGCTGGCCGCCTCGTTCACCACGTCCCACTGCCAGATCTTGCCCTTGAAGTGCTTCACGACCGTGGTGATGTGGTTCTTCAGGATCTCCCGCAGCTCGGTCTTGCTGATCGAGCCGTCGGCGACGCCCTCGGTCAGCCACGCCGGCAGCTGGTTGTTCCAGACGAGCACGTGACCGCGCACCAGCTGCTTGTTCTTGCGCGCGAACTCGATCAGCTCGTCGGCGGGGCCCCAGTTGTACTGGCCGCGGGTGGGCTCCAGGCTCTCCCACTTCATGACATTCTCGGCCGTGACCGTGTTGAACTCCTGCGTGACCAGCTTGCGGTACTGCGGGTCGGCGGGGTCGTTCAGCGCGGCGGAGTCGACCGCGGTGCCGATGTAGAGGTTGTGCCGCGCGGCCAACGCCCGAAGGCTCTGGTCTGCCGGCTTGGAGTTGTGCCCGGCCGATGCCGGCACGACGTTCAGCGTGGCGGCCACCGCCGCGGCAGTCACCGCGACGACGGTGAACCGTCTGAGCTTCATTCAGTGCCCTTTCGACTGCGACTGCCCTCCGGCGCCTTCGTGCTGAGGCTCCTTGTCGGGCCACGGCGCCGCGGGTTCGGGGACGACGTCCGAAAGTTCATCGAAACATTTCGGTAACGCTCTCGGAACTCTACGGCCATGCATACATCGCCGTCAACCCTGTCTTTTCTGACCGTCTGCTGAGTATTAGGCCGATCCGCCGCCGAAAACTTTCGACAGCCGCGCCGGGTCGGTATCCAGCTCAGAGCGATCGCCAGCGGGGTCGCATGTGGACGTGTTCCGCGTCCGGAGCGAAACTCCGAACGCTCCGCCCGCTCCCACCAAGGGCGGGCGGCAAGGGTCAGGGGAGCGTGACCGCCTGGTGCGCCGCGTGGACGAGGAGCGGGTCGTGGGTGGCCACCACGACCGCCGTGCCGAGAGCGGCCGCCGCGCGCAGGGCGGACACCACGCGCTCGGCGTTCGCCTCGTCCTGCCGGGACGTCGGCTCGTCGAGGACCGCGATGGCCGGGCGGGTGCACAGCGCCCGGGCCACGGCCACCCGCTGGCGCTCGCCGCCGGACAGTACGCCGACGGGCCGGTCCCGCAGCGCCGTCAGGCCGAGGTCGGCCAGCCAGTCCTCCGCGTCGTCGGCCGGCCCGGGGGCGCCGCGCACGGAGCGGGCGAACGACAGGTTCTCGGCCACCGACAGGGTCTCCACGAGCGCCGCGCCCTGTCCCACGAAGGCCAGGCTGGCGCGGCGCAGCGCGGCCAGGCCGGCGCGGTCCAGGCCGGCCAGGTCGACACCGGCGACCACGACCTCGCCGGCCGAGGGTCGCACCAGGCCCGCGAGGACCCGCAGCAGCGTCGACTTGCCCGACCCCGAGCGTCCGCGCACGACGCTCAGCCGGCCGGCCGGCACGTCGAGGTCCTGTCCACTGAGGATGACCCGGTCGGCGAGCCGCACGTCGACCCCGCGGACCCGGGCCGCGAGGTCGCCCGACGCGGGCTGCGGCCCGGCGTCCGCGACCGGCTCGGAGGACGGCGACCCGGCCGGCCCGGCGACCGGGGCCAGCACGATGCCGTCCGGGGCGGCCGAGGCGACCACCCGGGTCGCCACGCCCGCGCGGTGACGCAGCGGCTCCGGGAGCCGGACCCAGCCCCGGTCGTCGACGACGAGGGACTCCGCTCCGGACGGCGCCCATTCCTCGCTCAGCCGCCCGTCCCGGGTGCGGACCACCCGGTCGGCCACCCGGGCGGCGTCCGCGTCGTGGCTCACGATGATCAGTGCGGCATCCGTGTCCGCCGCGCACGTGGCCAGCAGGTCGTACACGGCCTCGGCGGAGGCGCGGTCGAGCTCGCCGGTCGGCTCGTCGGCGAGGATCAGGGCCGGTCCGTGGGCGACGGCCGCGCAGACGGCGACGCGCTGGGACTCGCCGCCGGACAGCCCGGCGGGGCGCCGGTCGGCGAGGGCGCCCAGGCCCAGCCGGTCGAGCAGGTCGCCCGCGCGGCGGCGCGCCGCGCTCGGGCGTACCCCGCAGATGCGCAGCTGGAGGGCGACGTTGTCGCGGACGGTGAGTTCGGGGCGCAGCGTGCGGCCGTGATGCTGGTCGACGAGCCCGAGGTGGCGGCCGCGCAGGCGCTGGCGCGCGCGGGCGTCCGCGCCGGCGAGTTCGACGCCGCACACGCGCACCGCGCCGGCGCTGGGGGCCCGCTCGCCCGTGAGCACCCGCAGCAGCGTCGTCTTGCCGGAACCGTTCGGGCCGTGCACGACGACCCGCTCCCCCGCGGCCACGTCGAGGGTGAGCCCGCGCAGGGCGGCCACGTGCCCGCGCGGCGTCGGGTACAGGCAGAAGACGTCGTGGGCGCTGACCGCCGCCGTTACCATTCGTCCTCCCCGGGGGCGGTGGGCAGCCGCTCGCGCAGCTCGAAGGCGGTGAGCAGCGCCGCCGCCGCGAGGGCCGCGACCAGGCCGGCGCCGAGCAGCCCGGCTATCCACAGTGGATCGACCGCGCCGGCCAGCGGTGGGACCGGCGCCGTGCCGAGCGCGGTGACCGCGACCAGCGCGGTCGTGGCGCGGGCGAGCACCAGGCCCACGAGCAGGCCGGCCGGCACCGCGGGCAGCACCACCGCCGCGGCCCGGACGAACAGCGACCGGCGCAGCGTGCTGACCGGCACGCCGTCGCTCTCCCAGGCGTAGAGCTCGGCGGCGGCGTCGCGGCGCTCCGTCACCACGAGCAGCACGGTCGCGGCCAGGGCGACCGCCATGGCGAGCAGCGCGCTCATGGTGAGCAGGTCGCCGGCCGACGTGGCCAGCGGGTCGGTGGCGAGCTGGCGCTCGCGGGCGGCGCGCGACTCGACCGCCAGCCGGTCGTAGGGCGCGCCGGCCAGGGCGGCGTCGAGGGCGCCGGCCGCCCTGTCGGGGGCGCGGACCCACACCTCGATCGGCACGCCCGTGCCGGGGTCGCGGGCGTCGAGCGCCGCGCTCAGGGCGTTGACGTCGGCCACGACGAACCGCGCACCCACGGTCGGGAACCGGTCGAGCACGCCCACCACCCGCGCGTCGATCGGCGCCGCGCCGCCGACGGCGAGGCGCAGCAGACCGCCGTTGGCCTGGGCCGCGGTCCGCGGATCGGCGAGGACTGCCAGAGGGGCCACCGGGTCCGCGGCCCCGGCGCGCACGACGACCCGTTGGCCATTGATCTGGTACGCGATGACGAGCGCCGCGCCGCCGGTGACCTTGACGAACCCGGCGTCGGTGGTGGCCGCGCCGAAGCCCGTCCAGTCGCCCGCCGGCCGGCCGTCCACTGTGGGCGGAGCGACCGTGACCGTGCCGGTGATGGCGTCGAGGTCGGTGTCCCCCTCGCCCATGTGGTGCTGGCGGCGGGTGGCGATGTCGGGCGGCTCGGTGAGCACGAGCGCGTAGAGGGTGGCGGCCTCGGTGGGCAGGCGCGCGGTGAGCCGGCCCGGTTCGGCCGTCAGGATCAGGCCGGCCTGCCGGCCGTCGGCCAGCCGCAGCCACGCCGTCACGTCGAGCAGCGCGACGTCGCCGGAGACCGGCAGGGCGAGCAGGTCGCCGGCGGGCAGCGCGAGGCCGGCCCGGTCGCGGCGGGCCGCCGCGCCGGCCCCGGCGCCGCCCGGCCCGACGCGGCTGGCGGCGTCGCGGGCGGAGATCGGCCCGGCCACGTGGTCCCAGGACCGCACGAGCGGCAGGGCGGCCGGGTCGACGCCGATCACTTCTGCCGTGGTGGTCTCGGCGGCGCTGACCCGGATGCCGGCCGCCGCGCGCAGCACCGGGTGCGCGCTGCCGCCCGGCACGGCATCCGCGTACTGCTGGGGGCTCGCCACGGTGAGCGGGCGCTCCAGGGTGGTGCCCACGGTGACCCGGGCGTCGAGCGGCACGGCGTGCGCCGCCTGGTCGACGGCGCCCTGGCGCAACGTCGCGTGGTACGCCGCGGCGAAGACGACGATCCCGATCGCGGCCGTGAGGAACGCGACCGTCGCCACGGGCCGCAGCGGGCGGCGCCCGGCGGCCAGCACGCCGAGCCGTACGGCGAGCGACGCCCCGCGCGCCCACCGGCCGGCCAGCGCCAGCAGTGCCGGCCACGCGCGGGCGGTGAGCAGGCCGCCGCACACGACCGCGAGCACGGGCAGCGCGAGCAGCAGCGGGTCGGCCCGGGCGGACAGCGCCCCGGCGGTGACCGTGCCGCGCGCGAGCGACAGGCCCGCCACCGCGAGGCCCGCGACGACCACCGCGTCGACCGCCCGCCACGCGCCACGCGCCGACCCGGTCGCGGGCCAGGCGCGGGCGACCGCCACCACCAGGGCGGCCACGACGGCGGTGCCGGCGACCACCGGGGCCGCCCCGCCGACGGCCGACAGCGCGGCCGGCCACCCGGCCAGCCC
>NZ_BAAALS010000036.1:0-46113 GCF_039528415.1 Luedemannella helvata
GCGCTTTTGCGAGTCAGCCGACCCGCCCAGTCACCCCACCATCCTCACTGCGCACTTTGGCTGGACAGGGCCCACGCGGCGCGGGTCGATGCAGCGCGGGGTGACGTGGCACGGGTCGACGCGGGGCGGCGGGGTGGGCGACGTGGCGCGGGGCGGCGGGGTGGCGTGGGGTGGGTTAGTCGTAGGCGCGGGTGTCGCCGGTGCGGGACGAGAGGAGGCGGCGGTAGGAGGCCAGGCGGCGGGGGTCCGCGCCACCCTCCGCGACCAGGGCGTCCAGGCCGCAGCCGGGGGTGCTGAGGTGGTCGCAGTTGGGCGCGCAGTTGACCGACGCGGGCAGCAGGTCGGGGAAGCCGTGCAGCACGTTTTCCGGGTCGACGTGGGCGATGCCGAACGACCGTACGCCCGGGGTGTCCACGATCCAGCCGCCGCCGGGCAGTGCGAGGGCGACCGCCGACGTGGACGTGTGGCGGCCCTTGCCGATGGCGCTGACCTCGCCCACGGCCCGGTCGGCGTCCGGGCTGAGGCGGTTGACGAGCGTGGACTTGCCGACGCCGGAGTGGCCTATGAAGGTGGACAGCCGCGAGCGCAGCCGGTCGACGAGGTCGTCGAGGGGCGCGTCGGGGCGGCAGAGCACGTACGGCAGGTCGAGGTCGGCGTAGTAGGCGAGCACCTCGTCCGGTCCGGCGAGGTCGGCTTTGGTGAGGCAGAGCAGCGGTTCGATGTCGGCGTCGTACGCGGCGACGAGGCAGCGGTCGATGAAGCCGGTGCGGGGCGGCGGGTCGACGAGCGCGCTGACGATGACGAGTTGGTCGACGTTGGCCACGATGACGCGTTCCTGGCGGCCCTCGACGGTGTTCTCCTCGTCGTCGGCGCTGCGGCGCAGGACCGACGTGCGCTCGTCGATGCGCACGATGCGGGCCAGGGAGCCGTCGGCGCCGGAGGTGTCGCCGACGATGGCGACCCGGTCGCCGACGACGACGCCGCGGCGGCCGAGTTCGCGGGCGCGCATGGCGGTGACGAGGTGGCCGTCGACGGCGCAGGTGTAGCGGCCGCGGTCCACCGCGACCACGAAGCCGTCGAGGGCGGCGTCGTGCGTGGGCCGGATGCGGGTGCGCGGGCGCGTCGAGCGGCCCGGGCGGATCCGCACGTCGTCCTCGTCGTACTCGCGTTTCTTTGGCAGTTAACCGCTCCTGTCGGGTGCTCTTCGCCGCGTGTGTGACATTCTGCCCGGCGCTACCGTAGGGGCCATGTGTGGGCGGTATGCCTCGACGCGCAGCGCGGCCGATCTGTCGGCGCTGTTCGAGGCTGTGGACGAGACCGAGGGCGCGCTTGAGCCCGACTACAACGTAGCGCCGACCGACCCGGTCGCGCTGGTGCGGCACAGCTCGCGGGTCGACGGGCGCGTGCTGTCGCTGGCGCGCTGGGGCCTGGTGCCGCCGTGGGCCAAGGACACGAAGGGCGCCGCCCGCATGATCAACGCAAGGGCGGAGACGGTGGCGACGTCGCGGGCGTTCGCGCCGTCGTTCGAGCGGCGGCGGTGCCTGGTGCCGGCCGATGGCTGGTACGAGTGGCTCAAGCGGCCGGACGGCAAGCAGCCGTACTTCATGACCCGCCCCGACGGCGGGCCGCTGGCGTTCGCCGGCCTGTGGTCGGTGTGGGGCTCGGGCGACGAGCGCCTGCTCACGACCAGTGTGATCACGACGGCGGCGGTGGGGGACTTCGCCGTGGTGCACGACCGGATGCCGTTGGTGCTGCCGCCGGACCGGTGGGCGGACTGGCTGTCGGCCGGCGACGCGGCCGGCCTGCTGGCGCCGGATGTGGAGTGGCTGACCCGGCTGGAGATTCGCCCCGTAGGGTCCGCTGTCGGTGATGTCCGGAACGACGGTCCAGAACTCGTCCGTGCGATTCCCGCGCCTTCTCCACTGTTCTCCGAAACTCCGGCCCTCTTTTAACGCTTAAGCACCTTTTGTCCGTGGGACTTTTGCCGCATAAAGCGCTCTCCTCTTGTTCGACATGCGCATAGTGCGATAGAACACAGCGCCGGCCCGGTCACATCGACGGGCCTGCGTTGGCGTCTGCCGGGGGGCGGGCGTCGTTCAGCGACCCACGGGGGAGGTGGGTATGACCGAGCGCGGCGAGGGCATCGTTGAGCTCAGGATGAGTCATGTCGGCGCCTCGCGGAGCGAGGTGGCGACATGACACGGGCACGGATGCCCCGGCCGAATGAGGTTGCGGCCGCGAGCCGAGATCCTCGGCTGCGGCGGGCCTTCGAGGAGCGCGAGGACGGCCAGGCGTGGCGCGTGCGGGGAGTATGCCGCAGCGTCGATCCGGAGGTCTTCTTCCCGGCGCCCAACGAGGCGACGGACGCGGCGGTGGCCCTGTGTCGCACCTGTGACGTGCAGGGGGCATGTCTGGCGTGGGCCCTCGACGTGGGCGACTGTCACGGCGTCTGGGGCGGCACGACCGCGCGGGAGCGCCGGGCCATGCTGGTGGCCTGGCGGGCCGGCATGCGCGAGTCCGGCACGGCCTTCGACGCCCTGGCCGCGGCGAGCGCCCTGGTCGGTCCGATCAGCGCGACCCGCGAACTCGTCGCGTCGGCGTAGCTGCCGCCCCCGCTCGGGGGATCATCGTGGGGTGACGGTCGTCGAGACGCCGCGCGGCCCGGCTGAGGTCGACTGGGTGCTGCCCGCCGGCCGCGCCAAGGGCCTGCTTGTGCTCGGGCACGGCGCGGGCGGCAGCGTGGACGCTCCCGACCTGTGCGCGGTGCGCGACGCCGCGCAGGCGGTGGGGTTCGCGGTCGCCCGGGTCACCCAGCCGTACCGGGTGGCGGGCCGGCGCGCGCCGCCCGCCGCCTCGACGCTGGACGAGGCGTGGACGACGGTCGTCGCGGCGCTGCCCGGCCTCACCGGGGTCAAGCGGAAGCTCATCGTGGGCGGCCGCTCGTCCGGGGCGCGGGTGGCCTGCCGCACCGCGCGGGCGCTCGGCGCGGTGGGCGTACTCGCGCTCGCGTTTCCGCTGCACCCGCCGGGTCGGCCCGAGGTGACCCGGGCCGGGGAACTCGATCCGACCATGCCCACGCTGGTGATCAATGGGGACAGGGACCCGTTCGGCGTGCCGGAGGCGGGTGGGGCTGTGGAGGTCGTCGTCCTCGCCGGGGAGAGGCACGACCTCAAGCGCGATCCGGCCCTCGTGGGCGCGGCCGCCCGCGCGTGGCTGCGCGCCCGGTAGCGCGGAGCGTGTCCTGGGCCACCCGGACATCGTTGAACAGTACGAACCAGGTATATGGGGCATCTCCATAATCGCGGACACCCAGTCCGTACCCAACCTCCCAGGCCCTTCCTGGTCCGGCGCCCAACCGGTGCGGACCAGGAAGGGCGAGGTCTCGTGACATTCGCCGCTGCCCGGAATGCTCGCGGGCTGCTTCCTTGTTGCACCCACCGGACGCGATCGGTGCGAGGAAGTGGGGTAAGGGTGAGCACGCTGGTGCGCAGTGGGACCGCTGAGGCCCGGGCGACCCGGGAACCACGTCCTACGCCTGTTAGGCCGCCTTCCGCGGGATCGCCGGGTCGCGGCGTCGTATCCTCTGCGCGAGCCTTGAAGAGGAGCGAACGCGTGACATCCAGCGCCGAGGTAGGAGAGCAGCGGGCCCGGTTTGAGCGGGAGGCCTTGCCCTTCCTCGATCAGCTGTACGCGGCCGCCATGCGGATGACCCGCAATCCGGCCGACGCCGAGGATCTCGTCCAGGAGACGTTCCTCAAGGCGTACGCGGCCTTCCATCAGTTCGAGCAGGGCACGAACCTCAAGGCCTGGCTCTACCGCATCCTCACGAACACCTACATCAACTCGTACCGGCGGCGGCAGCGCCAGCCCGTGCAGGCGCCCACGGACGAGATCACTGACTGGCAGCTCGCCGAGGCGGAGTCGCACACCTCGAGCGGCCTGCGGTCCGCCGAGACCGAGGCGCTCGACCGGCTGCCCGACAGCGACGTCAAGGACGCGTTGCAGAGCCTGCCGGAGGACTTCCGGCTTGCCGTCTATCTCGCCGACGTCGAGGGCTTCTCGTACAAGGAGATCGCGGACATCATGGGTACGCCGATCGGCACCGTGATGTCTCGGCTGCACCGCGGTCGGCGCAACCTGCGCCGGCTGTTGGAGAACTACGCTGCGGAACGGGGCCTCGCGCGGACCCCGTCGGACGATCCGGCTGACCCCGGCCGGCAGGAGGTGTGAACCAGTGAGCTGCGGCGATCCCCATGACGTCGACTGCCGACAGGTCCTGGGCGAGGTCTACCTCTTCCTCGACCTGGAATGCACCGACGACCGCCGGACGGTGATCAGCGAACACCTCGACGAGTGCTCGCCGTGCCTGCGCGAGTACGGCATTGAGCAGGAAGTGAAGGCCCTCGTCAACCGGTGTTGCGGGGGCGACCAGGCGCCCGACGAGCTGCGCGAGCGGCTGCGCGCCAGGCTGGCCGCCCTCGTCGTCGAGACGACCTACGAGCGCGGCTGAAAGATCTTTGAGGGGTACGCCGCGGGGGCCCGACCGCCGTGGCGACGGGCCCCCGCGCTGGCACTCAGGAGTTGGGGCGCTTGCCGTGGTTGGCGGCGCTCTTCTTCCGAGCCTTCTTCTTGCGGGACTTCTTGGCCATCGGTACCTCCATGCAGGTGTCGGCGAATTCTACGGCGCGCGGTCGGGCGCGTGGTTGCCGACCGGCCCGGACGTGATTGGATACGTCAGCGGTCCCGTCCGTGGGAACGCGAAGCATCGTCACGCCCAGAAAGGGACCGACAATGGCCGACGAGATCCGCGCCGAGATGGTCGCCAACGTGTGGAAGGTCGTCAAGGCCGCCGGTGACGAGGTCGCCGAGGGCGACACGCTGGTCATCCTGGAGTCCATGAAGATGGAGATCCCGGTGGTCGCCGAGTCCGACGGCACGATCACCGAGCTGGCGGTGGCCGAGGGCGACGTCGTCCAGGAGGGCGACCTCATCGCCATCGTGGAGTGATCACGCCGACACCGCGCTGACCGGGCCCCATCCTGCCCGGCGTGCGGCTCCTCGCCGGGCGCCTCGACCTGACGATCCGACGCTGTGAACCGGGCTGGTACCTCCAGGTACGAGTCCGGTTCATCGCTGTGCGGCCCGATCGTTGGTTGCTCATTGCGTTGCGAATAACGCCTCTACCGTGCAAGACTGCGCACCGAACGCGCAGGTTCGCGCAGTGGTGGAGTGGGTACCAGGGGGTTGTGGTGGTTGACGAGCGACCCGGGGCCGGCATGGCGGCCGACATCGCGGAGCAGCCGGAGGTCTACGCGCGCGTCCTCGACGAGGCGGCCGGCCCGATCGCGGCCGTCGCCGCCGAGATCGCGCGCCGCCGGCCACGGCACATCGTGTTCACCGCGCGCGGCACGTCGGACCACGCGGCCCTCTACGGGGCGTACCTGGCGGAGATCCGCCTGGGCCTGCCCGCCGCCCTGGCCTCGCCGTCCGCGGTCACCGTCTACGGCGCCCGGCCCGACCTGCGCGACTCGCTCGTCATCGGGGTGTCGCAAAGCGGCGGGTCGCCCGACCTGCGCGAGGTCGTCCGGGTCGCCCGGGAGCAGGGCGCCCTCACCCTGGCGATCACCAATGCCCCCGACTCCCCGCTGGCGGAGGCGGCCGAGCGCTCGATCGACATCCGCGCCGGGCACGAGCGGGCCGTGGCCGCCACGAAGACCTACACGGCCGAGCTGCTGGCCCTGCTCATGCTGATCGAGGGCATCCGGTCCGGCGACGGCACCGTGGACACGAGCGGGATCGGCGCGCTCCCGCGGCTGGCCGCCGACACGCTGGCCGGTGACGCGCCGGAGGACCTCGCGGGCCGGTACCGCTTCGCTGGCCGGATGATCACCACGGGCCGGGGGTACGCGTACCCGACCGCGCGGGAGGCGGCGCTCAAGCTCATGGAGACCTCGTACCTGCCGGCGCTGGCCTTCTCGGGCGCCGACCTGCTGCACGGCCCGCTGGCCATGGCGGACCCGGACGTGCCCGTGCTCGCCGTGGTGGGCGGCGGTCCGGCCGGGGAGTCCATGCGCGAGGTGCTCGCCCGGCTGGCCGACCGGCGCGCCGACGTGGTCACGATCGGCTCCCGGCCGAAGGGCTCGGCGCACCACCTCGCGACGCCCGACGTCGACGAGCGGTACGCCCCGCTGCTGGACATCCTGCCGTTGCAGCGGCTGGCCCTGTCCCTCGCGCTCGCCCGGGGGGAGAATCCAGACCGTCCGCGTGGCCTGAAGAAAGTCACCGCGACGCGGTGACCCCCGGTCATCTCGCCGACACGTTCGTTTGACAGGCTTTCGGTGTGTCCACGCTGCGCGATCTTGTCGAGGAGCACACGAGCCTCGGCCCGATTGAGGTTGATCATCTACACCGGCTTGCCGGCGACTGGCAACTGATCTCCGACCTTTCGTTCGCCGACCTGCTGCTGTGGGTTCCCACGGCGGCGCAAGGCACGCCCGAGTTCGTCTGCGTGGCGCAGGTGCGCCCCACCACCGCCCCGACGGCCTACCAGGACGACCACGTCGGACGCGTCATGACCGGGCCCGAGGTGTCACACCTGTCGATCGCGCTGCACCAGGGCCGGATCTGGCGGGAGGGCGATCCGGTCTGGTACGGCGACACCCCCGCGCGGCACGAGGCCATCCCGGTGCGCCGCCGCGACGGCTCGGACGTCATCGGCGTGGTCGGCCGCGACACCAACCTCACCACCGCGCGCACGCCCAGCCAGCTGGAGATGAACTACCTGACCACGGCCGACGACCTCGCCCAGATGGTCGCCGACGGCACGTTCCCGCCGCCCCGGCACCCGGGCGAGACGACCAGCGCGCCGCGCGTCGGCGACGGGCTCGTCCGCCTCGACGCCAGCGGCAAGGTCACCTACGCGAGCCCGAACGCCCAGTCCGCGTACCGCAGGCTGGGCCTCGCCGCCCACCTCGTGGGTGAGGATCTCGCGGCCCTGACCTCCCGCCTGGCCAACGACCCGCTGGAGGGCAACGACGCGAGCAACCGGGTGCACGCCGCGCTGCGCGGCGACGCACCGGCCCGCAAGGAGATCGAGGCGCGCGGCGCGACCGTCCTGATGCGGGCGTTGCCGCTCATCCCCGCCGGGGTGCCCATCGGCGCGCTCGTGCTCGTCCGCGACATCACCGAGGTGCGCCGCCGCGACCGCGAGCTGATCACGAAGGACGCGACCATCCGGGAGATCCACCACCGGGTCAAGAACAACCTGCAGACGGTCGCGGCCCTGCTGCGGCTGCAGGCACGGCGGGTGGAGACCCCGGACGCCCGGGCGGCGCTGGAGGAGTCCGTGCGCCGGGTGGCGTCGATCGCCCTGGTGCACGAGACCTTGTCGATCTCGCCGAACGAGGCCGTCGAGCTGGACGGCATCATCGACCGGGTCGCCTCGGCCGCCGCCGAGGTCGCCTCGCCGGAGTCGAAGGTGCGCCTGCACCGGGAGGGCTCCTTCGGGGTGCTGCCCGCCGACATCGCCACCCCGCTCGTGATGGTCCTCAACGAACTGCTGCTCAACGCCGTGGAGCACGGCTTCGCTCCCGGCAGCGGGGGAGAGGTGACCATCTCGGCGCACCGGTTCCGGCGCCAGTTGCACGTCAGCGTCGCCGACACCGGACGAGGCCTGCCCGACGGGTTCGACCTGGACGCCGGCGACCGGCTCGGGCTGCAGATCGTGCGTACGCTCGCGCGCGGCGAGCTGCGCGGCTCGATCGAGATGCGGACCCGCCTGGAGGGCGGCACCGAGGCCGTGCTCGTGGTGCCGCTCAGTCCCCACCGGTAGCGTCGGCGTCCGGGTCGCGCAGCGACATGGGCTCCGACGGCCACGACGGCGACCCGCCCTGCACGTACAGGCGCAGGGTGCAGGTGCTCAGGCTGTACCTCTCGGTGAGGACCGTGCGCTGGCGCAGGAAGTGCTCCGCCGAGCCGAGGTGCGCGAGCCCCTGCCCGCTGTTGGCGCAGCGGTAGACCCACAGCCGCTTCGTGTCGCCGATGCACGCGGCGGCGTCCGGGCACTCCGTGTCCTTGAGGCTGTCGTTCTCCACGCGCGAGCGGAACAGCAGCACGTCGCGGGGCGCCTTGTCGCCCATGTAGTACTCGATGCCGTTGCGGGTGGACCACAGGTCCTCCACGGCGTAGATGATGGCGTCGCCCGGCTCGGCGTGCGTGCGCAGGAACTCGGCGGTCAGGCGGTTGTCCGGCCCGACGTGGGTGTCATCGCCGCGCATGTCGAACTGGGCCGGCAGCGCCACGCACGTCACCACGACGACCGCGAACACCGCGCGCACCGGCATGCCGCGCAGCGTGAACGCGGCGAGCAGGACCCACGCGACGACCGTGAACAGCACGTACCGGGGCACCCACACGTGCGAGCCGATCGAGGCGAGCAGCAGCGCGGCCGTCGGGGCGATCGCGATCGTCAGCAGGGTCGCGAGCACCCACCGCTGCGCGGGCCGGGCGGCCAGGGCCACCCCGATGATGAGCAGGCCGGCGACCGTGGCGCCGAAGATGTCGCCCGGGGCGGCGGCCGCGACCCGCCAGTCGTAGACGTGGATCCACGCCAGCATCGCGTCGTGCTGCGGCATCGCCAGCACGATGAGCGGAACGGCCGGGACGAGGCCCAGCGCGACAGCCGCCGCCCACCACAGCAGGCGCCGGTCGCGGGTCACCGCGAACCGCCAGACCACCGCGACGGCGTGCCCGACGAGCAGCAGCAGGGCCAGGATGTTGGCCAGCCCGAGCAGGGCGACGCTCAGGGCGTACGGGAGCCAGCGCAGCGGCGTGGGGCGCTCGATGGCCCGCAACAGCAGCAGGGTCGCCAGGGTGGCGAAGAGGACCGCGAAGCCGTACGGGCGCGCGTCCTGGGCGTACCGGCTGACCGCCGGGACGGCGACGAAGAGCAGGCCCGCGATGAGGCCCCCGAACGGGTCGATCAAGCGGGTGCCCAGCCGGGCGACGAGCGCCGCCGAGACCGCCATGGCGATCAGCGACGGGGCGCGCAGAGCCAGGTGCGAGGTGCCGAAGATGCCCGTCCACCAGTGCATGAACAGGTAGTACGGGGCGAGCACGCCGTCGAAGTTGGCGACGAAGGACAGGATCTTGGAAACGGGGCGCTGGGTGGCGCTCCAGGTGGCCATCTCGTCCCAGCCCAGCACCGGCTGGGTGATGCCGACGAGGCCCACGATCAGCATCGCCGCGGCGGGCACCGACCAGGCGAGCGTGCGGCCGACCAGCCGGATGAGCGGGCTGTGACGGGCGTGGCGCCCGGCCTCCACGCGATCCGCCGGCGGCTCCTCGGGGGCCGTGACCACAGTGTCCGGGGTGGGTGTGCCGTCCGCGCCGGCGGGATCGGAGCGATCGGCGCCGGGTGCGGGACTCGTGTGGAGCACCGATCCACCCTCCGGGTCGTCTGCGGCCCGCACCCCGGTCCGGCGTCCGTGGCGGCCCGGTCGGCTCCCGTGGGCCAACGATCTTCTGTTCAGCGTATCGTCGTCCGGTTTGCCGGACGTACCGGACCGGTGTCGATCCGCTGACAACCCGCTGGGAACCCGGTCGATGCCGATCACCGGGAGTGGTAGCGGTCACTCTCGCGAAATGGGACGCGAAGCCCATCTGCTGGCGCGCAGTCCGATGAGCATGGGATTATGTCCGGGTGATGAACGCTGTCGTACGCCGCTTCGTGGCCCGCCGCCACGTTGACTACGGCCGCGTCCGCAGCGCCATCTGTCCGGCCGGCTAGCGGCTGCCCGCCTCAATCTGCTCAGCGGGCGCGCACTCTGCCGGCGGCCTGACACCGACGTCATCGCCTGCCACCAGCCACGCTGGGGCACCGGCCTGCGCGCCCTTCCGCCAGCGCCGTCAGGAGGATCGCGCCGATGTCGGCAACACCCAGCCAGTCCGCCCCCCGCCCCGCCCGCGCGGGTGCCGGCCAGGCCCGCCGCCCACGCGGTGAGGGCCAGTGGGCGCTGGGCCACCGCGAGCCGCTCAACCCCAACGAGCGCACCAAGAAGGACGACGACGGCCTCAACGTCCGGGCCCGGATCGAGACGATCTACGCCCACGGGGGCTTCGCCAGCATCGACCCGGCCGACCTGCGCGGCCGCATGCGCTGGTACGGGCTCTACACCCAGCGCAAGCCCGGCATCGACGGCGGCCGCACGGCGATCCTGGAGCCGCACGAGCTGGACGACGAGTACTTCATGCTCCGCGTCCGGGTCGACGGCGGCCAGCTGAGCCCCGAGCAGCTGCGCGTGGTCGCCGACATCTCCACCCGGTACGCCCGCGACACGGCCGACATCACCGACCGGCAGAACATCCAGTACCACTGGATCCGCATCGAGGACGTGCCGGCGATCTGGCAGGCGCTCGAGTCCGTCGGCCTGCAGACCACGGAGGCGTGCGGCGACACCCCGCGCGTCGTGCTCGGCAGCCCGGTCGCCGGGATCAGCAAGGACGAGGTGCTCGACGCCTCCCCGGCGATCGACGCGATCGTCGCGCGCTACATCGGCGACAAGGCGTACTCGAACCTGCCGCGCAAGTTCAAGACGACGATCTCCTGGCTGCCCGACGTGCCGTACGAGGCCAACGACGTCGCCTTCCTGGGCGTCGACCACCCCGAGCACGGCCCCGGTTTCGACCTGTGGGTCGGCGGCGGCCTGTCGACCAACCCGATGCTGGCCAAGCGGCTGGGCGTCTGGGTGCCGCTCGACGAGGTCCCCGAGGTGTGGGCCGGCGTGGTCGGCATCTTCCGCGACTACGGCTACCGCCGCCTGCGCCACCGCGCCCGCCTGAAGTTCCTGGTCGCCGACTGGGGCGTCGAGCGCTTCCGCGAGGTGCTCGAAGGCGAGTACCTGCAGCGCAAGCTGATCGACGGACCCGCGCCGGAGCTGCCGGCCGAACCGCTGGACCACATCGGCGTGCATGAGCAGCGCGACGGGCGGTACTACGTGGGTGTCGCGGCCGTGGCGGGCCGCGTCTCCGGCAGCGTGCTCACCCGGGTCGCCGAGCTTGCGGACGCCCACGGCAGCGGGCGCGTGCGCCTCACCCCGTACCAGAAGCTGTTGATCCTCGACGTGCCGAAGGAGGAGGTCAACGGCCTCGTCAACGGCCTGCGCGAGATCGACCTGCAGGCCGAGCCGTCGCAGTGGCGCCGCGGCACGATGGCCTGCACCGGCATCGAGTACTGCAAGCTCGCGATCGTCGAGACCAAGGCCCGCGCCGCCGACCTCGTGGCGCACCTGGAGCGCACCCTCGGCGACCTCGACACGAGCTTCACGATCAACGTCAACGGCTGCCCGAACGCGTGCGCCCGCACGCAGGTCGCCGACATCGGCCTCAAGGGCCAGCTCGTGCCCGGCCCGGATGGCGACATGGTGGAGGGCTTCCAGGTCCACCTCGGCGGCGGGCTGGCCATGGCCAAGGGGCAGGAGGGCGGCTTCGGCCGCAAGGTCCGTGGCCTCAAGACGACAGCGGAGGAGCTTCCGGCGTACGTGGAGCGGGTGGCCCGCAGCTACCTCGCCGGCCGGACGGAGGGCGAATCCTTCGCCCAGTGGGTGATCCGCGCCCCGGAGGACCAGCTCGTATGAGCGAGCGGATGGTTCCCTACTACTGCCCGTACTGCGGGGGCGAGGACCTGCGTCCCCACGAAGATCAGCATGGCGCCTGGGAGTGCAGGGAGTGCACCCGGGTGTTTTCGGTCAAGTTCATCGGATTGGTGGTGAAGCGATGACCCTGCTGTCCGCGGTCGGCCTCCTGCCGGCCCTGTCTGCTGGTGACGGACGCTCCCGGGAGGAGCTGGCCGAGATCGCGGCCGAGGGCCAGGCGGCCCTCGACGGCGCCAGCGCCGAGGCCGTTATCGAGTGGGCCGTCGGCACGTTCGGCGAGCGGTTCTGTGTGACCAGCTCGTTCGCCGACGCCGTGCTCGCCCACGTGGCCGGCCGCGTCGCCCCCGGCATCGAGGTCGTCTTCCTCGACACCGGCCTGCACTTCGACGAGACCCTGCGGGTGCGCGACCAGGTCCAGGCGACCATCCCGGTCACGGTCGTGTCCGTGCGGCCCGACCTGACCGTCGGACAGCAGGACGGCGAGTACGGGCCGCGCCTGTTCGCCCGCAACCCCGACGAGTGCTGCGCCATCCGCAAGGTGGAGCCGCTGGAGCGGCAGCTGGCCAAGTACGACGCGTGGGCCGCCGGCCTGCGCCGCGCCGACGGCCCCAGCCGCGCCAACGTCCGCGAGGTCTCCTTCGAGGCGGCGCGCGGCAAGGTCAAGGTGGCCCCGCTGGTGCGCTGGTCCGACGAGGACGTGCAGGCGTACATCGAGCGCTACGACGTGCCGGTGAACCCGCTGCTGTCCCAGGGGTACGCGTCGGTGGGCTGCTGGCCGTGCACCCGCCGCACCAAGCCCGGCGAGGATGTCCGTGCGGGCCGCTGGGCCATGTTCGACAAGACCGAGTGTGGCCTGCACGCGTGACACCGCTGGTCATCACCGCCCACGGCAGTCCTGACCTGCGCTCGCCGGCCACCATGCGGCGGCTGGCGGGCGCGGTCGGGCAGCGCTGGCCCGGGCCGGTGGTGACCGCGTTCCTGGAGTTCAACCTGCCGGCGGTGCCGGGGGTGCTGCGCGGCCTGGCGAGTCCGGCGCCGATCGTCCCCGGCCCGCGCGAGGCTCGGGAGTACGAGCCGGCCTCGTCCGCCCGGCGCCCCGCCCGGCTGCTCGACGCTCCCACCTACGCGCGCGAGCCCGCGCCCGTGCTGGTGCCGGCCCTGCTGACCCGGGCGTACCACGGCCGGGTGGACATTCCGGCCGTCCTGCGCGCGGCGGGCGTGCCGGCCCTGGTGGCGTCCGTCCTCGGACCCGCCGGCCCGGGCGAGGAGCCCGATCCGCTGCTGCTCGCGGCGCTGCGCCGGCGCCTGTCCGAGCTCTACACCACCTTCGACGGGCTCGCGCTGATCGCCGCGGGCACCCGGGTGGAGGCCGCCCGCGACACCGTACGGGCGACCGCCCGCGCCCTCGGCGCCAGCCTCGGCGTCCCCTGCGAGGTCGGTTTCGCCTCGGCCACCCCGCCCAGCGGCGCCGACGCCGTCCGCGCGCTGCGCCGTCGGGGCGCCACGCGGATCGTGGCGTCGTCGTACTTCCTGGCGGCCGGCAAGCTGCACGACATCGCCGCCACCTCGGCACGGGAGGCCGGCGCGGTGGCGGTGGCCGCGCCGCTCGCCGACGCTCCCGAGCTGGCGGACCTGATCGTCAAGCGCGCGAAGGCCGCCACCCCGCCGGCATGACCGGCTCGCCCGCAAGCGTGACTCCGGCCGGGCGCCGGCACGGTGTGGAGACGCAGTAGCGCCCCGGGCCGGGTGGCCGGGGCGCCTGCGTCGGGCTGTGCGATGGAGCCGATCGGTGGTGCGTAACTGGTCGGTCTAGAGGGAGTGAGCGCGGACCCGCAGGCCGCCGCGACGCTTGACGGCGCGCCGCTCTTCTTCGCTCATTCCGCCCCAGACACCGGCGTCCTGACCGCTCTCAAGCGCCCACTGCAGGCACTGATCGGTCACGGGACAGCGCCGGCAGACTGCCTTGGCCTGCTCGACTTGCAAGACGGCGGGGCCGGACGTCCCGATCGGGAAGAACAGCTCCGGGTCCTCGTCGCGGCAGACAGCACGGTGGCGCCAGTCCATGGCGGCAACACTCCTTGATTCGTGGATTCGGTAGCGGTATTGCGTATGTCCCTTTGTCCGCGGTGCCGAACATCAGAGCCGGGATGGCTATTCGGCAGGATCCGCAGCGCAGGCAGAGTCACCTTCACTCGGCTCGCTTGTGAATACTTTCACGAACTCACGCATTGTCAAGGGGGCATGGGACAAAAGACCGAACGGGTGATGGACATCACGAGCTCTTTGTCCGCTATGACCCGGTTTACACTAGCCCCGGTGGCAACACTGAGTAGTCAATCTAGTACGCAGCGCCGGTAGAGACCAGCATTTCCGACATGTGAGCGTGTCGACGTAGCGATTGTTTCCATCAGCAGACTACGCGGAGTGCATCCCTCACGGCGGTAAATTTCAGCTCGTCCCGCTCGCCCAGGTAGTCGCCATCCAGTTGGTACGCCAAGGGATGCGCTGCTTTAAGAGTGAATTCCGCCACGTCATGCAAGGTCGCGATATGTGGTCCTTCCGGGATCTCGCGCCCGGTCAGAATCCGGCTCGCGGCCCGCACGGTCGCCGGCAGGCTCAGGGCCCGCAGCGCGAGGACGTCGAGGCCGGTGTCGAAGCTGGCCTCCCGGTTGACGTGCAGCGCCCGCTCGCCCAGGTAGGTCCAGGGGGCGGTGTTCTGCACGATGACCATGGCGAGGTGCGGGTCGGGCTCCTCGCCCGGGCGCGACAGGGTGATCAGCGGATCGGTGCGGTCGGTCTCCAGGAAGAACTGGGCGACCGTCGACTGGAGGTACAGCAGGGGAGACGCGGTGCGCCCGCGCAGTCGGGCGCGCTCGACCTTGCGGACGACCTCGGCATCCAGCCCGAATCCGGCGCAGAAGGTGAAATACCGGCCGTTCGCCGTTCCCAGCCCGATCGTGCGGAAGCGCTTGTGCTGCAGTGCGTCGAGGATCACGGAGGTGCCCTCGGCCCAGTCCCGGGGCAGGCCAAGGGCCCTCGCGAACACGTTCGTCGACCCCCCGGGCACCACGGCCAGGGCGGGCACGTGCGGGCCGGGGCCCTCGGACAGGAGGCCGTTCACCGCCTCGTTCACCGTCCCGTCACCACCGAGAGTGACGACGACGTCGTAACGCTCCGTGAGCGCCCGGCGGGCGAATTCGATCGCGTGGCCGCGCCGGCTCGTGTACTCGACCGTCAGGTCGGCCTCGCTGCGCAGCGCCCGGACGAGGAGGTCCCGACCCCGTGCCGACGTGGTGGTCGCCTTGGGATTGACCACGAGAAGCGCGCGCATGCGGCGAGAGTACCGAGTCGGCGGTCGCCACCCGCGCCGGTACGCTGCGAGCATGGCCGACACGCCCGAACCGACGTCCACCACGCTGACATGGGCGGTCCGCGTCCTCGCGGCCCAGACCGTCATCGTGGCGGCGGTCGCGGCGCTGACGATCTACGCCGACCTGACGGCCGAGTCGAGCAGCCTGCGGGCCGCGCTGACCGTCACGGGCTACGTGCTGATGATGGCCGCGATCTTCGGGCTGCTGGCCTGGTCGCTGCACCGGCGCCGCCCATGGGCCCGGGGCCCGGCGATCGTGCTGGAGCTGCTCCTGGTGCCGATCGGGTGGTACATGGTCAGCGGCGGGTGGCCCTGGCTGGGCTTGCCGCTGCTGCTCATCGGCCTGGTCACGGCCGGTCTGCTGCTGGCGCCCGCGACCCGCGCGGCGCTGGGCATCAGCTGGCGCCCGGAGGCGTAGGCTCCTCAACTGTGAGCGTTGCGGTACGACTGCCGGCGTACCAGGTTCTCGCCGACACCATCCGGGGGCAGATCACCTCGGGGGAGTTGCGCCCCGGCGACCGGCTGCCCACCGAGCCGCAGCTGTGCGCGAGTTCCGGGGTGAGCCGCAGCACGGTGCGGGAGGCCCTGCGGCTGCTCGCCAGCCAGCATCTGATCACGACCACGCGGGGGGTGACCGGGGGCAGTTTCGTCGCGCATCCGAGCACTGAGCAGCTCGCCACGGGCCTGGCCACGGGCGTGTCCCTGATGCTGTCGTCGGGCACGCTGCACCAGCGCGACGTGCTGGAGATGCGCGGCATGATGGAGGTGCCGGCGACCGGTTACGCCGCCGTGCGCCGCACGGACGCCGACCTGGAGGCCATCCGCGCCCTGCTGCTCGCGCCGCGTCCGGACGGGCTGTCCCAGATCATCGACCGGCACCGTCGCTTCCATCTCGCGGTCATCCGGGCCTCGGGCAACGCGCTCGCCCGGCTGATGGCCCACCCGCTCTATCCGACGCTGACGGAGGACTCGCTGTCCGGGGTGATCAGCGAGACCTTCTGGGACCGGGTCGACATGGAGCACCACGAGATCGTCGACGCGATGGCGGCGGGCGACGCTTCGTCGGCGCAGCGGGCCGCCGCCCGGCACGTGGCGCACCTGCGGGAGGCCATCGAGCGGGTGCGACCCCTGCCGGACAGCGCGGACGCCGTCTGCGCGGTCTCGGCCGCCTGACGGTGGGGTCAGCGCCGCGCGCGGTACTTGGTCAGCGCGATGGTGGCGGTGCCGTCGCGCGCCGTGCCGGCCACGTCCGACGCGTACGCCGTGAGCACCTGCCAGGCGAACGACGTCGACGGCAGCTGCGCGCCCGCGGCGGCCGGCGCCGCGACGACCACGGTGAGCCCGTCGTCGTGCATGTCGAAGCGGCAGGTCAGGGACGGCTCGTCGGCGGCCGGCGGCAGGCCGAGCAGCAGGGCGCACGCCTCGTCGACGGCGGCCCGCAGGTCCTCGATCTCGTCCGTGGAGAAGCGCAGCCGGGCGGCGAGGCCAGCCGTGGCGGTGCGCACGACCGCGAGGTAGGCCGGCTCGGCGGGAACAGTGAGCTCGACGACGTCACCTTCGACCGTCGCCGCTGTGTCTTCCTCACGCCACGCCATGATGCCTGACTCTAGGCGGTGCCCGCATCCTGTCGTGTACCGCGTAGGGGGGTCATCAGGCGGGTCAGCTTGACCGGGTTGCTGATGAGGTAGATGCCGCTCACGGAGCCGTCGGTGACCGCGAGGGTGAGCGCGTGGGCGCCCCGCGGGCGGGACACGATCACGCCCGCGCCGCCGTTGATCGCCACCGGCCGGGCGTCCAGCGCGCCGCGGTCGCGGCTGTAGATCGCCGCGAAGAACCGGGCCACCTTGTCCGCGCCCCGGATCTCCCGGCGGGCCGAGTTGACCCGGCCGCCCCCGTCCGACCACGCGCTCACGTCCGCGCGCAGCAGCCGACGCAGCGTGTCGAGGTCGGCGTCGCGGGCCGCCGCGACGAACGCGTCCAGCAGCCGGGCGTGCTCGCGCCGGTCGGCGGGGTAGCGGCGGCGGTCGGCCGCGAGCGCGGCCGCCGCCCGGTGGTGCAGCTGGCGGCAGTGCGCGGGCTCGCGGTCCAGGACCTCCGCGATCTCCGCGTACGGGAGCCCGAACGCCGTACGCAGGACGTAGACGGCGCGTTCCGGGGCGCTGAGCCGCTCCATGAGGTGCAGCACGGCGATGGACAGGGTGTCGTCGCGGACCGCGATCTCCTCGGGCAGGCCCACGGGCGCCGGGGCGTGCCCGGTGGGCAGCGGCTCCGGCAGCCAGGGGCCCACGTAGGTCTCGCGCCGGGCCTGCCGGGCGCGCAGCACGTCGAGGGCGAGCCTGGTCACCACCCGGGTCAGGTACCGCTGCGGCTCCAGCACCACCGCGCGGTCCACCTGGCGCATCCGCAGGTAGGCGTCCTGCAGCACGTCCTCGGCGTCGTGGGCGCTGCCGGTCAACCGGTAGGCCAGCCCGAACAGCATCGTCCGGTGCGCGCTCAGGTCGTCGGCAGCGTCCAGCGACGGGCCGCTCACGTGGCCGGCGGGCGCTTGCGCGTCGTCACGGCGATGCGGTTCCACGTGTTGATAATCGCAATGGCGAGGATGAGATCGGCGGTCTCCTCCTCGGACCATTCCTTGCGCGTCGCGGCCCAGACGTCGTCCGGCACGCCGTGCTCGCCGAGGCGGGTCACCGCGTCCGTGAGCGCCAGCGCCGCGCGTTCCCGCTCGTCGAAGAGCGGGCTCTCCGACCAGGCCGCGACGGCCATGAGCCGCAACGGTGTCTCGCCGGCGGCGAGCGCGTCGCGCGCGTGCATGTCGAGGCAGAAGGAGCAGCCGTTGAGGATGGACGCGCGGATCTTGATCAGTTCGAGCACCCGGTGCTCGACCCGCGACCGCACGTAGGTCTCCAGGGTCCGGACGGCCGCGTACCCCTCGGGAACGACGGCGAAGAGGTTCATTCGTTCGCTCATGCGCACACGACGTGTGGGGGCCGGCCGGATGTGACAGCCAGAGGTGTGACACGGAACACGGCGCTTGCTGTTCGTACAAAGAATGCTTTTGAACGCATTTCATTGTATAGCGTGACAAACATGATCCCGTCGCACGGGCTCGCGCCCGCGTCCGCGCCGCGGCGGCGGGCCGTCGCGGCGGTCATCCTCGTCTGCGCGGTCGTCGGCGCCGTCGGGGCGGCCACGCCGGCCGGCCACGCCGATGCCACCTCGCCGACCTGCCCGACGCCCCGCGTCGACGAGGGATATCTCGTGCCCGGCCTGCCGGGGCAGCTCGTCAACGCCGGCACGGCGACCCACGCCATCCGGGCCCGGAGCACGGGCACGTGCGGTCGCGCGCCGGACCGCACCCTGCGCATGTGGTCCGCCGACCCGATCTGGTTCCAGGCGGCCACGGCCCGGCAGCTGGGGGCCAGCCCGGTGCCCGAGGGCCGCGCGTCGGCCGTCCGGGAACAGGCGTCCGGCACGACCTCGTCGTGGTTCGCGGCCGACGTGCCCGCATCCGGCGACACCTGGGTGGGCGTGCGCTTCCGGTTGGCGGACGCGGCGGCCCGGTTGGGCCTGCCCGTGAGCCAGGGCCCGCTGCTCATGACCCGCATCGTCGTGCGGACCCCGCCCACGATCGACCCGCTGCCCGCCGTGCTGCCGCACGACAACAAGGGCACCCGCCTGTCCGGCACGGCGTGGCCGGGGGACGCCGTACGCGTGATCGATCCCGCCCTGCGCGTCATGTGCGAGGCGACCGCCTCGGCCGACGGCCGGTGGACGTGCGCGGCGGCGGACTTCACCCACGGCGCCACGACCGTGCGGGTATCACAGCGGGGCTCCGGCGCCCGCAACCCCGCCTACCCGGGCCTGACCTCGCAGGGGCTGGCGGACCAGGTGAGCGCACCCGTCACCACCCGGGTCCTCACGGCCGACCCGGCCGTTCTCGTCGAGGTCGACAACACCACGCCGCGCGTCGGCGCGGTCGTCCACTACACGGTGACCGCTCTCAACCTGGGCCTCGACACCGCGTCCGGGGTACGGGTGACGAGCGCGCTGCCGGCGGGCGTGCGCCACGAGTCGTCGTCGGCGACCGCGGGCACCTACGACCCCGCGACCGGCACCTGGACGGGCATGGGCGACCTCGCCGCCGGCCAGCGGCAGCGGCTCACGATCGCGGCGCGGGTCCTGGCGCACGGGCCGCGGGCCCTGCCGGCGACCATCTCGGCGGACGCGGCCACGGACGGGGTGGGTACGACCCGGCTGCGCGGCGCGAACGGCGTGCCGGACTTCAACACCAACCCGGCCAACGACACCGACCGGGTCGACGTCGGCACGGCGCCGTTGTCGAACCCGCGCCTGGTCAAGCGGGCCGACCGGCGGGACTACCGGATCGGCGACATCGTCCGGTACACCCTGGTCGCGACCAACGACGGCCCGGACACGGCCACGGAGGTCTCCGTCCACGACCAGCTGCCGCCCAGCCTGGTCTTCGTGTCGGCGCGGCCGAACGTCGGCCGCTTCGACGCGGGCCGGCAACGGTGGTCCATCGGGGACCTGCCGACCGGTGTCACCGCGCGGCTCACCCTGCTGGCGCGCGTCGCCGGACCGGGCACGATCCGCAACCGGGCGACCATCGAGGCAGCCGGGTCGCGGCGGGACGCGTCCGTCAGCCGGCACGCCGCGGACGCCAACGTCGACGTGACGGACGACGCCAGCGAGGCCGTCATCACGGTGCGGCGTACCGCCCGTGGGTGACCCCGCGTAAATTCGACGCCCACCTGGCAGGCGGCGTATCGCCGCAGCTCAACGCGGTATGGGCGGCCATGACGACCGGATTGGATCCGCGCGGGCGGGGGTAGCATCGGGTTGCTGGTCGCAGGCCAACCGTGGGGAGGGGTCGACTGTGACGTGGAAGCGTGTGCTGCCCGGGCTCGTCGCCTTGGCCGTCGTGCAGACCCTGCTCACCGCGTGCGGTGGGGGCGGTGCCGGTGCCCAGTGGACACAGGGGTCGTCGCCCTCGCCGGGCGCGTCCGGTTCCGTCGCGCCGTCCGCGGCGCCGACCGAATCCCCCACGCCGTCGGGCAAGCCGGTGCACGTGCGGCTCTTCCAGGGCGACGGGTCGACCTGGGGCGTCGGCATGCCGATCATCGCGTACCTGTCGGCGTCCATCACGGACGCGCGCCCGTTCGCCGAGGCCACGAAGGTGACCGTCAACGGCAGCGAGGTCAAGGGCGCCTGGCACTTCCAGAGGTCCGCGATCTACAAGGGATACCCGCTGGAGGCGCACTACCGGCTGGAGGACTACTGGCCGGCGCACGCCGACATCCGGATGGACCTGCCGGTCGAGGGCCTGTCGGGCGGCCCCGGCTGGGTGTTCGACAACAGCCTGACGCTGGACATGTCGACCGGCGCCGCGAACATCGCCAAGATCGACGGGAAGACCAAGCGGATGGTGGTGACCTCCGACGGCAAGCAGAAGTTCACCTTCCCGGTCTCGCTGGGCGCGGCCAAGACGCCGACCTTCAACGGTACGAAGATCGTGATGGAGAAGTCCAAGCTGGAGCGGATGGTCGGCGACGACTACGACATCAAGGTGCCCTGGTCGGTGCGCGTGACGAACTCGGGTGAGTTCATCCACTCCGCGAGCTGGAACGGCGGCAACATCGGCCGGCGCAGCACCTCCCACGGGTGCACCAACCTCACGGTGTCCGACGCCAAGAAGTACTTCGACTTCGTGCGCATCGGCGACGTAACGGTTTACACGAACACCGGCGGAAAGACGATGCCGAGCTGGGACGGGTTCGGCGACTGGAACCTGCCGTGGACGACCTGGCAGGCCGGCGGCGCGGTGCCCACCGCGTAGTCGCTTCGCGAGTTCGTCCTGGTCGGGAACTTTCATCGTTACTCGAAACGCCGTTCTATTTATGGGCCGCTCGCAGGCTGTCCTCCACCGAACGGCCGATAGTCCGACTCCGTTCTTGCGATAGATGTCGATAGATCTATGACAGTCTCTGGGCAAGCTTCCGTTCACCTGACGGATGCCTGACCGATACCCGCGCTTCGCCTGGGGGAGACGGACTTGTCGCAGATCTGGTCCTTCGTGATCGACATCGTGGCGGTCGGCCTGCTTGTATTCGGCATCTACTTCCCGCGACACCGCCGGCGGGACCTCGTCGTCGCGTACCTGGGCGTCAACGTCGGCGTCCTGGCCGTGGCGAGCGCCATCAGCCAGAGCTCCAGCGGTGCCGGGCTGGGGCTGGGACTCGCGTTGCTGGGCGTGCTGTCCATCATCCGGCTGCGCTCCACCGAGCTGGACCAGCACGAGGTGGCCTACTTCTTCGCCTCACTCGCGCTGGGCATCCTCTGCGCCATCAGCGGGCCGAACTGGCTCACCGGCGGGCTCACCGTGTTGCTGCTCGTCGTGCTGTTCGTCGGCGACCACCCGCGGCTGCTGCGCGGGTACCACCAGCAGATCATCGTGCTCGACTCGGCCATCACCGACCGGGTCGCCCTCATCGCCCACCTCGAACAGGTCCTCGGCGCCCGGGTGCGGGCGGCGACCGTACAGCGCCTCGACCTCGTCAACGACACGACGACGGTGGACGTGCGCTACTCGCAGTCGCCCTCGAACGTACGGGTGCCGGTATCCGTCGGGGCCCCGCGGTGACCACGACGGCGGTGCGCGAGCCACTGTGGTACCCGTCGGCCATCGGGCTGGACGAGCTGCTGCGGGTCGCCGCGCTGCAGACCCGGGTCGACCGCAAGTACGTCGTGCCGCTGAGCGAGGTCGAGGCCCTGCTCGCCGAGGCGGCCACCGGGGCTCGGGTGCTGGAGATCGACGGGGCGCGGTCGTTCGCGTACGAGTCGCTCTATTTCGACACACCGGACCTCGCGAGCTACCGGATGACGGCCTACCGGCGGCGCCGTAGGTTCAAGATCCGAACGCGGGCGTACCTCGACTCGGCCGAGTGCTGGCTCGAGGTCAAGACCGCCGGGCAGCGCGGGAGCACGGTCAAGAACCGGTGCCCGTACGCCTGGGACGACCGGGTCACCCTGCACCCCGGCCGGCCCTTCGTGCGCGGCGCGCTCACCGACGGCGCCGTGCCCGTCGACCCGGACTCCCTGTTCGTCCCCACCCTCATTACCCGGTACCGGCGCAGCACGCTGTACCTGCCGGACTCGGGCAGCCGGGTCACGGTCGACACCCACCTCACCTGGGAGGACGCGAACAGGCGTCTTCTCCTGCCGGGCGTGGCCATCATCGAGACCAAGACCGGCTCGTCGGCGTCGTGGGCCGACCGCCTCCTCTGGCGGCGGGGCCACCGCCCCGCCCGCATCTCCAAGTACGCCACGGGCCTGGCCGCCCTGCGTCCCGACCTGCCCGCCCCGCGGTGGCGGCAGACCCTGCGCCGGCACTTCGTGCCCGCCGGACGCACCGTCGCCACCCACTCCACCAGCTGGCTCTGAGCGACCACAAAGGACGTGATCCGCCCATGAGAAGATCCCTGCTGAAAACGGTCGTGCCCGCCGGGCTCGTCGTTGTACTCGTGGCTGGCTTCGCCACGACCCAGGCGATCGCGGCCGACGCGCCGCAAGCCGCCCCGCTGGCCGCGCCCGCCCTGGCCAACGTCGCCGCTGACCAGGCCGGCGACATCGTGTTCTCCACGCCGAGCGGCACGTTCACGGGCAGCGTGTCCGTGTCGCTGAGCACGGCGGTGGCCGGCGCGCAGGTCCGCTACACGACCGACGGGTCGCTGCCGTCGGCCAGTTCGCCGGTCTACAGTTCGCCGATCCAGATCACCCGGACCACGCAGGTGCGCGCGCAGGCGTTCGTGAACGGGGCCGCGAGCGGCACCGGCGGGTCGCAGCTCTACGTCGCGCAGAACGTGTCGACATCGCACGACCTGCCGGTGCTGATCCTCGACACATACAGCAAGGGCGTGCCGGGCGCGAACTATGTCGACACCGCGCTGATCGAGCTGCCGGCGACCAGCGGGTCGGCGACGCTGGCCGGGGCGCCGGTGCTCGCCACCCGGGCCGCGGTGCACGTGCGCGGCAACTCCAGCCAGATGTACGACAAGAAGCAGTGGCGCGTCGAGCTGCGCGACAACACCGACGACGACGCCAACTACCCGCTGCTGGGCATGCCCGCCGACGGCGACTGGGTGCTGCGCGGGCCGTTCGCCGACAAGTCGCTCATCCGCGACGCGCTGATGTTCGACCTGAGCCGGGCCATGGGCCGTCCGGCGCCCCGGTACCGGTTCGTGGAGCTGTACCTCAACACGGACGCGCAGCCCGTCAGCGCCGCCGACTACCAGGGCGTCTACGTCGCCATGGAGACCATCAAGAACGACAAGAACCGCCTCGACCTCAAGAGCCTCGACGAGGACGACCTCACCGAGCCGAAGATCAGCGGCGGGTACCTCATGAGCTTCGAGTGGCAGGCGGCCGAGGAGCCGACCGTGCCGTGCAGCGGCGCCAACTGCTGGCAGTACCTCGAACTGCGCGACCCCGACCCGGTGATGCCCGAGCAGCGGACGTGGATCGCCAACTACATCAAGCGCTTCTCCGACGCCCTGCACAGCTCGTCCTTCACGGACCCTGTCACCGGGTACGCCGCGTACATCGACGTGAACTCGTTCGTCGACCAGGTCATCCTGTACGAGCTCGGCCGCGACATGGACGCCTACCTGCGCAGCTTCTACCTCTACAAGGACCGCGACCAGAAGATGTTCGCCGGGCCGGTGTGGGACAACGACCTCACCTTCGGCATCGGCGGGTACTTCCAGAACAACCAGACATCCGGTTGGCAGTACCAGCAGACCCGCACCCCGGTCGCCAACGACTGGGTCCAACGGCTCATGCAGGACCCGGCGTTCGTCAACCTGATCAAGCAGCGCTGGTCGCAGCTGCGCCAGGGCATCCTGTCCAACGCGCAGTTCGAGGCGCGGGTCAACCAGATCACCGCGCCGCTGACGGCCGCCGCGCAGCGCAACTTCACCCGGTGGCCGAACCTGACCACCCAGATGATCGGGCCCTTCAACACGCCGACCGCGAACACCTGGCAGGGGCAGGTCCAGCAGCTCAAAACCTGGGCGCAGCAGCGGATGTCGTGGCTGGACTCGCCGAGCGGCGGCGCGTGGCTGACGACCGTCGTGCCCACCTCGGCGGCCGCGACGACCTCGGCGCCGGTGAGCACGCGCCCGCCGACCTCGGCGCCGGTCAGCACGAGCCCGCCGACGTCCGCGCCGGTCAGCACGCGCCCGCCGACCTCCGCGCCGGTGACCTCCCGGCCGCCGACCTCAGGCCCCGCCGGTGGGGGTGGTTGCTCCGCCGCGTACACCGTCGTCAACCAGTGGCAGGGCGGCTTCCAGGGTGAGGTCAAGGTGACCGCCGGGTCGGCGGCGATCACGGGCTGGCGGGTGACCTGGACGTACGCCAACGGCCAGACCGTCACGCAGTTCTGGAGCGCCACCATCACGAGCAGCGGATCGGCCGTCACGGCGACGAACGTGTCGTACAACGGCGCCCTGGGCGCCGGGGCGAGCACCACGTTCGGATTCCTCGGCTCCTGGAATGGCACGAACACGGCACCGTCGGTAACCTGTACCGCGCTGTGAGCACTCGACGTTGGCCCCGCCCGATCCCGGGCGGGGCTGGCGTCGGGATATGAGCCGTTAGGCTGCGCCCATGGAGAACGCCGTGACCGCCGGGGCGCCCGGCGTGGGGGAGCCCGGTTATCCCATCGGTATCTCGTCCGTCCCCAACCTGCGTGACCTGGGCGGCTGGCCCACCGCTGACGGCGGTCGCGTGCGCGCCGGCCTGTTCTACCGCTCCGTCGACCTGAGCAGGCTGGCCGACGCCGACCTTGCCGCGTTCGCGGCGCTCGGCATCCGGACCATCTACGACCTGCGGACGACCGCCGAGCGGAAGCAGGCGCCCGACCGGTTGCCGGACGGCGCGGCGTACGTGTCGCTCGACGTGCTCGCCGACGCGGTCCGCTCGGCGCCCGCCACCCTGTCCGACGTGCTCGCCGACCCGCAGTTGGCCGCCAAGCTGCTCAGCAACGGCCGCGCGGTGACCATGTTCGAGGGTGCCTACCGCCAGATCGTCTCGTCCGACAGCGCACGGGCCGCGTACCGGGCGCTGTATCTCGACCTCGCCGACCCGGCCCGCCGGCCCGCGCTCGTGCACTGCCTGACCGGCAAGGACCGCACAGGCTGGGCGGCCGCCGCGCTCCTGTGGCTGCTGGGCGTGCCCGACGACCTGGTGATGGCCGACTACCTGCTCACGAACGCCCAGCTCCTGCCGGCCCTGCAACCGAAGTTCGACGCGTTCGCGGCGCGCGGCGGTGACCCGGAGCTGCTCATGCCGGTGTTCGGTGTCCGCGAGCGGTACCTGCACGCGGCGCGCGAGGAGATGAGCCAGCGGTACGGCACGGTCGAGGGCTACTTCACCGACGGGCTCGGCCTGGCCGACGACACGATCGCCGGCCTACGCGAGGCGTTCATTCACCGCTGACGCAGCGTTCTTCGCCGAAGCCGCAGGCCGAAGTTCGGGACGGTAGTCCTTCAGGAGTCCGCCGGATCCGGCGTTCTCGCGGAGCGCGCGGCCGTTCCTGGCGTCGCTATGTCATTCGGCGTTTCCTCGCAGGCGTCGCCGCCCCCCGTATCCGGTTGTCGTCGATATCGCTCTGGGGCTGCTCTCGCCGGCAATTGGCGGTGCTTCTCTGGTCATAATAATTCTCCTGGTACTGCCGAACTCTAACGCTTTCTTCCGGTCAATGACTCACGGGCGCAGAACCAGCAGAGCATGTGCCATGTCGTAGACGTGCTCACGTCACCGTTGCCGCTGCTTCGAGAGACCACCTGCTGATCCCGGGTCTCTGAACACTGAGCGAATCCTGATCGGAAGGGTTCCGGGGCGGTCATAAAGCACGTACGTTGGCGGTGCCGGAATAGCACTCCCACTGTGGAGGTTCGTGCCGTGGGTCGTTGGGGTCGTCGTCGGTTCGTGGGCGCAGTCTCCGCAGTGCTCGCCCTTCCCACCGCTGTCATCGTTGTGAATGCCTCCGCTGCGTCGGCGCAATTTGTCGAAGTCAACCTGGTCGTGGTGCGCGTCGGCGCGGGAGACGCCGCGCTCAGCTCGGCGGCCACGGAGGCGTTCCTTGACGAGTACACGCCGGCCGGGTCGCTCGTGCGGTCCGTGCCGTTGCCCACGGCGGTCAGTGGCGACAACCGGCCGCTGACGATGAGCGGGTCGGCGACCACTGAGGGCGCGCTCGCGCGCTCGGTGGACGGGCGTTACCTGACGCTCGGCGGCTACGACGCCGAGCCGGGTACCCCGGCCGTGGCGGGCACGAACGCGGCCACGGTCGCGCGCGTCGTCGCGCGGGTCGATGGAGCCGGCGCGGTGGACACGTCGACCGCGCTCGCCGACGCGTACAGCGGGGGCAACCTTCGCGGCGCGGTGACCGACGACGGCAGCCGGTTATGGACGGTCGGGTCGGCCGGCGGCGTGCGCGTCGCGCCGTTCGGGGCCACCGCGTCGACGCAGATCAACAGCGCGGCGCCGACGAACCTGCGGGTCGCCGGCATCGTGGCGGGGCAGCTGTACGTCTCGACCGGCAGCGCGCCGACCGGCGTCTACCAGGTGGGGGCCGGCCTGCCGACGACCGGCGGCCAGACGCCCGCGTTGGCGGCGGCCGCCCCCAGCCCGTACGCGTTCACGGCGCTCGACCGCGACCCGACGGTCGCGGGTGTGGACACCCTGTACGTCGCCGACGACAGCACGGCCGGCGGCATCCTCAAGTTCTCGTTCGACGGCACCACCTGGACGGCGCGTGGTGCGGTGCGGCCGGCCGGCGCGGGTGCGCGGGGCATCACCGGTGCGGTGACGGGGTCGGGCGCGACGCTGTTCGCCACGACGACGGCGAGCGGCGGCCAGCTGGTCAGAGTGGCGGATTCGGCCGCCTTCGACGCACCGCTCGCGGCCACGACGACCGTCCTGGCCACGCCGGGTGCGAACACCGCGCTGCGCGGCGTCGCGTTCGCCCCGACACCAACGACAGCAACGACGCCGCCCACGACGTCCGAGCCGACGACGCAGACGCCGACGACGTCCGCCGCGCCGACTTCCGTCGGGCCGACGGTCAGCGCCAGCCCTTCGCAGCCGCCCGTGCCGTGCACGGACGCCGCGGTCGCCGTCGGCGTGGTGCAGGGCGGCGGGGCGGCCAGCCCGATGGTCGGCAGTACGGTCACCGTCCGGGGGACCGTCGTCGGCGACTACGAGGGCGCGAGCCCCGCGCTGCGCGGCTTCTACCTGCAGGACTCCGGCGACGGCGACGCGACGACCTCCGACGGCGTCTTCGTTTTCAACGCCAACGCCGACACGGTGGCGGTCGGCGACGTGGTCCAGGTGACGGGAGCGGTGTCGGAGTTCCAGGGCCAGACCCAGCTCACGCCGGTGACCGGTGGGGTGGCGGCGTGCGGCACCACCGCGACCGTGAGCCCGACCGACATCACGCTGCCCGTCACGGACCTGGAACCGTACGAGGGGATGCTCGTGCGGGTCCCCCAGACCCTGACGGTCACCGAGCACTTCCAGCTGGGCCGGTTCGGTCAGGTCGTGGTCTCCTCGGGCGGGCGGCTGCGCCAACCCACGGCCGACCTCCGCGCCAGCGACACGGCGGCGGTCGCGGCGGCGCAGGCCGCCAACAACCGCAACCGTCTCATCATCGACGACGCGACCAACGCGCAGAACCCTGATCCGATCGCCTTCGGCCGCGGCGGGCAGCCGCTGTCGGCGGCCAACACGCTGCGCGGCGGCGACACGGTGACCGGTCCGGTGGGCGTGCTCACCTACACCTGGGCCGGCAACGCCGCCAGCGGCAACGCGTTCCGGCTGCGGCCGGTCGGCGCGCTCGGCGGCACGGCCACGTTCGTCGCGGCCAACGACCGCCCGGCGGCCCCGCCGGCGACGGGCGCCGGGTCGGTGCGCGTGGCCAGCGCCAACCTGCTCAACTTTTTCACCGAGTTCAGCGGCTGCCGGCTGGGCACGCAGGGCGAGGTCACCGACTGCCGGGGCGCGAGCGACACCGCCGAGTACGAGCGCCAGCTCGCGAAGGAGGTCGCCTCGCTGCGCTTCCTCGACGCCGACGTCATCGGCTACATGGAGATGCAGAACAACGGGTACGGCCCGACGAGCGCGGTCCGGGCACTGGTCGACGCCCTCAACGCGGCCGACGGTGCCGGCACGTGGGCGTTCGTCGACCCGGACGCGGCCACCGGCGTGGCCGACGCGGCGGGCACCGACGCCATCAAGGCGGGCCTCATCTACCGCACGGCGGCGGTGACCCCGCTGGGGAACGCGACCTTCGTCAACCAGGACCCGTTGTACGAGCGCCGGCCGGTGGCCCAGGGCTTCACCACGCCGGGCGGCGGCCGGTTCACGGTCGTGGCGAACCACTTCAAGTCCAAGGGCTCCTGCCCGTCCAGCGGCCCGGACGCCGACCAGGGCGACGGGCAGAGCTGCTGGAACGCCCGCCGCACGGCACAGGCCACCGAGCTGGCCCGCTGGCTGGCCGAGACCGTGGTGCCGGGCGTGGGCGACCCGGACGTGTTCATCGTGGGCGACCTGAACTCCTACGCCGGCGAGGACCCGATCGCCGCTCTGGAGGCCGCCGGCTACACGAACCTGATCAGGAAGTACCACGGCGGCGACGCGTACTCGTATGTGTTCGACGGGCAGTGGGGTTACCTGGACTACGCGCTGGCGTCCGCGACCGCCGTGCCGCAGGTGACCGGCGCCGCCGACGCGCACCACAACGCCGACGAGCCGTCCGTGCTCGACTACCTGACCGACTTCAAGAGCGCCGGCCAGATCGTCTCCCTGTACGCCCCGGACCGGTTCCGCACGAGCGACCACGATCCGGTCGTGGTGGGTTTCGAGCCGACCGTGACCCGGGCGGCGACGGTCACGACGCTGACCACCTCGGGGACCCCGTCGGTGCGGGGCGCGCCGGTGCGGTTCACGGCCACGGTCCGCGGTCCGGCCGGCGTACCGGTGGCAGGCACCGTGCGGTTCAGCGTGGACGGCCGACCGCTCGCCGCCCCGGTCGCGGTCAGGGACGGGGTGGCCACCCTGGAGACGAGCGCGCTCACCGCCGGCAACCGTACGGTGAGCGCCGTCTACTCGGGCAGCTCCGCACTGCTGGCCAGCTCCGCGTCCGTCAACCAGCTCGTCCGGTACGCGGTGACGATCGCGTCGCCGGCCGCCGGCGCGACGGTGCGGGCCGGCTCGGTCGTGCCGGTCACCGTCCGGCTGACCGACGCCGCGGGCGACCCGCTCCCGTTCGCCGAGGCGCTGCTCGCGGGCCTCACCCAGGTCAAGGTCTCCGCCTCCGGCGCGCAGGCCCTGCCCCCGGTCACTCCGCTGTACGATCCGATCTCGCGCGCGTACCTGGTGCCGTGGAAGACGGCGAGGAAGCCGACCGGCACGGTCACGATCGCGGTCGACGTGGCCTATCCGGGTGCGCCGACCCAGCGGGTGACGGCGACGGTCACGCTGTCCTGACACCGACCCGCATTTCACAGGAAGGATCAGGCGTGTCAGCCCGATTCCTCGCGTTCTTCTTCGTCATCGGCGCGTTGCTGCTCGGCGCGGCGACGCCGGCCGCCGCGCATGACATCACCGGTACCGGCGACAGCATCCCGGAGTTCCTCTGGATGGGGGTCGAGCACATGGTGCTCGGCTTCGACCATCTGCTCTTCGCCCTCGGCGTGGTGCTGCTGGCCGGGCAGGTCCGCCGCGCGGCTGGCCTGATCTCGTTGTTCGCGCTGGGCCACAGCGTCACGCTGATCGCGGCCACCCTGGCCGAGGTCAGCGTGAGCCCGCGCCGCGTCGACATCATCATCGCGCTGAGCGTGGCGTTCGTCGGCGTCGTGGGCCTGTTCGCCCGGCCGCGCACGCCGGCCCACTGGCGGTGGTTCGGCGCGGCGGTGCTCGTGTTCGGCCTCATCCACGGGCTGGGCCTGTCCACCCGGTTGCAGCAGGCCGACGTCAGCTCGGTCAGCGGCATCCTGGCCTTCAACGTGGGCATCGAGCTCGGCCAGCTGGCCGTGATCGCGGCCTGCGTCCTGGTCGGCAGGTTGGTCGCCTATGTGGCTCCCGGCAAGGTGCCCGGGCGGATGGCGCGCCGGCTCGGCAACGTGGGGCTGGTGCTCGCCGGCCTCGTGCTCGCCGGCCTGCTCGTCGCGCAGCGGTGGACCGAACCGGTCACGAACGCGTTGGCGAACGCCGTCTGACAGCGCTGCGTGGTGGGTGTGCCGGGCCGCCGTCACCGGTAGGTCATCTGCGTGACGGATGCCAGCAGCGCCGGATCGGGGCCCGGCACGCCGATCGTCCGCATGGCCGACGCGTAGCGGTCGAACGCCCGGCGCGCCTCGCCGTGCCGGCCGGCCGCCACGAGCGTGTCGACGAGCGCCCGGTGCGCGCCCTCGTCGTACGGGTCGCGTTCCAGGATCGCCAGCAGGTGGTCCAGGGCCGCGCCCGTGCGACGACCGATCCTCGCCAGGGTGCGCCGGGCCCGCAGGTACGCCTCGCGGGCCTGGTCGCGCAGCGGCGCCGCCCAGTCGGCGTACGGCTCGTCGTCGAACGGGTCACCGGCGTACCCGGCCACGGCCGCGCTCAGCACCGCCCGGGCGTCGTCCGGCGCGCCGCGTTCGTAGAGCCGGCAGCCGTGGCCGACATCGGTGAGGAACTCCTCCACGTCCACGCTGACCTGGGTGAGGTCCAGCGCCACGCCGCCCTCGCCGGCCAGCAGGGCCCGCTCGCCGAGCACCGTGCGGGCGATGGACAGCAGCACGGACAGCCGGTGCGCCGCGCGCTCCAGGTCGTCGCCCGGCCACAGTAGGTCCACCAGCTCCTCGCGGGACACGCTGCGGCCCCGCCGCGCGACCAGGGCGCGCACCAGATCCCGGGCCTTGCGCGACTGCCACGCCGAGGCCGGTACGGGCCGGTCGTCCACGTGCACCTCGAACCGGCCCAGCACCCGCACCCGCACGGCCGGCCCGGGGCACTGCGCGCACGCCAGCGGCAGCGCGTGCGCGGTCGGGGCGACGCCCGCGGCGGCCAGCCGGGCGCGGGCCCGCGCCCCCTCCATCCGCGCCTCCGGCCCGGCACCGGGCACGGCGGCCAGCGACGCGGCGACCCGGTCGGCGTCGATGACCGCGCCGGCCGCGCGCCAGATGTCGCCGGCCTCCCGCAGGGCGTCGCGGGCGTCGCCGGGCCGGGGCTCGCCCGCCGCCCGCAGCTCCAGCGTCTCGGCCAGCCACGCCCGCTCGCCCCGGCCGCGCGCATCGCGGGCCGCGCGGTGGGCCAGGCGGACCGCCTCGGCGTGGTCGCCGGCGTGGTGGGCCACCCAGCCCCGCGCGACGAGCGCCGCGATCAGCTCCGCGCCGGATGCCAGCGACACCGCCTCGTCGGCCAGCGCGACCGCCTCGGCACCGTCCACAGTGGCCAGCGTTCGGGCCAGCCCGGCCAGCGCCGGTACGAGGGCCTGGCGCTCGCCGCCGTCGCGGGCGTCGCGCACGGCCTCCTGGTACGCCGCGATGGCCTGCTCCCGCCAGCCACGCCGCCGGTGCACGTCGCCGAGCGCGAGCAGGGCGGTGGCGCCCCGGCGGGAGCCCATCCGGCGGCACATGGGCACCACCCGCTCGTACCGGTCGACGGCCTCGTCGAAGCGACCCAGCCGGGCCAGCGCCTCCGCCTCGTTGCACAGTGACACGACCCGCATGCCGGCCGCGCCGCCCCGCGCGGCGGCCCGCACGGCGCGGGCGGCCAGGTCGCGCGCCTGCGGGTAGCGGGCCCGGGCGAGCTGCTCGTGCGTCTGGTTGATCAGGATCCGGGCGGCGGTGACCTCGTCGCCGGCCTGACGGGCGGCCCGCAGCCCCAGGTCGTAATGGTGGATCACCGCGGCCGGGTCGCCGGCCAGCTTGCTGGCCAGGGCCAGAGCCACGTGCGCGGCGGCGAGCGCCCGGTCGTCGCCGGCCGCGAGCGCCTGCTCGTGCGCGCGGGCGGCGTAGTCGGCCGCCTCCGGCCGGCCGAGCATCCAGTGGGCGGACGCGGCCCACGCGAGCAGCAGCGCCCGGTCGAGCGGGCTGCCGGCGTCGAGGTCACCGCGCTCGAAGGCAGCCAGCGCGGCGATCGGCTCGGCGCGCAGGTAGTGGACCATCCCGACCCGCCACGCCAGCCCCGGGTCCCAGGTGTCGTCCGTGGTCAGGCTGCTGAACACCGCGAGCGCCCCGACCGGGTCGCCGGTCGCGCGCAGCGCGTCGCCCCAGAACAGCCGGATCCGGTCGTCGCGCAGCCGCTCGGGCAGCGCGGTCACCAGCGCCACGTACCCGGCCGCGCCGCCCTCGGCGAGGATCCGCTCGCCGTGCCCGGTCAGCATGCGTGCGCAGGCGGCCTCGTCGCCGGCCGCGAGCAGGGCGCGGGCGGCTGCCAACGGCGGACCATGCGCCGTGAACCAGGCGGCCGCCGCGTCGGCGCGGGCGGGCGGCAGCGTCCGGCCACGACGGGCCACAGCCGCCACGACGGGCACGACCCGGTGCCGCCCGCCACCGGCCGGGACCACCAGCCCGGTGTCCGCGAGCAGCCGCAGGGTGGGCTCGGCCCGCCGGTGACCGAGCGCCCGGCACAGGTCCGCGCTCACCGGCCCGATCGCGGCCGCGTCGCGCAGCAGGCCCAGGGCCGGCCCGGGCAGCGCCGCGAGCACCTCCTCGATCAGGAATTCGGCCACCGGGCTGCCCGGCTCGGCGAGCGCCTCCACCAGGTCCTCGTCGTTCTCCGCGGCCAGGCGGACGAGGGCGGGCCAGCCGCCCGTCGCCTCGTGCAGCCGCTCCGCCAGTGCGGTGTCCCACACGTCGTGCTCGTCGCGCAGCAGGGCGGCCACGTCATCCGCGCTCATCGCCAGCCGGTCGGGGCCGATCCGGCCGAGCAGCCCGCGCCCGCGCAGCCGCGACACCGCCCCGCCCAGCGGCCAGCGCGACGCGATCGCCAGGCCGGCCGCGCCCGGCAGTTCGCCCGCCCGGCTCAGCAGCCGCGCCGACTGCTCATCGGTCAGCTGCGGCACGTCGTCGAGGACCAGCCAGCGAGGTCCGCCCTGCTCGCCGCGGTGGGGCGCCGCCGGCACCGCGTCGGCCAGGCTCCACCCCGTCAGCCAGTACGCCGTACCCGCCGGCAGCCAGGATCGCAGCGCCGTGCTCTTGCCGTACCCGGGCCCGGCGACGAGCAGCAGGCACCGCCAGCGGCCCAGCGACTCGGGTGGCGTGCGCACGGATCCCCTTCCGCCCGGTGACACCGTCCACGATGGGCAGTCGCCGGGCGTCGGGCAACGCGGCGACGGGAAGCGGATAGTGGCGCGTCCATGAGCCGACCGTGACACCACCGTGAGGCCCGTTCCGAGACTGGCTCTCGTCCCGGCGGCAGGCGCCGGGCGACGGCAGTGAGGACACGAGATGAAGAAAGTGATCAGCGCGGTCGCGGTCGTGATGATCAGTACGACAGGGGTGGTGCTGGCCTCGGCCGCGCCCGCGCAGGCGGCCGTCCCCGGACTGGAGATCATCATCAGCCAGAGCGGGGCGAGCAGCTCCTCGATCAAGTCCGTGGTCGCCACGTGCCCGGCGGGCAAGCGTGTGATCGGTACGGGCTGGTCACTCGGGTACGTGGCGACGGGCGGGGTGCACGTGGCCGAGGTGCGGCCGACCGCCACGACCGTGGAGGTCGTCGCCTACGAGGATCAGGACGGGTTCGCCGGCAGCTGGTACGTGGCGGCCAGGGCGGTCTGTGCCGACCCGCTGCCGGGCCTGGAGATCGTCTCGACGACGACGACGTCGACGACCACCGCCGCCGACCGGGTGATGCTGGCGGTCTGCCCGGCGGGCAAGGACCTGCTCGGCGCGGCGGGCGAGGTCGTCGGCGGCGGCGGGCAGGTGCTGCTCGACGGCGTGCTGCCGGGGACCAACTTCGTCGCGGTCTCCGGGCACACGGACGGCTGGGGCTCGACGAACATCTGGAACCTGCGGGCCCACGCCATCTGCGCCGACCCGGTGGCCGGGCACCAGATCGTGGCGGACATCGGCAGCACCACGTCGGCCAACAAGAGCAACACGGCGTCGTGCCCGGCGGGCACCAGCGTGCTGGGCGGCGGCGCGGTCGTCGTCCCGAACGACGGCAGGGTGTCGATCGAGGCGATGACCCCGACCATCTACGCCGGCAGCAACTTCGTCACGGCGTCCGGCCAGGAGGACGACCTGGGCTGGTCCGCCTTCTGGCGCATCGACACGTACGCGATCTGCGCGACGACATGACGACCTGGTTCCGGTCGCGGCGGATGGCCGCCGCGACCGCGGTCATCGTCCTCGCCGCGGTGCTCGTCGGCGCCCCGCCCGCACAGGCCGCCATTCCCGGCCTGACGATGGTGAGCGCGAACAGCGGCGAGTCGTCGGCGGCGGTGAAATGGGCGACGGTCATCTGTCCGTCGGGCAAGAAGGTCATCGGGTCCGGCTGGTCGCTGGGCGGCGTGCCCGGCGGCGAGGTTCACGTGGCCGAGGTGCGGCTCACGGACAACTCGGTCCGGGTCGTCGCGTACGAGGCGGTGACCGGCTTCACGGGCGACTGGTACGTCCGGACGGAAGCGGTCTGCGCGACTGCGCCGCCCGGGTGGGAGCTGGTCGTCGTCAGCGGCGACGCGTCGAGCACCGGTTGGCGCGTCGAGGAGGCGGCGTGCCCGGCCGGCAAGCAGCTGCTGGGCGGCGGCGCCGAGATCAGCGGTGGTGGTGGCGAGGTGCTGCTCACCTCCGTGATTCCGGCGTCCGGCGCGATCCTCGCGTCGGCCGACGAGAACCGTTGGGGCACCACGACCATCTGGAGCCTCACGGTGTACGCCGTGTGCGCCGAGCCGTTGCCCGGCCATGAGATCGTCTCGGAGCAGACCACGTCCACGTCGGCCGACAAGCAGCTCACCACCGCCTGCCCGGCGGGCAAGCGGGTGCTGAGCGGCGGGGCGAGCCTGTATCCGGACTACGGCGCGGTGTCGATCCACCACGTGAGGCCCGGGTCCTACCAGGGCAGCGAGTTCGTCGCCGTGCGCGCCACCGAGGACGACACGGGCACCAGTAGTAGCTGGTTGGTGCACGCGTTCGCCGTCTGTGTGGCGGCCTGACCACGCTCGCGGGGAGGGTTGTGGATTCGTTGGCCGCCATCGCGACCTCCTGAATCCACAACCTTCTCAGATCCAGCGGGGCAGCGTTACCGGCAGGTCGGGGATGGGCTTGCGGCCCGTAACCCAGCCGAGCAGGTCCGCGGCGGTAGCCGTGACCTCGACGGGCTCCGTGGCACCCGGTCCGAAGCGGACCGTCTCACCACGATCGAGCGGTACGAGCAGCACGGCCGGGCAGTCCGGGCTCTCGGACAGCCGGTCGGCGACGTCCGTGATCAGCGCGTCGATCAGCGGCGCCGGCAGGTCGTCCAGGCCGACGCCGGTGGCCAGGTCGACCGCGTGCAGCCACACCTCGCGCACCCGCAGCCACGGGATCTCCGCGGCGGTCAGCTCGCCCCGGAGCGTGCGCACGGGCGCGTCCCAGGCGTCCCCGGCGAGCCCGTCGAGCGCCGCGTCCAGCCGGGCCCCGGACGCGACGAGGTCGGCGCGCAGCGCGGCCGGCGCCACGGCGGCCGAGGCCTCGATCTCCGTGTCGCGGCTCTCCGGGCTGGCGTACATGGGTGTCTCGACGCCGGTCTCCGCCCAGGCGGCCAGGCGCGCGAGCCCGTCGGCGTTGCGGGCGATATGCCCGATGACGTGGGCACGCGTCCACCCCGGCAGCAGGCTGGGCGCGGCGAACCCGGCATCGTCGAGGCGGGCGACCGCGTCCTCGAAGACCGTGGTTCCCTTGCGCATCCAGGGCAGCGTGGCCTCGTGGTCCCGCGTGTCCATCCTCCCCACCTCCGGACGGATCATAGGGGTCGCACGGCACCCGTCCCGAGCCGGTCACGTCACGGCGGTGTCCACGGTGACATCCGCCTGTGCCCCCAGCAGCCGCACGGGCGTGACCACCGCGTACCCCTCCGCCAGCAAGGCCAGGTCGCTGCCCGGGATCTGCCGGGCGCCCGACTCCTCCATGGCCACCCGCACGTAGTCGTGGCCGGACTCCGCGACCGCCATCTGCACCTGCCCGAACGGGGCGAGGGTCGCCTGGCGTAGCCCGGGCAGCTCGCCGGCCGGCACGTCGGGCACGTTGACATTGAGCACGGTGCGCTCGGGCGCGGACAGCAGCCAGGGCAGCAGGCGGCACGCCACGTCGGCGGCCGTGCCCCAGTGCCGGGTCTCGTCGTCGACCGTGTCGAGCGCCGCGATGGCCGCCCCGCCGCTCGCCGCGCTGCCGGCGGCGGGGGAGAGGACGTCCAGCGACACGGCCATGCTCCGGATGCCGTTCATGGCGGCCGTCAGGGCGGCGCCGACCGTGCCGGAGTGCAGGATGCCGTGCCCGGCGTTGGCGCCCCGGTTGACGCCCGACAGCACCACGTCGGGCACCGGACCGAACGCCCCCAGGGTGGCCAGCAGCGTGATGTAGCTGGGCGAGGCGGCCACCGCGAGCGCCCGTACGTCGCCCAGCGTGGTGCGTTCGACGGCCACCCGGCCCTCGACGGTCACGGCGGTCAGGGCGGCGCTCGTGCCGCTGGACTCGCTCTGGGGTGCCGCCACGGTCACGTCGAAGCCCTGGTCTGCCACGGCCTGCGCGAGCCAGCGGATGCCGGGCGCGGCGATGCCGTCGTCGTTGGTGACGAGTACGCGGGTCATCACCGGTCCCTACCCCTCGCCGGCCGGCGTCAGCGTGACCCGGCCCGCGAGCTCCGCCACCGCCTCGGCCCGCCCGGTGCCCAGCCCGTGCCGGGTGACGTTGACCCCGCCGGCAGCCGCGCCCGTACGTACGGCCTCGCGCAGGTCGCCGCCCCGGGCCAGCACCGCGGCGACCCCGGCGGTCATCGAGTCCCCGGCGCCCCGATGGTCGACCACCTGCAACGGCGGCGTGGTCACTTCCACCAGCTCGTCGTCGAGCAGCGCGAGCGCCGGCTGGTCGGCCCGGCTGATGAGCACGGACCCGGCGCCCTCGGCGCGCAGGCGACGGGCCGCCTCGCCGAGCGCCGCCGCGGAGTCGTCGCGGGACCGCCCGTCGCGCAGCAGCTCCTCGTGGCTGACCTTGAGGAACGTCACGCCGCCGGCGAGGACGGCGGTCAGCAGGTCGCCGGACAGGTCGGCGACGACGCGGGCGCTGTTCGCGGTGAGGTCCGCCGCCAGGCGCCGGTAGACGTCCGCGTCGATGACCGCCTGGTCGGCCGGGCCGCTGAGCACGCTCACCCCCGCGCGTAGCCCTTCGGCGAGCGTGACGCTGTAGAGCTCGTCCATATCGTGCCGGCTCATCGGCGCGCCCGGGTGCTCGGCCAGGGTCGTGCGGGCGCCCTCGCGGCGGTCGTGCACGTACCACCCGCTGCCGACCTCGCGGACGACCGCCCGCACGGTCACGTTCTCGCCGGCCAACAGGTTGTGCAGCACGCTGCCGATCTCACCGCCCACGGCCGCGCACAGCACGACGGACCCGCCCAGGGCCGCGATCATGCGGGACTGCCAGACGCCCTGCCCGCCGGGATGCACGTGCAGCTCCGGGTCGCCGCTCGGCTGCTCGATGGTCACCGTGAGCAGCGGCGCCGGCGCGAAGACCATGACGTGGTCGCCCATGGGACCAGTTTCCGGTGATCACGCCGTTTCCGGCGCCCCGCCGCGCCGCTAGACTCCCGCTATGTCCGGCTCGTATGCCCTTCTGGTGCTGGTCGAGATCGGGCTGGCCGTGGCCACGGCGGTCGGGCTGCTGTTCATCACCGCCCCGTACGGCCGCCACGGCCGCGTCGGCTGGGGCCCGACCGTCCCGGCGCGCGTCGGGTGGCTGGTCATGGAGGCGCCGGCGTCGCTGCTGTTCCTCGGCGTCTACCTCGCCGGCGAGCGGCGGGCCGAGCTGGTGCCGCTGATCCTGTTGGGCCTGTGGCAACTGCACTACGTGCAGCGCAGCTTCGTGTACCCGTTCCTGCTGCGCGGCGGTGCACGGATGCCGTTGAGCATTATGGCCATGGCGATCGCGTTCAACGTGCTCAACGCGTACCTCAACGCGAAGTGGATCTCGTCGCTCGGCGACTATCCCGTCGGCTGGCTCACCGACCCCCGCTTCCTGCTGGGCGCGCCGGTGTTCCTCGCCGGCCTGTCGGTCAACCTGTGGGCCGACCGGAAGCTGCGCGGCCTGCGCGCGGCCGGCGGCGGCTACCGGATCCCGCGCGGTGGGCTCTACCGTTGGGTGTCGTGCCCGAACTACCTCGGCGAGATCGTGGAATGGTTCGGCTGGGCGCTGGCCACCTGGTCGCCGGCCGGGCTCGCGTTCGCGCTCTACACGACCGCCAACCTGGCGCCGCGCGCCGTGTCCAACCACCGCTGGTACCACGACCGGTTCCCGGACTATCCGCCGCAGCGTCGGGCGCTCATCCCGTTCCTCGTCTAGGAAGCGGCTCGGCACGCGATGTGCGCGTACTGCTGAACGTAGTTCAAAAACTGCGTAGCGTTAGAGGTGGCATCCCACCCGGATGCCATTCACATGTGACAGGTATTCACGACTGATCCGATTAGGACTGGTGTTCGTCACGAAGGGGGAGGACCATGTCACGCCTTCGGATCCGACTCTTCACTGTTCTTGTTGGTGCCCTGTTCGCGCTCGGTCTGGGCGCGGGCTCGGCAGCGGCCGCGCCCAGCGCGACCCAGCCCGTGCAGGAGACCCAGAACGTCTCGGTCACCACGCACGACGGCTGGGGCTGGGGATGGGGCTGGGGCTGGGGCGGCTACTGGCGGCCCTGGTACGGCTACGGACACGGCTACTGGTACCCGTGGGGCGGCTACTGGTGGCGGTAGTCATCCCTAACCGATGAGGAAGCGCGCCCGGCCGGGCGCGCTTCCCCGCGAGGCTCAACGTTCGCCGGCCACGGCTGCGGCGGGTGATGCGCGCCCGGCTTCGCCGCTACCATGCCCGCCATGGGGGAGGACAGCGGCACCGAACTGCGGGAGGTCACGAAGCGCTACGCCGCGTCCGCCCCGGTGCTGGCGGGCGTCAGCCTCGCCGTTCGTCCCGGCGAGGTCGTCGGGATCGCGGGCGCCAACGGTTGTGGCAAGTCCACCCTGCTGAAGATCCTTGTGGGGCTCTCGCTGCCCACCAGCGGGACGGTCGCCGGTCGCCCGGACGTCGTCGGGTACGTGCCGGAGCGCTTCCCGGCGCACGGCCGGATCTCGGCGCGGGCCTACCTGACCCACATGGGCCGCATCCGGGGACTGGGCCGGGCCGCCGCCGCGCGGCGGGCGGGCGAGCTGCTCGACCGGCTCGACCTGGTGGGCGGACCCGGCACCGGCCTTCGCCGGCTGTCGAAGGGCAACGCACAGAAGGTCGCGCTGGCCCAGGCGCTCCTGGTGGCGCCGGGCCTGCTGGTGCTCGACGAACCGTGGTCGGGCCTTGACGCGACCGCGCACCAGGCGCTCGCCGAGCTGATCAAGGAGACCGCCCGGGCGGGCGGCGCGGTCGTCTTCACCGACCATCGGGAGGCCGTCGTCGCCGCGAACGCCTCCGCGGTCTACCGCGTCGTGGACGGGCGCCTGCACGCGCGACCCGGCCCCGGCGACGCGGGCGCCCGGGTGGCGCACGTCGAGCTGACGCCGGCCGGCGCCGGTGCCGAGGCGCCGCACTGGCCCACGCTGCCCGGCGTGGTCGACGTGGCCGTCGGCGAAGGGTCGGTCGCCCTGGCCGTGCTCGACCCGTACTGCGATGAGCTGCTCTTCCACGCGATCCGCAACGGCTGGTCCGTCGCGGCGGTGCGCCGATGATCGCGCTGACCCGGTACTCGCTGTCGATGCTGGTGCGCGGCCAGGCCTACATCGCGCCGTTCGTGCTGTTCGGCACGGCCATCGTGGTGCTGACCACCAACGACCTGGGCCCCATCACGGGCACCTACTCGGCGTGCGCGCTCACCCAGTTCGTGTGCGGACTGTGGTTCACGGTCGCGATCGTCAACACCGAGGACCGTGCGCAGCGGTCGATGACGGTCGTCGCGGCGGGCGGCCAGCGCCGCGTCCTGGCGGCGAACGCCCTCGCCGCCACGGTTGTCGCCGGCGGGCTGACCGCGATCGGCGTCGCCTACCCGGCCTTCTCGGGCACGCACACGGTCACGGCCGCCGACCTGGCGGTCGGCGCGCTCGCGCAGCTGGTGTGCGGGGTGGCCGGCGTCGCGGTGGGGCTGCTCTGCTCGCGCGTCGTCATTCCCAAGGCCGGGTACGCGGTGTTCGCGAGCCTCGCGGCCATCGGGGCGCTGACGATGATCCCGCCGGTGCCGCCGGTGAGCCCGGTCATGACGCTGCTGTCGGGCCCCGAGCCGGCCGGGCGCATGCTCGCGCCCATCGCCGCGTTCGGCGCGTTCGCCGTGGCGATGCTGGTCGCGAGCGTGCTGATCGCGGAGCAGGTCGCCCGGCGTCAGGACTGACCGGTCGGCGGCGGTGCGCCGTACCATCGACGCCATGCTGCGCTCACTGTGGGAGGAGCCCCGCGCGCCCGGCGCGCCGGCGCGGGTGTGGCGCGACTGGGTGCTCGTCGCCGCCGTCGTGGCGGGCGCCCTGGTCGAGGGGGCCCTGCGGCCCGACCTGCCGTGGCGGCCGCTCGTCGTGGGCCTGGCGGTCGCGATCGCGCCGACCCTGCTGTGGCGGCGGACCAGCCCGCTGCTCATGGCGGCGATCGCCTTCGGCGCGTGCGAGGCGGTCGGGCTCGTCATCGGCGGCGACCCGCAGCTCAACGCGCTCGCCTTCCTGCTCATCCTGTTGTACGCGCTGGTCCGGTGGGGTTCGGGGCGCGAGCTTGTCATCGGGTCGGCCGCCGTCCTCACCAAGCTGACGGTCTCCTTCGCGCTCGGCCAACTGACGGTGACGGACACGATCGGCGGCCTGGTCGTACTGACGGCAGCGGGGGCGTCGGCCGCCGCGCTGCGCTACCGCGCCCGGGCCCGGGGACGCGAACTCGACCAGGTCAAGCTGCTCGAACGGGAGCGCATCGCCCGCGACCTGCACGACACGGTCGCCCATCACGTGTCGGCCATCGCGATCCGGGCACAAGCCGGTCTCGCGACGGCGCCGGCCCGGCCCGAGGCGGCCGTCGAGGCGCTGCGCGTCATCGAGGCCGAGGCGTCGCGCACGCTCGCCGAGATGCGCGGCATGGTCCGCGCCTTGCGGGGCACCGACCCGGCCGAGCGCGCGCCCGGCCCGCGTGTGCACGACCTGGCCCAGCTCGCGGGGGCGCCGACCGGCGGGCCGCTCGTCGACGTGGAGCTCGTCGGCGACCTCGACGACCTGCCGCCGCCGGTCGGCGCGGCGATCTACCGCCTCGCCCAGGAGTCCGTCACGAACGCCCGCCGGCACGCCCGGCACGCCACGCGCATCGAGGTGCGGGTGGCCGCCGACGCCCGGGCGGTGCGCCTGCGGGTCAGCGACGACGGCGACGCGGGCCTGGGCCGCCCGGCCAGTCCCGGGTACGGCCTGGTCGGCATGATGGAGCGCGCCGGCCTGCTGGGCGGCACCTGCGAGGCGGGCCCGAACCCGGACCGCGGCTGGACGGTCACGGCGATCCTGCCGCGGGTAGCGACCGCGTGAGCGTGCGGGTCGTTGTCGCGGACGACCAGGAGATCGTCCGCACCGGGTTGTCGATGATCCTCGACGCGCAGCCGGGCATCGAGGTCATCGGCGAGGCCGCCGACGGGCGTCAGGCCGTCGAGGTGGCCGAGCGGCTGCGGCCGGACGTCTGCCTGTTCGACGTGCGGATGCCCGTGATGGACGGCATCGAGGCGACCCGCCGTCTCGCGGGCCCGGCCGTCGCGGACCCGCTCGCGGTGGTCGTCATCACGACCTTCGACCTCGACGAGTACGTCTACGCGGCGCTACGCGCCGGAGCGCGCGGGTTCCTGCTCAAGGACGCCGGCCCCGCGCTGCTGGCGCAGGCCGTGCACGCGGCCGCGAACGGCGACGCGCTCATCGCGCCGAGCGTCACCACCCGGCTGCTCAGCGCCTTCGCCGACGCCGCGCCGGCCGCCGCGCCGCGCCAGCCGGTCGAGCCACTGACCGAACGCGAGGAGCAGGTGCTGCACGCGGTCGCGCGCGGGCGGACCAACGGCGAGATCGCGCACGACTTCTTCATCAGCCTCAGCACGGTCAAGACGCACATCGCGAGCCTCATGGCCAAGCTCGGCGCCCGCAACCGCGTCGAGGTCGCCATGTGGGCGTACGAGACGCAGCGCGTGCGGCCGGGTGGCTGAAAGTACGCCCGAATTTCCCGTCCCCGGACCGAGGTTTCGCGCCGCCCGCGCGGCCACCATCGATGACATGAAGGCGATTGTTCAGGACAGGTACGGCGCACCCGACGTGCTGCGCTTCGACGACATCGACATTCCGGTGCCCGGCGCGGACGACGTGCTCGTGCGGGTGCGCGCGGCCTCGCTCAACGCCCGCGACTGGCACGTCATGCGCGGCGACCCGTACCTGGCCCGGCTGTCGATCGGGCTGAGGCGTCCGAAGTGGCCGGTGCAGGGCACGGACTTCGCGGGCGTGGTCGAGGCGGTCGGTGCGAACGTGACCTCGCTGCGCCCCGGTGACGAGGTGTACGGCGAGACGAACGGCGCGTTCGCCGAGTACGTGTGCGCGGGCCCCGAGGAGGTCGACCGCAAGCCGGCCAACCTGACGTTCGAGCAGGCGGCCGCCGTGCCGCTCGCCGCCGGTACGGCCCTGGACTGCCTGCCGGACGTGGCCGGGGGACAGCGCGTCCTCATCAACGGGGCGTCCGGCGGCGTGGGCACGTTCGCGATCCAGATCGCCAAGGCGCGGGGCGCGTTCGTGACCGCCGTGTGCAGCGCCCGCAACGCCCGCCAGGCGCTCGCCCTCGGCGCCGACCGGGTCGTGGACTACGCCCGCGAGGACTTCGCCCGCGGCGACGCACACTACGACCTCGTGCTCGACCTGGTGGGCAACCGGTCGCTGGGCGACCTGCGGCGCGCGCTCGCCCCGGCGGGCACGCTGGTGCTGTCCGGCGGCGGCGTGTCGAAGGGCGGCAGCATGTTCGGGCCGATGGGCCTGATCCTGCGGGGCACCCTGGCGTCCCGCTTCGCGAGCCACCGGATCCTGCTGCCGCACTACAAGCCGAGCCGGGCGCATCTCGCGACGATGCGCGAGCTCATCGAGTCGGGCCGGGTCACTCCGGTGATCGACCGCACGTACCCGCTGTCCGACGCCGCGGCCGCGATCCGCTACCTGGAGACGGAACACGCGACCGGCAAGGTCGTGCTCACGGTGTGACCCCGGTGCGCCTTACGTACCGGACTCCGCGCGGAGTCCGGTACGTAAGGCCGATCCGGTGGCGGAGTCAGCGGGTCGTGCAGGGTTTGCCGTTGAGGGTGAAGAGGGTGGGGGCGACGTTCGGGCCCGAGTAGGAGCCGACGAAGCCGACGTTGATGGTGGCGCCGGGTGCGATCTTCTGGTTCCAGTCGACGTTGCTGACCTTCACCGTCCGGCCGGTCTGGCTCCAGGTGCCGTTCCAGCCGCTGCTGAGCTGCTGCCAGGTCGTGGGCCAGCTGAAGGTCAGCGTCCAGCTGTCGATCGCGTTGGTGTCGTTGTTGGTGATGTCGACGCTGCCGACGAAGCCGTTGCCCCAGTTGCTCGCGTCGGTGAGCGTCACCGCGCAGTCCGACGAGGCCGGCGTGCCGGTCTGGAACGTGATCGGCGGCGAGGCCCAGGAGACGCGGCCGGCGCCGTCGCGGGCGACGACATTGGCCGTGTACCGGGTGCCCGGCGTGAGGTTGCCGACCGCGAACGACGTGCCGGTCGTCTCGCCCCACTGCTCGCTGGTGGTGCCGTTCTGCCGGTACAGCTCGTACTTCACGGCACCCGACGACGCGGGCCAGGAGATTGTGGCGGCCCGGTCGGTGACGGCCGAGGCGGTGGGCTGGCCGGGCGCGGCCGGCCCGGCGACCGACCCGGACGGGTGCAGGATCAGCGTGGTCAGGGAGTACGGCGGCAGGGTCGCCGACGTGGCCGTACCCGTGGTCGTGGCGATGGCCGTGTCACCGTTGCCGAACGTGAGCACCTGCGCGGCCGATGCGGGGGAGTACCCGGCGTAGCTGAGCGATACGGTCCGGGCGGCGGCCGGGTCCTGGTTGATGAGCATGACCGCGAGGTCGCCGTTGGCCCGGCGGGCGGCGTGCGCCTTGACGAGCGGGTCGGTGCTGCCCGCCCGGATGAGCTGGTCGCCGGGCCGGGCGAACTTCGCCGTCATCGACAGCCCGAAGTACGGCGCGAACGGGGTGTTGAGCGGCGGCTGGCAGACGGAGTTGTCCTCGGTGCAGTTGGCGCTCGACAGCAGGCCGAAGTCGTTGTAGTCGGTGTGTCCGGCGACCGTGGACACGGTCCCCATGCCGTTGTGCACGTTCCACCAGTCGATGCTGAACACGCCGGCCGCCATCAGGCTCGCGTACGCGTCGGCGGCGAAGAGCGCGCCCGGCTGGGTGTTGCGCCCGAAGTCGGTGTTGAGTTCGGTCATCGCGATGCCGAGCTTGCGCCCGCCCGCGTACTGGTCGATCTGCTTGCGGACCAGCCACGCCATGTCGGTGATGTGTTCGGTCTTGGTGAACAGGTCGGGGCCGTTGGACCCGCCGGGGTACCAGTGCAGGATGGCGAAGTCGACCGACGGGCCGGCGATGGACAGCACCACCTTGTTCCAACTGCCGTCGTCGCCGCCCGCCACGATGCCGTCGGGCCAGTTGCCCGGCGTGGTGAGCACCAGGCCGATCTTGATGGTCGGGTCGACGGCCTTCATCGCCTCGGCGTACGCCTTGACGTTGGTGGCGTACGCCGCCGGGCTCTTGTCCGCGTGCTCGTCGTTCTCCCACGCGCTGCCGTAGTGGCCGTTGCCGTAGATCTCGTTGCCGATCTCCCAGTACTTCACGCCGTAGTTCTTCTCGACGTTGGCGTAGCGCACCCAGTCGGCGGCCTCCTGCGGGGTGCCACCCCCGTAGTTGGCAATGATCATGGCCTGCGCGCCGGCCCGGTTGACGCCACTCATGAAGTGGTCGAAGTCGGTGTTCGGCGCGACGTACCCGCCGGGGGCGGTGTTGTCGCGCCAGTGGTAGATGTCGGCGTACGAGCCGCCGGGGTAGCGCATGAGCTGGACGCCGGCATCCTTGAGCAGGTCGGCGACCGCGTCGGTGCCGAGCTGGGAGTCCCAGACGGCGTGGTTGACGCCCACGGCGGCGTCGCTGACCGTGGCCAGTCCGGCCCGCGCGTTGACAGTGACGCGGGCGTCGGGCTCGGCGGCGTAGGCGGGGGTGGCGAGAGCACTCGCGGTGAGGGCGAGCGCGGCCAGCGCGACAACAGTCGGTCTCATGGGGGGTCGAGGCTCCTATCGGAGGACATGGATGGAAGCGCTCCCAGAATTGACGTCGACCGCTGTGCTGTCAATGGTCCGCGCGCATCGCCGGCGACCCGAAAGATTCCGAAAGTATCGGGCTGCCCGCGGCGTCAGTGGTCACGCCGGACCTGCGCGTTGAGGCGTCCTGAAAGGACTGTGAATAGTTGCGATCCGTCGAACTGTCTCGATGCGTACGCCTGTAGACGGCTGGTCGAAAAAATGCTGTCGAAACATTTACGAAACTCGTTGACAACATGCCGTCGTGCAACGACGCTCTCTCCATCGACAGGTGCGAACCTGACGATCCGGGTCACATGGACCCGGGTACGTCCGCGCGGCGTCATGCGAAGGCATCACGGTGGCCCGGCCCCTGGTCACCGTGCCGTCCCTCCGGCTCGCATGACGCCGCCCTGTCGCACTGCCAGCTTCACAAGGAGGAAGCGCACCCATGACCGACGCCCCCGTCCACCCGCCTCGCGGCAAACGTCGCCGGCTCAGAATGCTGATCGCCGGTGTGAGTGCCGTC
>NZ_BAAALS010000037.1:0-45750 GCF_039528415.1 Luedemannella helvata
CGAAATCCACCACGCCCTCACCGTTGACAAACCATAGGAGCATCACTTTGGCGGCTACGAGGGCCCCTGTAACAGCCAAGGTGCGCACTTTGCCGGGGGCACCGGGCGGGCGCGGGCGCACGCGCACGCGGGGGGGGGGGGGCGGGGCGCAGGCGCAGGCGCAGGCGCGGGCGCGGGGCACCTGGCACGGCAGCGGGCGGGAGTGGCCGGTGCGGCGCCGGTGGTCATGGCCGGGGCGTGTGTCGCGGAGCGCGTGTGGTGGCGTGCGCGGATGGCCGCGAGGGGTCAGTCCGTTGAGCGGAGTTGGCAGGTGGGGCAGAGGCCCCAGAACGTAACTTCCGCTTCGTCGATCACGAAGCCGCTCGCCGAGGACGGGTCGAGGCAGGGTGCCTCGCCGACCGCGCAGTCGACGTCGGCGATCTCGCCGCAGCCGCGGCACACCACGTGGTGGTGGTTGTCGTTGACGCGGCTCTCGTAGCGGGCCGGGCTGCCCGCGGGCTCGATGCGGCGGGCCAGGCCGGCCCGGGACAGGGCGCCGAGCACGTCGTAGACGGCCTGGGTGGAGACCGACTCCAGGCGACCGCGCACCTGGGTGGCGATCTCGTCGACCTCCAGGTGGCCCCCCTGGGACAGCACCTCGAGCACGGCGACCCGCGGCCGCGTGACACGCAGGCCGCGGGAGCGAAGGAGCGTTTCCAGCGGGGACATCTCATCCATAAGAGCACGCATGTCGTCGGACTGACAACATCGCGCAGGTGGTAGGCGTCTTGAACGGACTGCTTCTGGCATACGTGTGCGCGGATGACCGGTCCTCGCCGTACCCTGTCCGCGACCGGCTCGATGAGGGAGGCGTCATGTTTGACGAGATTTCCGGCATACCGGCCCACCCCTTGCTCGTACACGGCGCCGTGATCTTCATTCCGCTGCAGGTGCTCGCGGGCATCGCGTACGCCGTGCTGCCGTTCACGCGCAAGCACGTCTGGTGGGCCACGCTCGCGCTGGCGGTGGTCGGCCCGGCGGCGGCGTTCTTCGCCAAGGAGTCCGGCGAGGCGCTGGAGGCGCGGCTGGTCCGAGGGGGGATGACCGACCTGACGGCCGTGCGGGAGCACGCGGACTTCGCCGGGCTCACCCTCTGGTTCTCGCTCGCCCTGGGCGTACTCATGATCGCGATGGTGGCGCTCGCGCGCCGGACGGCCCCGCCCACGGTGACCGGCACGGACGCCGCACCGGCTGCGGGCGGCAAGGTGATCTCGTTGGTGCTCGCCGTCGCGATTGTCGGGGTGGGCGCGGCGACCGGCTACTACGTCTTCAAGACGGGCGACACGGGCGCCAAGATGGTCTGGAGCGGACTCTAGATCTAGAACAGGAACCGGGCGCACAGCACGCAGACGAGGACAATCAGGACGGCGCCTGCGAGGATCGCGACGCCGAGCGTCAGGCCTTTCGCCCGGGCTTCCGCCGTGTCGATGCGGTCGTGGTCCTGCGGCGGCAGCGACCTCGGCGGGGGCGGCTGCGTGATGTGCTCGGGGCGCCAGCCGGTGGGCGGCGGGTTGCTCGGCGGCGGCCCGGTGTAGGTCGGCCGGTCGGCGTCGGCGGCCGGCCGCTGCGGGTCGCCCTCCTCGGCGGGGCGCCGCCAGTACGCGTCGTCGGGCTGCACACCGGGCACGCTACCGGAGCCGCGACGCACACCGCCGCCGTGACACCGGGCGGTGTCGCGGCGGCGGTCGTGTCGGATCGGTCAGGCGTCGTCGCCGGTGGTCGGCGTCTCGGCGGCGGAGCTGCCCCGGCGGCCACGGCCACCGCGGCGGCGGCGCCGGGCGGGCCGGTCGCCGCGCTCGGTGTCCGGCGCACCGGCGGTGGCGTCGGAGAAGGTGACCGCCGGTTCGGTCGCGGTCGTCGTGACCTCGCCGGCCTCGCCCTTGACCACGGCGCCGGCGCGGCGCCGGCGGCGCTGCCGGGGCTCGCGCGCCTCGGCGGGCGCCTCAGCGTCCGCGACCGGGGCGCGGTCGGCGCCGCCCGAGCGGCCACCCGTCCGGCCGCTCCGGCGCGGGCCGCGGCCGCTTTCCTTGCCGGCACGCGGCGCGCGCCGGCTGGTGCCGCCCAGGTCCTCCTCGACCTCGGCGCCCAGCCCCACCCGCGTGCGGGAGGCGGTGGGCAGCGTGCCGCTGAGGCCCTCGGGGATGTCCAGGTCGGTGAAGAGGTGCGGCGACGTGTGGTACGTCTCCAGCGGGCCGTCCGGGCCGCTGAGCTCCAGGCCGAGCGTCTTCTCGATGAGCTGCCAGCGCGGCAGGTCCTCCCAGTCGACGAAGGTCACCGCGACGCCGGTGGCCCCGGCGCGGCCGGTGCGGCCGATGCGGTGCACGTACGACTCGGAGTCTTCCGGGCAGTCGTAGTTGATGACGTGGGTGACGCCGGTGACGTCCAGGCCGCGGGCGGCCACGTCGGTGGCGACGAGTACGTCGATCTTGCCGGTGCGGAAGGCCCGCAGCGCGCGCTCGCGGGCGCCCTGGCCGAGGTCGCCGTGGACGGCGGCGACCGCGAAGCCGCGGAAGTCGAGGTCCTCGGTGACCCGGTCGGCGGCCCGCTTGGTGCGGGTGAAGATCATGGTGAGGCCGCGGTCCTTGGCCTGCAGGATCCGCGAGACCACCTCGACCTTGTTGAGCGGGTGGGTGCGGTAGACGACCTGCAGGGTCTGCGGTGACAGGCCCGGCTGCTCGGCCGAGCGCTCCGCGTTGATCGTCATCGGCTGGCGCAGGAAGCGCCGCGACAGCGTGACGATCGGGTCGGGCATGGTGGCCGAGAACAGCATCGTCTGCCGGTCCTCGGGCAGCATCGACAGGATCTTCTCGACGTCGTCGAGGAAGCCCAGGTCGAGCATGCGGTCGGCCTCGTCGAGGACGAGGGCCCGTACGCCGTCCAGGCGAAGGTGCGCCGCCGCGCCCTTCTTGGCGGGCCGGGCGAGGTCGAGCAGCCGGCCGGGAGTGCCGACGATGATCTCGACGCCCTTCTGCAGCGCCTCGACCTGCGGCTCGTACGCCACGCCGCCGTACACGGGCAGGACCCGGATGCCCCGGGTGCGCCCGGCGGCCTCGATGTCGCGGGCGACCTGAAGGCCCAGCTCGCGGGTCGGGACGACGACGAGGGCCTGCGCGCGGCCGTCAGCGCCCTCCGCGGGCGAGGTGAGCCGCTCCAGGAGCGGGATGCCGAAGCCGAGGGTCTTGCCGGTGCCGGTGGGCGCCTGGCCGATGAGGTCCACGCCGCGCATGGCGATCGGGACCGCGTACTCCTGGATGGCGAAGGCGCGGGTGATGCCGACGCGCTCCAGCGCCTCGACCGTTTCGGTGCGGACGCCGAGTTCGGCGAAGGTGGGGGCGTCGGAGCGAACCGGGATGGAAGTTTCGGTGTTGGTCGTTTCGAGACTCATGTGTGTGGGGGTGTCCCTGCTGTCTGCGCCGGTGGTCGCCGGCGGCTCTCACATCGGGAGCGCTCCACAATCGCAGGGGGCGCTCGGTTTTCGGCGCGGGCCGCACGCGACCGGGAGGGTCGCGGGCCTTACACGCGCGGCGCGGACGCGTTGATGGTCATCAAGGCTCGGTGACCAGGCGTCCGCGGCAACGTACCCCATGGTAACGGTTAACAGGCCGGGCGTGGGTATCCGCCGCTGTGGCAAATATGACCACGGACAGCAGGAATTCGTCCTGATTGCCATGATCTATGGCGAGTGGGGAACGCGGACCGGCGTATGTCACCGCCGGTCCGCGACCGGGAAACAGTCCCGGCGTGGCGCCGGGGTGGAAGATCAGGTAGCGGTGAAGCCGACCGGGCGGGCCGTCGTCTCCGCGATCTCCACGTACGCGAGCTTGGCGACCGGCACGATCACCCGTCGGCCCTTCTCGTCGACCAGCTCAAGGATGCCGTCGTCGTCAGCGAGCGCCTTGGAGACCGCCTTGGCGACGTCGGCCGGCGACTGGGCGCTCTCCACGACCAGCTCGCGCGCGGCGAACTGCACGCCGATCTTGACCTCCACGGTCGTCCTCCTCGTGATCGTCAGATGGTGCGGGTGTCCGCGCGGCAAGGCTAGCCGATGCGCCCGGTTATGCCGGCCCGCCGTCCCGGCCGGTGATCGGGAAGCTCGCGATACCCCGCCAGGACAGGGCGGCGATGAGCTGCTCGGCCTCGTCCTTGGGTACGCGCCGGCCGCCGGCGAGCCAGAACCGCGCGGCGGTCTCCGCCGCGCCGCACAGGCCCGACGCCAGCAGTTCGGCGAAGTCCCGGCTCACGCCCGTGTCCACCATGATCGTCTCGGTGATCGCCTCGACGCAGCCGCGCTCCACCCGCTCCACCCGCTCGCGGACGGCCGGGTCGTTGACCAGGTCGGACTCGAAGACCAGCCGGAAGGCTTCGCTCTCGTGATCGACGAACTCGAAGTACGCCCGCATGGCGCCCTCGACGCGCTGCTTGTTGTCCGTCGTGGCCGCCATCGCCTCGCGGACCTTGGCGACGATGGCGTCCGAGTGCGTGTCCAGCAGTGCCAGATACAGCTCCAGCTTGCCGGGAAAGTGCTGGTAGAGCACCGGTTTGGAGACGCCCGCGCGCTCGGCGATGTCGTCCATCGCCGCGGCGTGGTAACCCTGGGCGACGAACACCTCCTGCGCGGCCTCGAGCAACTGCTTGCGCCGGGCCGAGCGCGGCAGTCGCAGTGGCCGTCCCGCCGTGTGCGTTCCGCTCGCCGCGGGCATGCGCACCTCCTGGTCGCCTCGTGGTCACGACCCCCATGGTCGCGTCGTGGTCGCGTTTTCTCGCGTCAACGTGCAGAGTGCGCCGATTTGTGCGGCAGCGATGTCTACATGCACACGGTAGCCTTACGGCACGCGATCGAGGAGCGCACGGTGGAGGAAACGGGACGCACCGAGTGGGCGTCATCGGCAACACCCGGCCCGGGCATCGGGGACGCGCGACGCCCCGTCGCGAATGGCGGTGTGCTGGCCGAGCGGCGCCCACCCCGACCTGATCACGACCTCGCCCTGGCCGCTCGCGACGCGACGATGTCGACCTGGTCCGGCGGCACGGTGCGCACGTGGCGGCCCATCGAGGTGCGTCCCTGGGCCGAGGCGGGGACGTCGCCGAACCCCACGGTCAACGGCACCAACGGCCGCCACACGACAAACCCCGGGGAGTACGCCGGAACGCACGGCGCCGAGGCCGTCCCCCAGCAGCGTCCGCCCGTTGAGCCGGCCGCCCCGGCCCCGCCGGCCCCGCCCGCCGCGACTGTCGGCGAGAAGGAGCTGCCGCAGCGGGTGCCCAGCGAGCCGGACGTGCCCGAGGTGCCGCTGTCGGCCACCGACCCGCTCGTCGACCCCGCGTCGGCGCCCGTACACGCCAGCGGCGAGCTGTCGCGCATCGCGGACTACCTGCGCACGGACGCGTCCCACGCGCGCGTCGACACGGTCGACGGCTTCGACGTGGCCGCCGTGCTGGCCGCCGTGCGGTCGGTGCGCGGCGTCCGCGACGCCCAGTTGCGCTGGAACCCCGGCGGCGTGCACAGCCTGAGGCTCGACCTGGCCGAGGGCGCGGACGCCGGCCGGGTCAGCCGCGAGGTGGCCCGCCTGCTCAAGGACCGCATGGGCCTGGCCGCCGAACCCAACCAGATCCGTACGGTTCCCGACAACCGGCAGCCGCCCGCGCGCCCGGCGCCCGTGACGCCGGCCGGCTTCGGCGCGTCCGCCGCGGCCCCGGTCACCCCGGCCGGGTACGGGGCGAACGGGGCGTCGCCGGCAGCCCTCCGGCCGCCCGCCGACGGGCGGCCGTGGACCGAGCCGGCGTCCCCCCGGGCGGAGCCGGAGCGCCCCTGGACCGAGCCCGTCCGCCCCCGCGAGGCGCCCGATCGCCCCTCGCCCGACCGGCACTCGCCCGACCGGCCCTCGCCGGGAATGCGCACCGTGGCGAGCGGCAGCGCGACCGTGCCGTCCGGTCGGAGCGAGCAGCACGCCCCGCGCCCGCTGCGTCCCGCGGACGGCCGGGCCCGGGGCCCCCGGGTCGTGCTCGACCACGTGCAGGTCACCACCCTCGGCATGGAGGCCACCGTCGAGGTGCGCCTCACCGTGAAGCCGCACGGCCGGGCCACCGGCACGGCGCGCGGCCCGGCCGTGGACGGGTACGTGCTGCGCCTCGCGGCGGCGGCGGCCGGCAGCGCGGTCGACGAGTTGCTGCTCGACGACAGCACCGGACAGCCACGCGGGCGGATCTTCATCGAGCACGTGGCGCTCGTGCCGTTCGCCGGCTGCGAGGTCGCCCTGGTGGTGCTCCTGCTCGTCTGCGAGGGCTGGGTCGAGCAGTTGGCCGGCTCGTCCATCGTGGCCGGCGATCCGCGCCAGGCTGTCGTGCGCGCCACCCTCTCCGCGCTCAACCGGCGGCTGGACGCACTCCTGAGCTGAGCCGTCCTCGGGCACAATTGACCGATGAGACGCGCGGTGATGGTTCCCGAGGAGACCCTGCCGGCCATGACGGGCGTGACGGCCCCCTGGCCCGGGCGGCGCGAGGTCGTCGACGGCCAGGGCGTGTACGTGCGCCGCACGCCCGCGACCGTCCCCGACGCCCCGCCCGCGCTGTACGTGCACGGGCTCGGTGGCTCCTCGCTGAACTGGACCGACCTGGCTCATCTGCTCGCCGACCGCGTCGACGGGGAGGCCATCGACCTGCCCGGGTTCGGCCGCAGCGACCCCACGGACTCGTACACGGTGGCCGCCCTGGCCAACCGGGTGATCCGGTGGATCGAGCACTCGGGGCGCGGGCCGGTGCACCTGTTCGGCAACTCGCTCGGCGGGGCCATCTGCGTGCGGGTCGCGGGCCTGCGGCCTGACCTCGTTCGTACGCTCACGTTGATCTCGCCCGCGATGCCCTTCCTGGACCCGCGTCGCTCCGTGCACGGGCGCCTGCTGCCGCTGCTGGTGCTGCCGCGCGCCGACCGGCTGGCCGCCCGCCGGCTCGCCGGGGTGTCCCCGGACGAGTTGGTCCGGCAGGTCGTCGAGGCGTGCTACGCCGACCCGGCCGCGATGCCGGAGCAGCGCTGGCTGGAGGCCGTCGAGGAGGTGCGCGTCCGCTACGACCTGCCCTGGTACTACGACGCGTACCTGCGCACGCTGCGCGGGCTGGTGGGCAGCTTCGTGCGGGCGTACCTGCCCGGCGAGGCGTCGATGTGGCGGATCGCGACCCGGATCACCGCCCCGACGCTGGTGATCACGGGCCGCCAGGACCGGCTGGTCGACGTACGGGTGTCGCCGCAGGTCGCACGCGTGATCCCGGACAGCCGACTGCTCGTTCTCGACAAGGTGGGCCACGTCGCGCAGATGGAGGTGCCCCGTACGGTCGCCCGCGCGGTGCGCGGCCTGCTCGACGAGCCGGCGACGGCCGCGGGCGGCCCGGTGGGCGTCGGCGCCGTCAGCGCCGGCCGGTGGGTCAGCGCCGGGGTGGTCTCGGCCGCCACCGCCCGGGCCCGCCGCGTGTGGGGCCGGCCGTGGCGCCTTTCGCCGGGCCGGAATCTGCCGGGTATGGCACCCTAGTTCTCGATGCCCTCCCGATCTGGATCCTCTCCCGCTCGATCCACGTCCCGACCTGGCGTTCCCGGGCCCCGGTCGGGACCTTCGGCGCCGCCGTGGGAGCCTGCCGGACCCTCGCCCCGGCCGGGCCCGCGCCCGGCGCCCGGGGGCCGACGCCCGGGCACCGGCGAGGGGCGCCCCGCCCGCCCGGTCCCGAACCCGGTGACGCCACGGATGTCCGTACGGCTGGAGCGCACGAAGCGGCGCCGCCGCAACCGGCGGGTGCTCCTCGTGGTGATCCTGGCCGTCGCCGGCGGTCTGGTGGGCTACGGCGTGCTGCGGCCGGGCGCCGACGAGCCGGGCCCGGCCACGACGGCCAGCCTGGCGAGCGAGCCCCCGCGGGAGCCGCAGGCCTCCTCGGCACCGAACCAGACGCCCGCGGCCGCGCCGAAGGTGCCGACCAAGGGGTCCGGCACGTTCGGGTACGCGGCCGGCAAGGGGAAGGTCCTCGGCGCCAAGGGCAAGCTGCGCACCTTCACGGTGGCCGTGGAGAAGGGCATGGGCGCCTCCGTCCCCCAGTTCGCGGCCCGCGTGGAGGCGATCCTCGGCGACCCGCGCAGCTGGATCGCCGGCAGGAACGTGCGGCTGCAGCGCGTACCGAAGGGCACCAGTGGCACGGACTTCACCGTGTACCTCGCCTCGCCGACGACCTCCGAGAAGATGTGCCGCGAGGACGGTCTCTACACCGAGAAGTACACGTCGTGCCGGCTCGGCAGCGGCAAGGTCGTCATCAATCTGGCCCGCTGGCTCACGGCCGTGCCGGACTACGGCGCCCCGCTCGAGGACTACCAGGCGTACGCGATCAACCACGAGGTCGGTCACCAGCTCGGCCACGGCCACGAGGGCTGCCCGGCCAAGGGCCGCACGGCGCCCGTGATGCAGCAGCAGACCCTGGGCCTCAAAGGCTGTGTGGCCAACGCCTGGCCGTACGTGGACGGCAAGCGGTACGCCGGGCCCGCGATTCCCTGACGGGTGAGGCTCCGGGGCCAGGTAGGCGCACGCCGAACAGGCATGCCAAGCTGGCCGGTGTGCCGACCCGTACCTCCGCCGCTCCTCGCGGCCCCGTGATCCTGCTGGTCCTGGGGCTCGTGATCGTCCTCGTGGCGGCGGCCGGCTACGGGTATGTCGCGTTCGACCTGCGCGGCCACCGGGGCGGCGGCGCGGCCGTCGCCACCACGGAGGCCAGCCCGTTGCCGCCGGCCACCTCGGCCGCCGCGCCCACGTCGGCCAGCCCGAGGCCGAGCCCCAGCGTCAAGCCGACCTTCGCCGAGCGGGGGCCGGGCACCTTCACGTACGCGGGCGGGTCCGGCCCGGTGATGGGCTCCGCCGGGACCCTCTACCGGTACAAGGTGGCGGTGGAGAAGGGCGTGCCGGTCAAGGCGGCCGACTTCGCGGCCCTCGTCGACACGACGCTCGGCGACGAGCGCAGCTGGATCGGGGGCAGAAACGTCCGGTTGCAGCGGGTGAAGTCGTCCGAGAGCAGCACCTTCACGATCTACCTCGCGACGCCGGGCACGACCGGCAGCCTCTGCCTGGCCGGCGGCGTGGACGTGCGGATCGACGGGAAGTGGTACACGTCGTGCCGGGTGGGATCCAAGGTCGTCATCAACCTCGCCCGGTTCATCAACGGCATCCCCGGGTACGGCGCCTCGCTGGACACCTACCGCCAGTACGCGATCAACCACGAGGTGGGGCACGCGCTGGGTCACGGGCACGAACTGTGCCCCGGCAAGGGCAAGCTCGCCCCGGTCATGCAGCAGCAGACGATCGCCATGCTGGGCTGCAAGGCAAACCAGTGGCCGTACCTGGACGGCAAGCGCTACGCGGGCAGATCCGGCTCGGTGTAGCCGCGTGCCCCTCCCAGGATTCGGGCCGGTGGTCCACGTCACGGGCGGGATACGGGGCGTCAGGGAACAATGACGGCAGCCGCAGTCTTGTCCCGAGTAGTGCCCGCATCATCCGCTGGAGGCAATGCCGTGTCCCTGCCGCCGCTCGTCGAGCCCGCGCCGGAGCTCACTGTCGATGAGGTCCGCCGCTATTCGCGTCACCTGATCATCCCGGATGTCGCGGTGACCGGGCAGAAGCGCCTCAAGAACGCCAAGGTCCTCTGCGTGGGCGCGGGCGGCCTCGGCTCCCCGGCTCTCATGTACCTCGCCGCCGCCGGCGTCGGCACCCTCGGCGTGATCGACTTCGACACGGTCGACGAGTCGAACCTGCAGCGTCAGGTGATCCACGGACAGAGCGACATCGGCCGCCCGAAGGCCGAGTCGGCCGCCGCGTCCGTACGCGAGATCAACCCGTACGTGAATGTGATCATCCACAACACGTCGCTCGACAACGACAACGTCATGGAGATCTTCTCCCAGTACGACCTGATCGTGGACGGCACGGACAACTTCGCCACCCGGTACATGGTCAACGACGCGGCCGTGCTGCTCGGCAAGCCGTACGTCTGGGGTTCGATCTACCGCTTCGACGGTCAGGCGAGCGTCTTCTGGGCCGAGCACGGCCCCTGCTACCGGTGCCTCTACCCCGAGCCGCCGCCGCCCGGCATGGTGCCGTCCTGCGCCGAGGGCGGCGTGCTGGGCGTGCTGTGCGCGTCCATCGGCTCGATCCAGGTCACCGAGGCGATCAAGCTGCTCACGGGCATCGGCGAGCCGCTGGTCGGCGGCCTCATGGTCTACGACGCCCTGGACATGACGTACCGCAAGATCAAGGTTCGTAAGGACCCGAACTGCGCGCTGTGCGGCGAGAACCCGACCATCACCGGGCTCATCGACTACGACGACTTCTGCGGCGCCGTCTCGGACGAGGCCGCCGAGGCCGCCGTGGGCTCGACGATCACGGTCACCGAGCTGAACGAGTGGCTCAAGGCCGACAAGCCGATCGAGCTGGTCGACGTCCGGGAGCCCGCCGAGTACGAGATCGTGAAGATCCCCGGCTCGCGGCTGATCCCCAAGGGCGACATCCTCAACGGCTCCGCGCTGGCCGACCTGCCGCAGGACCGGCAACTGGTCCTCTACTGCAAGTCGGGCATCCGCAGCGCCGAGGCGCTCGCCGCCGTCAAGGCGGCCGGGTTCAAGGACGCGGTGCACGTGCAGGGCGGGGTGAGCGCATGGGTACGCCAGATCGACCCATCGCTGCCCGCGTACTAGATCAAAAGCTGATCTGTTCGTGACCTGACCTGGGTAGCGTGCACACCATGGTCGACATCGACGCCGCCATCGGGTTCGTGGTCGCCCGCGGAGACGCGGTGGACCGCGCGCGGATGAACTGGTTGCGCGCGGGCATCGCTCCGCAGGAGGACGCGTACAGCTCGCTCGAGATGGGGCAGACCCCGTCAGGGGGCTGGCCCGCGCACTGGGGTGACGAGGTCGCGTCGATCGACGCCACCTGTTTCCGCCTTGCGGAGCTGGACGATGTGGGCGGGCTGACCCGCCCGGCCGCCGTACGGGCGCTGGACTGGTTGGCCAACCGCCAGCGCCCGGACGGCTTCTGGGAGGAGGACCGCAGCCTCGCCGCCAGCGCGCCCAAGTGGGCCCGGCCCGGCGACGTCGAGGCGCGGTTCTACCTGACGACCCACGCCGCGTTCTGGCTGTCGGCCGCGGCGGCCGACGCGGTGGGCCCGGGCATCGGCCTCGACCCGGCCGCCACGCCGTTCCACCACGTTCTCGAACTGGCCGGGCACGCCATCCGGTCGAGTGTGGAGGAGAACGGCTCCTGGCCGGGCTACCTGGTGTCGGGCTGGCTGGCCGCCGCCGTGCTGCACCGGCAGGCGCACTTCTACGAGTCGGCGCGCATCGCCGTACGCATGGCGGAGCGGGTCCGTGAGATGTCGGCCGCGGACGTCGCCTCGATGGCGGCCGCCCTCCGCCGCCTGGGCTGGTCCGATCAGGATTCGCTGCTCGTGGCCGCCCGCCAGCGCCTCAAGGAGACCCAGCGCCCGGACGGCGCCTGGCCCAGCGACGACGCGCCGGCCTTCGACGTCCACACCACCCTGGCGGGCATCCGCGCGATCCGCTGACGCGGTTTCTTTCCCGCGCAGATTGGCCTCAGCGTCGGCGGGCCCGGCGTCAGGGGCGCACGTGGCCGTCGCCGACGACCACGTACTTCGTGGAGGTCAGCTCCGGCAGGCCCATCGGCCCGCGGGCGTGCAGCTTCTGGGTGGAGATGCCGATCTCGGCGCCGAAGCCGAACTGGCCGCCGTCGGTGAACCGGGTCGAGGCGTTGACGAGCACGGCCGCCGCGTCGACCTCGGCCACGAAGCGCCGGGCCGCCGGCTGGGAGCCGGTGACGATCGCCTCGCTGTGCCCCGAGCCGTACTCCCGGATGTGCGCCACCGCCGCGTCGAGCGAGTCGACGACGGCGGCCGAGATGTCCAGCGACAGGTACTCCGTGCCGAAGTCCTCCTCCGTGACGGGGACGACCTCGACGCCGCTCCTGTCGCCGGCGGCCCGGACCTCCGCCGTGCCGTGCACGGTGACGCCCGCGTCGCGCAGCGCCGGCAGCGCGGCGGCCAGGAACTCGTCGGCGACGTCCTTGTGCACCAGCAGCGACTCGGCCGCGTTGCACACCGACGGCCGCTGGACCTTGGCGTTGAGCAGGATCTCCAGCGCCATGCCGAGGTCGGCGGCCGCGTCGACGTACACGTGGCAGTTGCCCACGCCGGTCTCGATCACCGGCACGGTCGACTCCTCGACCACGGACCGGATCAGGCCCGCCCCGCCGCGCGGGATCAGCACGTCGACCAGGCCCCGGGCCCGCATGAGCTGCTTGACGTCCTCGTGCGACTCGCCGCCGACGAGCTGCACCGAGTCGGCCGGCAGCCCGCTGGCCTCGGCCGCGTCGCGCAGCGTCGCGACGATCGCCGTGTTGGACGACCGGGCGCTCGACGAGCCGCGCAGCAGCACCGCGTTGCCGGCCTTGAGGCACAGCCCGGCCGCGTCGGCGGTCACGTTGGGCCGCGCCTCGTAGATGATGCCGATCACCCCGAGCGGCACCCGCAGCTGCCGCAGCTCCAGCCCGTTGGGCAGCACCGTGCCGCGCACGACCTCGCCGACCGGGTCGGGCAGGCCGGCGACCTCGCGCAGCCCGTCCGCCATGGCGGCGACGCGCGTCGCGTCGAGCCGCAGACGATCAATGATGTGGTCGGGGGTGCCAGCTTCGCGGGCCCGTGCGACATCGTCGGCGTTGGCCTCGACGATCTCCGGCGTACGGGCGACCAGCGCGTCCGCCATCGCCCGCAGGGCGGCGTCCTTGGTGGCCCGGCTGGCCGTGGCGAGCACCGTGGCCGCCTTCCTGGCCCGCTGGCCCTGTTCCCGCACGCTCATCGGTCTTTCCCCTCCACGGCCGGTCGTTGAAAGCTAACACGGAGCCACGTCGACCCCGGCCGCCCTTTCCCACGCTCCGGACGACCCCCTGGCGTCGCCAAAGTCGTGTCTTTGGCGGGTGGGTGGGGTCCCAGCGTCGCCAAAGTCATGACTTTGGCGGGTGGGCGGGCTCCCAGCGTCGCCAAAGTCACGACTTTGGTGGGTGGGCGGGCTCCCAGCGCCACCAAAGTCGTGTCTTTGGTGGGTGGGTGGGCTCCCAGCGCCGCCAAAGTCGTGTCTTTGGCGGGTGGGTGGGGTCCCAGCGCCACCAAAGTCGTGTCTTTGGCGGGTGGGTGGGACCCAGCGCCGCTAAAGTCACGACTTTGGCGGGTGGGCGGGGTCCCAGCGCCACCAAAGTCACGACTTTGGCGGGTGGGCGGGCTCGCAGCGTCGCCAAAGTCATGACTTTGGCGGGTGGGCGGGGTGCGCTCCAGGGCTCGCCAAAGTCGTGACTTTGGCGGGCGAGGGGGTGACCTCCGAGGGACACCCCCAAGGGTGTGATCTTGAAGAGCGACCGGGTCTCGTAGGCACGGCGGTGGGCCGGTTGCCACGCTAAGGGCAACTACGTACCGAATTCCTCGCCGGATTCGGTACGTAGGGCCCCTCAGGAGCGACTGGGTCTCCGTGGCGGTCGGCGGGGCTACAGGAGGACCAGGTCGTCGCGGTGGACGACCTCCTTCTCGTAGGCGGGTCCCAGGGCCACGCTCAGCTCCGCGGTCGTGCGGCCCAGCAGGCCGGGCAGCTCGGCGGCGTCGTAGTTGACCAGGCCGCGGGCGACCGGGGTGCCCTGCGGGTCGACCAGATCCACGGGGTCACCGGCCGTGAAGATGCCCTCGACGCCGGTCACCCCGGCGGGGAGCAGGGACAGCCGGCGGTGCACGACCGCGCGTACCGCGCCGTCGTCGAGGCTCAGGCGCCCGCGCGGGGTGGTGGCGTGGGCCAGCCAGAACAGGCGCGCGGCCGGGCGGGCCCGTACGGCGTGGAAGAGGGTGCCGACCGCGGACCCGGAGAGGGCCTCGGCGGCGAGTGACGCGGACGTCAGGACGACCGGGATGCCGGCGCCGGTGGCGATGCGGGCCGCCTCCACCTTGGTGACCATGCCGCCGGTGCCGACCCCGGCGCGGCCCGTGCGGCCGATCGTGACGCCGGCCAGGTCGGATTCGTCGCGCACCTCGCCGATGCGGGCCGCGGTGCCCCGGGTGGGGTCGCCGTCGTAGAGGGCGTCCACATCGGAGAGCAGGACGAGGGCGTCCGCGTGCACCAGAGCCGCGACCAGGGCGGCGAGGCGGTCGTTGTCGCCGAAGCGGATCTCCTGGGTGGCGACCGTGTCGTTCTCGTTGACGATCGGCACGGTGTGCAGGTCGATGAGGCGCACCAGGGTCCGGTACGCGTTGCGGTAGTGCGCGCGGCGGGTCACGTCGTCGACCGTGAGCAGGACCTGGCCCACGCCCTGGTCGTGGCGGGCGAACGACTCCGCGTAGGCGCGCATGAGCAGGCCCTGGCCGACGCTCGCGGCGGCCTGCTGGGTGGCGAGGTCGCGTGGGCGGGCGCGCAGGCCGAGCGGCGCGAGGCCGGCGGCGATCGCCCCCGAGGAGACCAGCACGGCCTCCTTGCCGGCCCGGGGAAGCGCCGCGACCGCGTCGACGAGCGCGTCCACGCGCGCGCGGTCCAGCCCGCCGGCGGCGCTGGTCAGGGAGGACGACCCGACCTTGATCACCAGCCGTCGGGCGGAGGTGATGACATCCCTGGCCTCGCCGTCGTGCACGCGGTCCATTCTGACGGGCGGCCCGGTACCTTCGCCACGTGGTATATGACCCGCAGGAGTATGTCGAGGCGGTCCTGGCCCTCGTCGAGTCCATCCCACCTGGGCGGGTGATGTCCTACGGCGCGATCGCCGACGCCCTCCACGACCGCTTCGAGAGGGGCTCGGCCCGCCGTGTCGGCACGATCATGGCCCAGTGGGGCGGCGGCGTGCCGTGGCACCGGGTGGTCAGCGGCGGGGGCCGGCTGCCGCCCGGGCACGAACTCCGGGCGAGGGCCCTCCTCGCGGCGGAAGGTGTCGTTTTTCGTGGTTCGCGCGTGCGGATGGCCGAGTACGCCTGGCATCCGGGCGACACTGACGCAGGCGGCGGTTAGCATCCGGGCGTGACCACCACCCCTCAGGCCACGTCGCTGCCGGCGCGCGTACGGATCGGATACGCGACCGGCTCGCTGGCGACCGGCGCCTTCGGCACCGTGCCGGGCCTGCTGCTCCTGCCGTACCTCACGGACACGCTCGGCATCGCGGCCGGGCTGGCCGGCCTGCTCGTGCTGCTGCCCAAGGCGTGGGACGTGGTGGTGAACCCCATCGCGGGCCGGCTGTCCGACCGCACCCACACGCGCTGGGGGGCGCGGCGGCCGTACCTGCTGGGTGGGGGTTTCGCACTCGCCGTCACGTTCGCGTTGATCTTCGCGGGGGTGTTCCGGGGCGGCGCGGGCGCGGCCTGGGTCGCGGTGACGTTCCTGCTCACCGCGACGGCGTTCGCGTTCTTCCAGGTGCCGTACGTGGCGATGCCCGCCGAGATGACCGACGGGTACGAGGAACGCACCCGCATGATGACCTGGCGCGTCGCGCTGCTCGCGCTCGCCATCCTGATCTCCGGCGCGGTCGCCCCGGCGGTGCGCGACGCGGCCGGCGGCGGTATTGCGGGCTACCGGGCGATGGGCATCTTCGTCGCGGGGCTGATCGTGCTCGGGGCGCTCGGCGCGTTCTTCGGCACCCGGGGGGCGCCCGCCGGGCGGGAGGAGCGCAGCGAGCCGTCGCTGCGCGCGCAGCTCGCCGTGGTGGCGGGCAACCGGCCGTTCCGGGTCCTGGTCGCCTGCTTCGTCGTCCAGGCGACCGGCGTGGCGGCGATGCTGGCCGGCGTGCAGTACTTCGCCGACCACGTGCTGCACGACCCTGACGCCGTGACGTACCTGTTCGCGGGCGTGGTGGCGCCGGCGCTGCTGGTCATGCCGCTGTGGCGGCGGGTGGGCGAGCGGCTGGGCAAGCTGCGCGGGTACGTGATCGCCTCGCTCATGATCACCGTGACCACGCTGTCGCTGGGCCTGTCCTCGGTGCTGCCGGTCGCGGCCGTGTACGCGCTCGTGGCGCTGCTCGGGGTGGGGTACGCGGGCCAGCAGCTGTTCGGGCTGTCGATGCTGCCGGACTGCATCGCGTACGACACGATGCGTACGGGCCGCCGGCAGGCCGGCGTGTTCACGGGGGTGTGGACGGCGGGGGAGACGTTCGGGCTGGCGCTCGGCCCGCAGGTCTTCGGCCTCATGCTGCAGCTGTTCGGGTACCGGTCGTCGACCACCGGGCAGGCGGCGCAGCAGAGCGACATGGCGCAGCTGGGGGTCCTGCTGGGCTTCACGGTGGTGCCCGGCGTGATCGTGGGGCTGGCCCTGCTGTTCCTGCGCCGGTACGACCTGAGCGCCGACCAGCTCGACGGCGCCGACCGGAAGGTCCTCACCGCACCGGCTTCCTGAGATAGGTTCACTTCCAGTGCCCGTCGAGTGCTGGGAGTGACGATGACGCCACTGAACGCATTGCCCGCCGAGGGCGTGCCCGCCGAGACGATCCTCGCGGAACTCGAGGCGCTGCGCGCCAGTGACCTGCCCACCCACGGCGGGCGGCTGTTCGCCTACGTCTACGACAGCGGCCGGTCTGGCATCGACGACCTGGCCGCCTCGGCGTACGCGCTGTCCGCGCACGTCAACGGCCTCGACCCCACGGCCTTCCCCTCGCTGCTGGCGACCGAGAACGCGCTCGTCGGGGCGGCCGCCCGGCTGCTCGGCGGCGGGCCGGAGACCGTCGGCAACGTCACCAGCGGCGGCACCGAGTCGCTGATCCTCGCCGTCAAGGCGGCCCGGGACGCGCACCCCGACATCGCCGCGCCCCGGCTCGTCATCCCGGCCACGGCGCACGCCGCCTTCGCCAAGGCCGCGTCGTACCTGCGGGTCGCGCTCGACGTGGTCGGCGTGGACCCGAAGACGCTGCGACCGTCACCTACGGGCATGGCCGCCGCGATCACCCCGGACACCGTGCTCGTGGCGTGCTCGGCGCCGTCCTACGCCCACGGCGTCGTCGACCCGGTCGAGGAGATCGCCGAACTGGCGGCCGCGGCCGGCGTGCGCTGCCACGTCGACGCCTGCTTCGGCGGCTGGATCCTGCCGTACCTGCGGGCCGCCGGGGTGGACGTGCCCCCCTTCGATTTCTCCGTACCCGGCGTGACGTCCATCTCGGTCGACCTGCACAAGTACGCGTACGCGCCCAAGGGCGTGTCCGTGCTCCTGCACCGCGACGGTGCCCTGCGCGCACCGCAGTACTTCGCGTGGGCCGACTGGCCCGGGTACACGATGGTGAACCCGACGATCACCTCCACCCGCTCCGGTGGGCCGATCGCGGCCGCCTACGCGACCCTGCGACACATCGGCGACGACGGCTATCTCGCGCTGGCGCGGGCCACCGCCGAGGCGGTGCGCGGCCTGGCCGACGCGGTGGCGGACGTGCCCGGCCTGCAGCTGGTCGCCCCGCCGGAGACGACGGTCGTCGTCTTCACGAGCGTCGACCCGGACCTCGACCTCTTCGTCCTCGCCGACGAGCTGACCGCGCGGGGCTGGCACACCCAGCCGCAGTTCCGCTTCGCGCAGTCCGACGACGAGTTCGACCTGACGAGCCTGCCGCGCAGCATCCACCTCACGGTCACCGCGTCCGTGGCGCCCCGGGTCGCGGAGTTCGGTCAGGCGCTCACGGAGGCGGTCGCCGCCGCCCGCGCGTACGGCCCCGCGGAGGTGCCGCAGGCCGTCCTGTCCGCCGTCGGATCCCTGGAGCCGGCGCAGCTGACGCCCGAGGCGATCGCCGCGCTGGCCGGCTCGTTGGGGTTCGGCGGTGACGGCGGTCCGCTGCCGGCGCGCATGGCGGTCGTGAACACGCTGCTCGACGCGGTGCCGCCCCGCCTGCGTGAGGCACTGCTGACCGCGTTCCTCGGGCTGCTGCAGCGACCCGCGTAGCCGCGCTGGGCGCCTGTCGTAGCCGCGTGATGTCATAGCAGCGTGGCGGGAGTGCGTGGGCGTTCCGGCGGCCGGGGCGCCGCGCCGACGTACCAGCTGGTCCGTCGGCCGGCGATGGCTCGCGGCCCCGTCGTGCTCGACGACGAGCAGGCGGCGGCCGTGGTGCATCGCGACGGCCCGCTGCTGGTCGTCGGTGGTCCCGGCACCGGCAAGACGACGACCCTCGTCGAGGCGGTCGCCGCCCGGGTCGCCGAGGGCGTCGAGCCCGACCGGGTCCTTGTGCTCACGTTCGGCCGCCGCGCCGCCAACCGGCTGCGCGACCGCATCGAGGCCGTCATCGGTGGCGGGGTGCGGGCCACCGCCGAGCCTGTCGTGCGCACCTTCCCGGCGTACGCGTTCGGGCTGCTGCGCCAGGCGGCCGCGCTGGCGGGCGAGCCGGCGCCGCGCCTGCTCACCGGCCCGGAGCAGGACGCGGTCATCCGCGACCTGCTGGCCACGGCCGGCGACGAGGACGATCCGATCGACTGGCCGGCGTCGCTGCGCTCGGCCGTGCGTACGCGCGCGTTCGCGGCCGAGCTGCGCGACCTGATCCTGCGCGCCGCCGAACGCGGCGTGGGCGCGGACGACCTGGCGGCGCTGGGACACCGGTTGCGCCGCGCCGACTGGCTCGCCGCCGCGCGCTTCATGCGCGAGTACCGGCATGTGCTGGCCCTGCGCGACATGACGACGCGCGGCAGCGTGGCCTACGACCCGGCGGAGCTGGTGCGCGCCGCGGGCGACCTGCTCGACGACGAGCCGGAGCTGCTGCTGGCCGAGCGCGCCCGGTTCCGCGCGGTGTTTGTCGACGAGCTGGCCGACACGGACCCGGCCCAACTGGAGCTGCTCGCCCGGGTCGCGGGCGGGGTACCCCTGGTCGCGTTCGCCGACCCGGACTCGTCGACCTTCGCCTTCCGGGGCGCCGATCCCACGGGCGTCTACCGGTTCACGGACACGTTCCGCCACGCCTCCGGCGCCGAGGCGGCGACCCTCGTGCTGCGGCACAACTACCGCTCCGACGCGGAGTTGGTGGCCGCGACCCGCCGCGTCGCTGCCCGGCTGCGCGGGCCGGCCGCCCACCGGAGACTGACCGCGGTCCCCGCGGACAGCACGATCCCGGCGAGCGTGGAGGTGTGCGTCCTGCGGTCGGTGACCAGCGAGGCCGCGTTCATCGCGCACCGGCTGCGCGAGGCGCACCTGCACCACGGCGTGCCGTGGTCGCGGATGGCCGTGATCGTGCGCTCGACGCACCTGTCGCAGGCGCCGCTGCTGCGCGCCCTCACCCAGGCCGGCGTGCCGGTCACCACGGGCGCCGAGGACACCGCGCTGGCCACCCAGCCCGCCATCGCGCCGCTCCTGCTGCTGCTGCGCTGCGCGCTGGAGCCTGGCCGCCTCGACGAGGAGGCGGTCGTGTCGCTGCTGCACTCGCCGCTAGGCGGGGCCGACCCGTTCACGGAGCGCCAGCTGCGCCAGGCGCTACGCCAGATCGCGCTCGCGGGCGGCGACCAGCGGCCATCCGGCGACCTGCTCATCGACGCGCTCATGGACCCCTCCGTGCTCGCGGTGGTCGAGGACCGGTGGGCCCGGCCGGCGCGGGCCGTCGCCGGCCTGCTGGCGCGGGCGCAGGAGGCGGCCGAGCAGCCGCACGCGACCGCCGAGAGCGTGCTGTGGGCGGTCTGGCACGCCAGCGGGCTGGCCGACCGGTGGGCGGCGCTCAGCGCCCGGGGCGGGCGGCAGGGCGCCGGCGCCGACCGCGACCTCGACGCGGTCATGGTGCTGTTCGACGCGGCCGCCCGGTTCACCGACCGGCTGCCGGGCGCGCGCATCGACGCGTTCCTGGCGAACCTGCTCGACCAGGAGCTGCCGGCCGACACCCTGGCCGCCACGGCCGACCGGGGCGAGGCCGTGCGGCTGCTGACCGCGCACGCGGCCAAGGGCCTGGAGTGGGACGTCGTCGCGGTCGCCGCCGTGCAGGAGGGCATCTGGCCCGACCTGCGGCTGCGCGGCAGCGTGCTGGGGTCCGAGCGGCTCGTCGACGAGGTCGCCGGCCGCGCGGCCGCCGGCCCGGCCGGGGTCGCGGCCGCGCAGGTCGGCGCGTTGCTCGACGAGGAGCGGCGGCTGTTCTACGTGGCCACCACGCGCGCCCGGCGCGCGCTGCTCGTCACGGCCGTCGACGCCAGCTCGTCGGGGGCCGGGGCGGGGGAGGAGCAGCCGAGCCGGTTCCTCGGCGAACTGGCGGGGGCGGGCGCGGTGGCCGAGGCCGAAGCCGACGAGCTGGCCCGCTTCGAGACGGCCGACGACGAGCCCGGCGTGCCGATGGTGCGCCTGCTGCCGCGCCCGCTGACGCTGCCGGCGCTCGTGGCCGAGCTGCGCACGGTCGTGGCCGACCCCGCGGCGGGCGCGGGTCGGCGCGCCGCCGCGGCCGCGCGCCTGGCGGAGCTGGCCGGCGCCGGGGTGCCCGGGGCCGACCCGGACGACTGGTGGGGCCTGCCGGAGCTCTCCGACGACGGCCCGCTCGGCGAGCCGGGCGCCCCCGTGCGCGTCTCACCGTCCACCGTGGAGAGTGTGTTGCGCTGCGGGGTGCGGTGGCTGCTGGAGCGCCACGGCGGCAGCGACCCCGAGTCGTCCCGGCAGGGCGTGGGCAACCTGCTGCACGGCGCGGCGATGCTGGCCGAGGACGCCACGACCGACCCCGAGATCCTGCGCGACTACGTCGCCCACCACTTCGACTCCATCGAACTGGCCGCCGTGTGGCTGGGCGACCGGGAACGCCGTCGCAGCGAGCTGATGGTCGACAAGCTGCTGCGGTGGCTGGCCGCGAACCCGCGCCGGCTCGTCGCCATCGAGCGGGAGTTCGTGGCCCGCCTCGATCCCGAGTTCGCCGACGACCCCGAGGTGGAGCTGAAGGGCCGGGTCGACCGGCTGGAGATGGACGCCGACGGCGCGCTCGTCGTGATCGACCTCAAGACCGGCAAGCTCGCGCCGACCGCCGAGGAGGCGCAGGAGCACGCGCAGCTCGCGGCCTACCAGGCGGCCGTCGAGGCGGGCGCGTTCCCCGAGGGCGACGTCGCCGGCGGCGCCGAGATCGTGTCGCTGGGCGGCGACAGCAGGAGCGCGGCCGTGCGGCCGCAGGCGCCGCTGGCCGAGTCCGGCGACCCGGGCTGGGCCCGGGCGATGGTGCGCCGGGCGGCCGGGGCGATGGCGCACAACACGTTCACGGCCGTCGTCAACAACTCCTGCCGCAACTGCCCGGTGCGCACGTCGTGCCCGGTGAACGCCAAGGGACGGCAGGTGACCGGCGAATGACCGCCATGACCGGACCCCGGTTCACCCCGGAGGAACTCGGCCGCCGGCTGGGCCTGCGGTACCGCACGAGCCCGCAGCAGCAGCGCATCATCGCGGCCCCGCCCGACGAGCCGCTGCTGGTCGTCGCGGGCGCCGGCTCCGGCAAGACCGAGCTGATGGCGCTGCGCGTCATGTGGCTCATCGCCAACCAGCACGTGCGCCCCGACCAGGTGCTCGGGCTCACCTTCACCCGCAAGGCCGCCGGCGAGCTGGCCCACCGCATCCGGCTCTACCTGGGCCGCGCCGTCCGGCTGCTGGGCCGCGATGCGCAGCTCGCCGGGGAGCCGACCGTCTCGACGTACCACGCGTTCGCCGCCCGGGTCGTGCGCGAGCACGGGCTGCGGGGCGGGTACGAGCCGTCCACCCGGCTGCTCAGCGAGGCCGCCTGCTGGCAGCTCGCCGACGCGGTGGTGCGCCAGTACGAGGGCGACATGGGCGACTTCATGCTCGGCCACCCCAGCGCCACGGCCGCCGTCCTCGCGCTCGCCGGGGAGCTGGCCGAGCACCTGTGCGAGCCGGCGGACGTGGCGCGGTTCACCGGCCGGCTGCGGGCCGAGTTCGACCAGCGCGGCTCCGACCGGGTCTTCGCCGACACCCAGAAGGTCCTGGACCGGCAGCGGGCGCGGCTCGCGCTCCTGCCGCTGGTGCGCCGCTACGCCGAGCGCAAGGCGGCCGTGGAGGCGATGGACTTCGGCGACCAGCTGCGCCGGGCGGCCGAGGTCGCCCGCGACCATCCCGAGGTGGGCGAGGTCGAACGGGACCGGTTCCGGGTGGTGCTCCTCGACGAGTACCAGGACACCTCGCACGCTCAGGTCGTACTCCTGAAGTCCCTGTTCCACGGCGGGCATCCGGTGACCGCGGTGGGCGACCCGTGCCAGTCCATCTACGGCTGGCGGGGCGCGGGCGCCGGCACCCTCGACCGCTTCCCGACCGACTTCCCGACCGCGTCCGGGGCGCCCGCGGAGCACGCGTCGCTGTCGGTGAGCTGGCGCAACGCGCCGGAGATCCTCGCGGTGGCCAACGAGGTGAGCGAGCCGCTGCGGGCGGTCGGCCTGCGGGTGCGCGAGCTGACCGCGGCGCCCGGCCGGGCCGCGGCCGAGGACGACTACCCCCGGGTCCGGGCGGCACTTCTCGACTCGTACCTCGACGAGGCCGAGTGGCTGGCGGACCGGATCGACGACGCCTGGCAGCAGTGGCGCGGCGCCCCGCCCGCCCCGACGACCGCCGTGCTGGTGCGCGCCCGCAAGCAGATCCCGGTGATCGAGGCGGCGCTGCGCGCCCGGGGCCTGCCCACCGAGGTGGTGGGCCTGGGAGGCCTGCTGGACACCCCCGAGGTGCGCGACATCGTCAGCACGCTGCGCATCCTCGCCGACCCGACGGCCGGGGCGGCGCTGCTGCGGCTGCTCACGGGCGCCCGGTGGCGGCTCGGCCCGCGCGATGTCGTGGCGCTCTACCGGCGCGCCCGCCAGCTCGCCGCCGCCCGCCGCGGGCCGACCGACGACGCCCCGGTCAGCGACCGCCTCGACGACGCCACCCTCGCGGAGGCGCTGGACGACCTGGGGTCGGCCGAGGGCTATTCGAGCGCCGGGTACGCCCGCCTGCAGCGCGTGCGCGACGAACTGCGCGCCCTGCGCCGCCGGCTCGGCCAGGCGCTGCCCGACCTCGTCGCCGACGTGGCGCACACGATCGGCCTGGACGTCGAGGTGGCCGTGCGGGCCCGGGCGACCAACGGCCGCGCGACGTCGTCGGCCGGGCTGGCCCGGGCGCACCTGGACGCGTTCGGCGACGTGGCGGCCCGGTTCGCCGAGGAGAGCGAGGGCGCCACGCTGAGCGCCTTCCTGGCCTACCTGGACGCCGCCGAGGACGAGGAGCGCGGCCTGCCGCCCGGCGAGGTGGAGGTGGTCGACGGGGCCGTGCAGATCCTCACCGCGCACGCGGCCAAGGGCCTGGAGTGGGACGTCGTGGCCGTCGCGGGCATGTGCGCGGGCGCGTTCCCGGGCCCGGCCACGAACGCGGACGCCTGGCTGCGCGGCATCGGCGTGCTGCCGTTCCCGCTGCGCGGCGACCGGTCCGGCCTGCCGGAGCTGTCGCTGGCGGGCGCGAGCGACGGCGCGGGCGTGAAGGCCGCCATCACGCGATTCGACGAGGACTGGGAGGCCCATCACGAGCGCGAGGAGCGGCGCCTGGCGTACGTGGCGGTCACCCGGCCCCGCCACCTGCTGCTGTGCAGCGGGTACTGGTGGGGCGAGAACGTGAAGAAGCCCCGCGGCGCGTCGCGGTTCCTCATCGAGGTGGCCCATGCCTGCCGGGAGGGCGCCGGCCTGGTCGGCCCGTGGGCGCCGGCCCCGCCCGACGGCGAACCCAACCCGACCATGGCCATCAAGGCCCAGGCGACCTGGCCGGTCGACCCGCTCGGCGACCGCCGCCCCGCGCTGGCCGAGGCGGCCGAGCTGGTGCGGGCCGCCGGCCCGCTCGACGGCATCGAGCTGAGCGCCGACGAGCGGGCCGAGGCCGACCGGTGGGCCCTGGAGACCCAGCTGCTGTTGGCGGAACGTGAGCGCGAGCGCAGCCGCTCGGTCATCGAGGTGGCCCTGCCCGCGCACCTGTCCGTGTCGCAGCTCGTCGCGCTGCGCCGCGACCCGCAGCGGCTCGCCCGCCGGCTGCGCCGCCCGCTGCCGGAGGCCCCGGACGTGTACGCCCGCCGGGGGACCGCGTTCCACCTGTGGCTCGAACAGCGCTTCGGCGCCGCGCCCCTGCTCGACCTCGACGAGCTGCCCGGCTACGGCGATGTCGACCCCGCCCCGGACGAGCACCTGCTGGCCCTGCAGGAGGCGTTCCTCGCCAGCGGGTGGGCCGACCGGGTGCCGGTGCGGGTGGAGGTGCCGTTCGCGACCGTGGTCGCCGGGGTGGTGGTGCGCGGGCGGATGGACGCGGTGTTCGCCGAGCCCGACGGCGGCTTCACGGTCGTGGACTGGAAGACCGGCCGCGAGCCCACGGGCGCGGCCGCCGACGCCGCGGCGGTGCAGCTCGCCGCCTACCGGCTGGCGTGGGCCGAGCTGGCCGGCGTGCCGCTGGCGCAGGTCGGGGCCGCGTTCCACTATGTCGCGTCCGGGGTCACGGTGCGCCCGGTCGACCTGCTGGACGAGGCCGGCCTGACCGGATTGATCACGGCCGTACCGCAGGCCGCGTCATGACGTGTGGGTCACATTCCGCTGCGGGTTGTGTGGTGTCGCCGTCGCGGGCCACGCGCGGTGCGCGACCATGACGGTGATGGAGGTGACATGACGACGTCCGGCGCGCGGGAGCTGCTCGTGGTGATCGTGCTGGCGCTGGCCGGGCTGGCGGTGGTCGCCGCCGTCACGTTCGCCTCGGACGGCTACCGGCCGATGCCGCCGATCGTGGACATCACGTCACCCGACGGCCCGCTGCCCTAGTGGGCGGTGGCGGGCGGCACGCACAATGACAGGCGTCATGCCTGCCGAGAACCAGCCATCCTCGTTCCCTTCGGGCGCGGTCACCGGCCGCCCCGACGCGGCGTGGTGGCCGACGGCCGCGGCCCCGCCGCCCTCCAGGCCGTCCCGAAGGGCCCTTTTCTGGTACGGGGGCGCGGCGGCGGCCATCGTCGCGACCGGCCTGGTGGTGATCCTGGTCCTCGCGCTCAACGGCGGGCTCGGCGATGGGCGGGGGCTGCTGTCGAGCACGCCGGACGCCCCGCCCGACGTGCGGCCCACGCTGGCCCGACTGTGCCCGCCCCCGACCGGCGGCGAGGCGTCACCCGCGCCGTCGAGCCCGCCCGCCCCGAAGGGCCCGCGTACGGTCGACGAGCGGGCGGGCATCTCCTACCGGGCGTACGGCGCGCCGTGGCGACCGTGGCCGTACCTGTGGCGGATGGGCACCCTGGAGGTCCCGTACGGCAGCGGCCAGTTCTTCGTCACGGAGTCGTACCTGAAGGGTGACTACCTCGCCTCGCTGCTGAGCGCCGCCGTGCCGGCCACGGTGAACGACAGCTTCGCGGTCGACCTGGCGTGCACCGGCAGGCAGGTGGCCGCGGACGTGCGGGCGGAGTACTACCCCCAGCCCAACCGGCTGGAGCCGCTGCGCGAGGCGAGCACCACGCTGGGCGGTCGCCCCGCCTGGGTGACGAAGTTCCGGGTCCACTTCGACGAGCCGACCCTGCGCGCCAGGAGCGAGCTGGTGGCCGTGGCGCTCATCGACGTCGGCCGCCCGACGGCCGCGGTCCTCTACGTCTCCGTCCCCGACACGGTCCCCGACTGGGAGTGGATCGTCGACGACGTCCTCACGACGGTCCGTCCGCTGTAACTCACACAAAAGTCGCAGATTGGCCCCAGAGCGGTGATCGGCCGACCGGCCGGTCGACACCGGCGGATAGTGACGGTCCTCGCCGGCGCGCGGGGCGGGTTCAGCGGCTAGGGTCGAGGGCGTGTCCGGTCTTCGATCTGCCTCCGACCTTCCCACCGCACTCATCCCGACGGTCCCCTACGAGGTCGTCCGGTTCACGCTGCCCAACGGGCTGCGGGTGGTGCTCTCGCCCGACCGGTCCGCGCCCGTGGTGGGCGTGGCGGTCGTGTACGACGTGGGTATCCGATCCGAGCCCGAGGGGCGCACCGGCTTCGCGCACCTCTTCGAACATCTCATGTTCCAGGGCTCCGAGAACCTGGAGAAGCTGGCCCACTTCCGCCATATCCAGGGCGCGGGTGGCACGTTCAACGGGTCCACCCACCTGGACTACACGGACTACTTCGAGACCCTGCCGGCCAACGCCCTGGAGCGCACCCTGTTCCTGGAGGCCGACCGGATGCGCGGGCCCCGGCTGACGGAGGAGAACCTGCGCAACCAGATCGACGTGGTCAAGGAGGAGATCCGGGTCAACGTGCTCAACCGGCCCTACGGCGGCTTCCCGTGGCTGAAACTGCCGCCGGTGATGTTCGACTCGTTCGCCAACGCCCACGACGGGTACGGCTCGTTCGAGGACCTGGAGTCGGCCACGGTCAGCGACGCGGCGGACTTCTTCGCGAAGTACTACGCGGCCGGCAACGCGGTCCTGGCCGTCTCCGGCGACCTTGACGTGGAGGAAGCCAGGCGCCTGGTCGAGGATCACTTCGGCGACGTGCCGGCCCGCCCGGCCCCGACCCGGCCGGACTTCTCCGAGCCCGACCTCACGAGCGAGCGCCGCAACGCCTACACCGACCCGCTGGCCCCGCTCCCGGCGGTCGCGGCCGCGTGGCGGGTGCCCGACCCGATCGCGAGCGTCGAGGAGTACCTGCCCTACGTCGTACTCGCTGAGGTCCTGACGGACGGCGACGCGTCGCGGCTCGTCCAGCGGCTGGTCCTCAAGGACCGGTCGGTGACCAGCGTGGGCGGCTACATCGGCTTCATGGGCGAGCCGTTCGAGGTCCGCGACCCGACGGCCCTGCTGCTGCAGGCCCACCTGCCGGCCGACGCGCCGGCCGACGGCGCCGACAAGGTCCTGGGCGTGATCACCGAGGAGGCCGACCGGCTGGCCCACGACGGGCTGGACCCGGGCGAGCTGGCCCGCACGGTCGCCCGCATGGGCACCCACCTGCTGCGCGACACGGACGCGGTGCTGGGCCGGGCCCTGCGGATGGCCGTGGTCGAGCAGCAGCGCGGCGACGCCGGCCTGGTCGGCGATCTCCCGCGGTTGCTGTCCGCGGTCACGGAGGAGCAGGTCCGCGCGGCGGCGGCCACCCTGGTCGCCCACCGTCGCGCGGTGGTCGAGGTTCAACCCGGAGGGGGTACGCGGTGAGCGCGGCGACGACGATGCGGGCACTGCCCGAACTGGGCCCCAACCGGGAGCTGGCGCTGCCCGACAGCGAGGAGCGCACGCTCGACAACGGGCTGACCGTGATCGCGATCCAGCGGGCGTCCGTGCCGCTGGTCGAGGTGCGGCTGCGGGTGCCGTTCGGCACGACGGAGCTTGACCTGCCGGGGCTGGCCAGCTCGGCCGTGCTCAGCCAGACGCTGTTCTCCGGTACGGCCGAGATGTCCACCGTGGACATCGCCGCGGCGTTGCAGTCCGTGGGCGGCGCCCTGTCGGCGAGCATCGACCCCGACCGGCTGCTCGTCACCGGCAACGGGCTGGTCGACGGGCTGGACCGGATCCTCGCCATCTGCGCGGACGTGCTGACGGGCGCGGCGTACCCGGCCGACGAGGTGCTCACCGAGCGGTCCCGGCTGGCCGACCGCATCCAGGTGGCCCGCAGCCAGCCGGCGCACCTGGCCCGGGCGGCGCAGCTGCGGCGCATCTACGCCGGTCACCCGTACGCGGTGCAGACCCCCGAGCCGGACGACGTACGGGCGATCGACACGGACCGGCTGCTGTCCCTGCACGCGGCGCGGGTACACCCGGCCGGCGCGACCCTGGTCATCGTCGGCGACCTGGCCCCGCAGGCGGCCCTCGACGCGGCCGAGCGGGCGCTGAGCGGCTGGGCGGGCAACGGCGTGGACGCGGCCACCCCGCCGATCCCCGACCTGCGTACCGGGCCGCTCCTGCTGGTGGACCGGCCCGGCTCGGTCCAGTCGTCGGTGCGCCTGGCGCTGCCGGCCGTCGGGCGTACGCACCCCGACCATGCCGCGCTGCAACTGGCCAACCTGATCTTCGGGGGCTACTTCTCGTCGCGGTGGGTGGAGAACATCCGCGAGGACAAGGGGTACACGTACAGCCCGCACTCGCTGATCGACCACTCGGTGGCCGGGTCGTCGCTGCTGCTGTCGGCCGACGTGGCGACCGAGGTGACCGGCCCGGCGCTGCTGGAGACGTGGTACGAGCTGGGCCGGCTGGCCAACCTGCCGCCCGCCGTCGACGAACTGGAGCAGGCCCGCCAGTACGCCCTGGGCTCCCTGCTGCTCGGCATGTCCACCCAGTCGGGCCTGGCCGGCCTGGCCAGCGCGTACGCCGGTTTCGGCCTGCGGCTTGACTTCCTGGCCACGCACGCGCAGCGCCTCGCGGCGGCGACCCGGGAGGACGTGGCCGAGGTGGCCGCCCGCTACCTGGCGCCGGCGAAGGCCGTGACCGTGGTGCTCGGCGACGCGGAGAAGGTGGCCGGGCCGCTGTCGAGCCTCGGCCCGGTCGAGCGGACGGCGGCCGAGGGCGCGTGACCACGCCCGACGCCGCGCGGGCAGCCCGGCGGCCGCCGCCGCTCGCGCGCTCCGCGCTGGACCGGGCGAGCCACCGCCGCACGGACCCGGCGTGGCTGGAGGCCGCCTGGGACCGTGCCCGCATCCTGGTGGTGTCGGACGGTCGCGCGCTCGCCGTCGACGGGCACCTGGTGCTGTTCAGCTCCACGGAGCTGCCCGTGCCGACGGTCGCCGGCACGCAGTCGGTGGCGTTGCCGGAGCGGATGTTCCTGGGCGTGGACGCCGACGGCGTGCCGTACTTCGCGGTGGCGCAGGACCTGCCGGCCGTACCGGGCGCGGTGGTGGTGGGGCTGCGCGAGGTGGGCCACGAGCTGTCCGACCTCGACGCGGGCCTGCTGATGACCGCCGTGTCGTTGAGCAACTGGCACGCCCGGCACCGGTTCGCCCCCGGTAGTGGCGCGCTCATGGAGTCCCGCGACGGTGGCTGGGTGCGGGTGGATCCGGAGGGTACGCACGCCTGGCCGCGCACGGACCCGGCCGTGATCGTGATCATTCATGACGGCGTGGCCGGCCCGGACGGGCGCTGCCTGCTGGGACACAACGCGGCGTGGCGCGCCTCGGGCGTGCGGCGCTACTCCTGCCTCGCCGGGTTCGTGGAGCCGGGGGAGTCCGCCGAGCAGGCGGTGACGCGCGAGGTGGCCGAGGAGGTGGGCACGGCCGTCTGGGACCTGCGCTACGAGGGCAGCCAGGCATGGCCGTACCCGGGAAGTCTGATGCTGGGGTTCTCCGCGGTGGCCGACTCGGACGCGCCACTGCGGCTCGACCCGACGGAGATCGCGGACGCCCGCTGGTTCCGCCGGGCCGACGTGCGTGCGGTGCTGGACGGCGCCACCGGGTACGACTTCTCGGTGGCGCCGCCGTCGTCGATCGCGCACTACCTCATCGCGGACTGGGCCGAGGCCTAGCCGATCGCGGCGAGCTGCTGCTTGACCTGCGTGATGGAGGGGTTCGTGAGCGCCGAGCCGTCGGGGAAGCGGACGGTCGGAACGGTCTGGTTGCCGCCGTTGACGCGCATCACGAACTCGGCCGCGGCCTCGTCGCGCTCGATGTCGATCACCTCGTACGCGATGCCCTCGCGGTCGAGCTGCGATTTCAGGCGGTGGCAGTAGCCGCACCAGGTGGTGGAGTACATCGTCAGCATGGGGGACCGGTCCTTCGTGACGAGGGGATGACGGGCTGGCTATGGACGCAACGTCGCAACGGGCTGCGATGATGCCCGGATGTGCCGGGAGATGCTGTGACCAGTGACGCTGTCCGGGGGGTCCTCGCCGGCCTCGACGACGAGCAGCGCGCCGCCGTCACCGCGCCGGCGGGGCCGGTGTGCATCCTGGCCGGGGCCGGTACGGGCAAGACGCGGGCGATCACCCACCGCATCGCGTACCGGGCACTGACGGGGGAGATCGAACCCCGGCATGTGTTGGCGGTCACCTTCACGGCCCGGGCGGCGGCGCAGATGCGCGAGCGGCTGGCCCGCCTCGGCGTGCCCGGGGTGCAGGCCCGCACGTTCCACGCGGCCGCGCTGCGCCAGCTGCGCTACTTCGCGCCGCGCCTGTTTGCCGGCCGGGAGCTGCCGGAGCTGGTGGAGAGCAAGGCGCGCCTGATCGGCCTGGCGGCCGGGCGGGCGGGCCTGCGCGCCGACCGTACGCTGTCCCGCGACCTGGCCGGCGAGATCGAGTGGGCGAAGTCCTCGCTGGTCGAGCCGGGCGACTACGAGGTGGCGGCCGCCAAGGCGGGCCGGGAGCCGCCCGTACCGGCGGCGCAGCTCGCGGCCGTCTTCGCCGCGTACGAGCGGGTCAAGCGCGGCGCCGGGGTGATCGACTTCGAGGACCTGCTGCGCGCCGGCGCCTGGGCCATCGAGGAGCACGCCGACGTCGCCGACCAGATCCACGCGCAGTACCGGCACTTCGTCGTCGACGAGTACCAGGACGTGAACCCCGTCCAGCAGCGGCTGCTCGACGCCTGGCTGGGCGGGCGCGACGACCTGACCGTGGTCGGCGACGCCAGCCAGACGATCTACTCGTTCACGGGCGCGACCTCGGCGTACCTGGTGAACTTCGCGCGGCGCCGCAGCGGGACGGTGGTCCGCCTCGTGAAGGACTACCGGTCCACGCCGCAGGTCGTGGGCCTGGCCAATCAGGTGATCCGGCTGGCCAGCGGCGAGGAGGCGCGGCTGCGCCTCGAACTCGTGGGCCAACGCCCCGACGGCCCGCAGCCCCAGATCCTCGGGTACCCGGACGAGCCCGCCGAGGCGGCCGGCGTCGCCCGCCGCTGCGCCGAGCTCGTCGCCGCCGGCACCCCCGCGCGCGAGATCGCGGTGCTGTTCCGCGTGAACGCCCAGTCGGAGGCGTACGAGGCCGCGCTGGCCGAGGCCGGGGTGCCCTACGTGGTGCAGGGCGCCGAGCGGTTCTTCGAGCGCGTCGAGATCCGCCAGGCGATGGCGGCGCTACGGTCCGCGACGCGCACCTATGTCGACGGCACGCCGCTGCGCGCGGCCGTCGTCGAGGCGCTCGCGGCGGTCGGTTGGCAGCCGGACGCGCCCCCACCCGGTGGGGCGGTGCGCGAGCGGTGGGAGGCACTGTCCGCGCTGGTCACCCTCTCCGAGGAGTACGCCTCCGGCGGGCTCGCGGAGTTCAACGCCGAACTGTCCCGGCGGGCGGCGACGCAGCACGCGCCGACGGTGGAGGGCGTGACGCTGGCCAGCCTGCACGCGGCCAAGGGCCTGGAGTGGGACGCCGTGTTCGTGGTGGGGCTGAGCGAGGGGACACTGCCCACCCCGTACGCGAAGACGCCGGAGGCGTTGGAGGAGGAGCGGCGGCTGCTCTACGTCGGCATCACGCGGGCCCGGCAGTACCTGACCCTGAGCTACGCGGCGGCCCGCGCCCCGGGCGGGCGGCAGCGGCGGGCGTCGCGCTTCCTGCCGGTCGACCGCTCGGATCCGCCGGTCGCTCGCGAGCGGCGGCGGGCGTCGCGCGACGCGGACGGTACGCGGCGGCGGATGATCGCCGTGCCGTGTCGGGTATGTGGCGCGACTCTCACCGACGCGGCCGCGCGCAAGCTCGGGCGGTGCGCCGACTGCCCGTCGACGATGGATGATGAGCTGTTCGAGCGCCTGCGCACCTGGCGGGCATCGGTCGCCGCGACATCGCATGTGCCGCCCTACGTGGTGTTCACGGACGCCACGCTGACCGCGATCGCCGAGCGGGCGCCGTCGAGCGAGGCACAGCTCGTCGACATCGCCGGGATCGGGCCGCGCAAACTCGGCCTCTACGGCGCGGCCGTGCTCGCGTTGGTCGACGGCGCGCAACCCGCCGACGTCCTCCCTCCGGCTGACAAAGATCCTGGTCATGAGGCCGTTGAGGCAGTTGGCGAAATCCTCAGTTAATTCAGTTGCCCAACCCTTCGGGGAGGGCATAACCTGCTCTCACCAGCGAAGAGCTGGGAGTTCTTAGTGGGTACGTCCCGGCACCGAGGTAGCGGTGTCCGGCCAAGGCAGAAAGGGGTGACGACGGTGGAGAACTGGACGACCACGCGACCGTCGGTGCCGACGTCTGCCCAGACGACCCAGGTTGTGCCGGCCGTTGCCCACGCTTGCGTCGTGGGCTCGTCGGCTGTTCAGACCGCGGCTAACTGGGCGTTGGCTCCCGTGGCGGCTGCCGCCACCCTGCCGGTCGCCGCCGTATCGGGTTATGAGGTCCGGCTCGTGCCGACCTCCGCGCAGCAGCAGGGGACGACTGTCGAAATTTCCACGATCAGCTTCGACGAGCAGTCCCGCACCACCAGCACCATCAGCAACAAGGTCAAGACGGATGCCAAGGGCGCCGGAATGGCGACGTCGCTGCGCCACAGCGGCGGGGTTCCACCTCGAGGAAGGCCGGTCTAAAACAGACCACCGGCTCACCTCGAGGCCGCGGAACCCGACAACCGGGATCCGCGGCCTCCTTTATTTGCACCACCGATCCACGAGATCAACGAACGAGAGAGAGGTGAACCGGGAGATGAATCTGGCGACACAGACGCTCGACTTCAGTGTCGAGCTGGGTGCGGACCTTCCGTGCCGCCAGTACGACCCGGACCTGTGGTTCGCGGACACGCCGGCCGACCTCGAGGTCGCGAAGGCGCTCTGCGGGGGCTGCCCGCTGCGCGTCGAGTGCCTCGCCGGTGCGATCGAGCGCGAGGAGCCGTGGGGTGTCTGGGGCGGCGAGATCTTCGAGCGGGGTGCCGTCGTGCCGCGCAAGCGGCCGCGTGGCCGGCCCCGTAAGGAGGACGTCGCCCGCGACGCCGCGCAGCGCGTCGAACTCGCCCACCGGACGTCGGCTCTGGTCGGCGCCAGCGGCCTGCGGGCCGCCGACCTGATCAAGGTGGCCTGACCGTCATGAGCGCCAACGCGAAGCGAATCACGAAAGAGCGAACCCCGATGACTCACCAGCAGACCCGCCCAAGGAGCACTACCGCTATGTATCTCATCAATGAAGCCCTGAGCCGCGTACGAATGCGATCGCCTCAGAACCGCTCTGAGGCTCTCCGTAACAGCGCCGGCACCCGTGGCGCCCGTCGCATCGCCATGCAGGCCCGCCGCGAGCAGGCCCGCGCGATGGGCAACTGGTACCGGTCCGTCTGACAACACACACGCGCGGCCGGCCCACACCGTGGGCCGGCCGCGCCGCATTCCCCGGGCGACACGCCCCACCCCCGCCGCCCCCTCTGCGCGTCGCCTGCCTGCCCGCTGCGCGCGTCGCCTGTCTGCTGCGCGCGTCGCCTGCCGCTGCGCGCGTCGTAGCCCCTGCGCGCGTCGCCTGCCCGACGTTTGGGCGGTTCCGCGTGTAATACCACCTCCGAATAACACGCCTTTCCACCCAAACGTCGGGGCCCGTGGTCGGGCGGCCCAATCCGTCGGCAAGGTGCGCACTTCGGCGGCTACGTCAGGGTGATTAAGCAGCCGAAGTGCGCACCTTGGCGCAGCGCGCCTCCGCGCGGCGCGAGGGAGGGCGCAGCGCGCCTTCGCGCGGCGCGAGGGAGGGCGCAGCGCGCCTTCGTGCGGCGCGAGGGACGGTGCAGCGCGCCTCCGCGCGGCGCGAGGAACCCCGCGGGCCGGGGCGGCGTGGGGGCGTTAGTGGGTGCGGCTGGGGGCGGCGGGGGAGGCGAAGCCGGGCAGCCAGCGGCGGACGACCGCGCGGTAGGGGGCCTTGGCCTCCAGCTGGCACAGGACGCCAATCGAGCCGAGCGTGACGCGGTGCAGCATCAGGTAGCTCGGCGGCAGGTTGAGCTGCTTGCCGAACTGGAACGCCGGCCCGCGCGGGTTGCCCAGGCGGGCCGCCTCGCCGCGCAGCCAGGCGCGGGTGAACTGGAACTCCTCGGCGGCGACCGGGTCGAGCAGCGGGCGAACGTACTCCAGGAGCTCGTCGGCGTCCACGTCGACGTCGCCGGAGATGAAGCCCTCGGCCCGCAGGCCGTCGAGTACCTCGGCGGCGCGGCCCTCCAGCGCGAGCCGGGTGATGCGGCCGACGGGCTCCATGTGGCCGTCGGGCATGCGGGCGACCGCCCCGAAGTCGAGGACGGCCAGCCGGGAGTCCTCCATCAGCCGGAAGTTGCCCGGGTGCGGGTCGGCGTGCAGCAGGCCGGCGCGGGTGGGCGCGGAGAAGTGCAGGGTCGCCATGCGCAGCCCGGCGAGGTCGCGATCGGCCGGCGCGCCGGAGTCGATGACCTGCGCGAGCGGGACGCCGTCCACCCATTCGGTGACCAGGACCTTGTCGGAGTACGCGACGACGTTGGGCACGAGGATCTCCTCGTCGTCGGCGTACGCCTTGGCGAAGGCCTTCTGGGTGGTGGCCTCGAGGCGGTAGTCCAGTTCCTCGGCGACGCGTTCGCGCAGCTCGGTGACGAGCGGCTTGACGTCGAGGCCGGGCTGGATCACCTTGAACAACCCGGCGAACCGGGCGAGCTGGTTGAGGTCGGCGACGAGGGCGGGACCTGCCCCCGGGTACTGGATCTTGACGGCGACCTCGCGGCCGTCCTTCCAGACGGCGCGGTGGACCTGGCCGATGCTGGCGGCCGCGGCGGGGGAGTCGTCGAGTTCCTTGAACTTGCGCCGCCACTGCGGGCCCAGCTCTTCGGCGAGCACCTTGTGTACGGTCGCCGCGGGCAGCGGCGGGGCGGCCTCCTGCAGCTTGGTGAGCGCCGCCCGGTACGGCCCGGCGATCTCCTCGGGCAGCGCGGCCTCGAAGACCGACAGCGCCTGGCCCATCTTCATGGCGCCGCCCTTGAGCTGGCCCAACACCTTGAAAAGGTGTTCCGCGGTGCGCTGCTGCACCTCGGTGGTGATGACCTCGTTGGCCAGGCCGGTGACCTTCTTGCCGAAGCCCCATGCCGCGCGCCCCGCGAAGCCGATGGGGAGGGAGGCGAGACGGGCCGTGCGGCTGACCGCCCGTCGGGGGATGTCGGTCACCCGATCAATTGAACACTAAGAAGTGCCGGTACGGGTGTGGCGTGCGTCGACTGTGAGACAACCGCACGTCGGGTGGGCGGTCCACCGTCGCCGGCGTTCCAGGCCCGGCCCGGCGATCTCGACGGTCGCGCCGAGGGTGACGGGCTGTCCGCCGTCGATGTGCGCGGTCACCTCCGCGGCGGCGTACGCGGCCCCGACCAGCATCGTCGTGACCGCCACGGTGTCGGCGGCCTCGGCCACGGTGTGCAGCTGGGCGGCCAGCGCGGGCCAGTCCGGGTCGCGGTCGCGCCGGTGCAGGTCTACGCAGTTCAGGCAGGGCGTACGCCCGGGCAGCACGAACGGGCCCACCACGACGGTGCCGTCCCGCACGGACACGGCCAGGTGGGCGACCTGGCGCCGGTCGTGGGCGAGCGCCACCAGCCCGGCGGGCGCGCCGAACCCGACGAGTACCTCGACGGTGGCCGTACCCGGTGGGATGTGCTGGATGAGCGCGTCCGGCGCGCAGCGGCGGACGGCCTCGGCAGCGGCGAGGCCGCGGGGCCGGAACGCGTCCGCGGGCGCCAGGCCGGCCGGGCTGGCGTCGGAGAGCCGGGTCACTCCGGTGACGGCCGGGTCGAGGTGACCCACGCCGGCCGAGGCGAGGGTGCACGTGATCGGGACGGCGAGCCGGCTCGCCCCGGTGACGCGTACCCGGGCGGCCCGCCGACGGTCGAGGACGTCGGCGGGCGAGGCCTGGCCGCGACCGGCGCCGTGGCCGAGGGCGGACAGCGCGAGGGCGGTCGCCTCGGGGGCGAGACGCCGTCGGGCGGGTTCCGGCACGGTGGTCGGCTCCAGGGCGGGCGCGTCGAGGACGAGCCCGAGCCGGTCCAGTTCGGCCACGAGTGCCAGGGCGTCGTCCGCCGCGATGCCGAACTCGGCGGCCTCCCGAACGAGTACCCGTTCGGTCCGGGTGCCGTCGAGCAGGTCGAGCACGCGTACGCCCGCCGGGTCGGGGAACTCGATCATCACGGCGCGCCGTGGATCGGTGCCGAGTTGCAGGCGGTGTGCGTCACGCCAGAGGCGGCGCAGGGCGGGAACGAGGACGGGCCGGCGATCCGTCGGGCGACTCATGGTGCTTCATGGTGTCACTCACGGTAGCTACTTTGCTGTTTATCCACAGCGTCGGCCATGATTTCCCGGAGTTATCCACAGCGGGCGGGGACGTTGTCCACAGCGCCCACTGCGGCTAGTGAGCGTTCAGGCCTTGCCGAGGATCCGGTTGACGGTCGTGCCGCAGACGGGGCACTTGCCCTTGGCCATCTTCATGCCGCTCTTGGACACCTCGACGGTGCCCTCGTAGTCGCGCTTCTCCTTGCACTTGACGCAGTATCCGTTGTACGTCTGTGCCTTCTCGGCCACGGACTCCTCCTCCGCCTGTTTTCTACAACTCATGAAGTGTCCGCGCGGTATGCCCGAATTCGCCCGAGACACGCCGGTGGCCGAACGGTGGAATCTTTCGTCGAAAACCCCCGCCAACCAGGTCATATAGTCTCAAGATCGCAGACTTGCCCCTTGCGGAGGGTAGGCCACTGCGGGCTAGGTTGCCGAACGTGGGTGCTCATCCCCCGGTGCCCGCGCTGGCTCGCACCCTCGTGTCCGTGCCGCGCCGGCCGGACGTTGAAGTGCGACGCAGCCAGCGCCGCCGGCGGACCGTGTCCGCCTACCGCGATGGGGAGCGCGTCGTCGTCCTCATCCCGGCCCAGTTCTCCGGCGCGGAGGAACGCGAGTGGGTCGACCGCATGCTCGCCCGCCTCGACGCCCGCGAGCAGCGCAGCCGCCGCACGGACACCTACCTGGCCGAACGCGCCCAGCGCCTGATCGACCGCCACCTGTCCGACCAGCGCGCCGCCCACGCGCCGATCTCGGTCCGCTGGGTGACCAACCAGCACGGCCGCTGGGGCTCCTGCACCCCCGCCGACCGCACCATCCGGATCTCCGCCCGGATCATGGACTTCCCCGAGTGGGTCCTCGACTACGTGCTCCTGCACGAGCTGGCCCACCTCGTCGTGCCGTTCCACAACGCGCGCTTCTGGTCGCTCGTGGCCCGCTATCCCAAGGCCGAGCGCGCCCGCGGCTACCTGGAAGGGGTGTCCGCCGCGGCCGGCCTCGGCATCAGCGAGGATTGACCCCCATGACCCGCCGTGTCGCCGCCGCCGTCCTCACCCCGCCCGTCTGGATCCCGCCCGGCCAGGACCCGCGCGCCTGGCGCGTCGCCCTGGCCGAGGACCTCCTCGACGTCCTCGCCCTGATGGCGGAGGTCGAACCAGCCGTCGTCGTGCCGGCCGCCGACCTCTGGTTGCGGTCCGAGGTGGGTTGGCCTGGACTTCCCTGGTACGCCGCACAGAGCGCGCGCCTGCCCGACCTCGTGAGGGCGGTAGCGGCCGCGCCGGCACCCGCGCTCGGCGCGTCGCCGGATCAGGTCGCTTTGATCGCCGGTGATGCTCCGGACCTGCCCGGGCTCGTGATCGCCAAGCTGCTGCGTCCGCTGACCACCCGCCCGGTCGCCGTGGCGCCCGCCGTCGACGGCGCTGGCTTGCTGGGCTTCGCGTCCCGACTGCCGGCCCCCGAATGGCTGCCCGACGCCGGGCTCGACGACCTGGACATCCTCGCCGTCCGCCGGGCTGCGCCCCAGCTCACCGACGTGGTCTCCACGGCCGGCTGGCACCGCCTGCGCCGCCCGGAGGTCCTCGCCGGCCTGGATCCCCGGCTGGAGGGCTGGGACGCCACCCGCGCCCTCCTGGAGGCCTAGCGTTACGGCTTGGGATTGGTGCCCGGTTCGGTGTCGTCGTCGGAGTGCTCGTCCGGCGGCGCGTTGAGGTCAAGGCCGCTCAGGTCGTCGGGGATGACGAACGAGTCCTCGGCCGGGGTGCCCGCCGCGAAGCGCGCCGGGTCGGTGAAGTCGTCGCCGGTCGGCAGCAGGTCGGGGTGTGCCCAGATGCCGTCGCGGCCCTCCACGCCCCGGTGTTCGGTGAGGGCGGCCCACAGCGCGGTGGCCTCGCGCAGCCGGCGGGGGCGCAGCTCCAGGCCCACGAGGGCGGCGAAGGTCTGCTCGGCGGGGCCGCCCGCCGCGCGGCGGCGGCGGAACGTCTCGGCCAGGCGCACGGCGTCGGGCAGGCGGCCGGCCGCGGCGGCGTCCACGACGTGCGCCACCCAGCCCTCGACGAGCGCCAGGATGGTCTCCAGCCGGGCCAGCGCCGCCTGCTGGGCGGGCGACTCCTCGGGCGTGAAGATGCCCTCCAGCGACAGGGTCTGCATCGACTCGGGGTCCATGGGGTCGATGCGTCCCATGGCCTCCTCGATGGCCTCGCGGTCGACGCGGATGCCGGCCGCGTACGCCTCGACGGCGGCCAGCACGTGCCCGCGCAGCCAGGGAACGTGGCCGAAGAGGCGCTGGTGGGCGGCCTCGCGTAGGGCCACGTACAGGCGCACCTGGTCCTCGGGAATCTCCAGGCCCTCGCCGTACTCGCTGATGTTCTTGGGCAGGAGCGCGGCGGTGCCGGTCGGGCCGAGGGGGAGCCCGATGTCGCCGGCGGAGAGGACCTCGCCCGCCAGGGACGCCAGGGCGGTGCCGAGCTGACTGCCGAACACGGCTCCGCCGACCGAGCTGAGCATCGCCGACATCGGCCCGAGCTGGGCGCGCATCTCCTCGGGTACGAGGTCGCTCATCGCGTTGACCATGTGCTTGGCCACCGGATCGCACAGCTTCTTCCACACGGGCAGGGTCTTGGTGAGCCATTCGGCGCGCCGCCACGCCTCGATGTGGCCGATGCCGGAGGGCAGCGCGGACTGTGGCTCCAGCCACAGGTCGGCCAGGCGGAGGACCTCCGCGGCCGCCTCGCGCTGGGGGCCGGACACCGCCGGGTCGTCCGTCAGCTGCGATTGGGCGATCTGGGTGGCCAGATCCCAGTTGACCGGACCCGAGCCGGCCGCCATCAGCTGCTGGAGCTGAGCCAGGATCGCCTGCATCTGGGCCGGGTCGTTCGGGTCCGGCCCGCCCTGGCCGCCGGGGAGCGAGAAGCCGAACGGAGGGTTGGTCATGCGCTCCACCGTACTCGCCGGTGTCCCGTCAAACCCTGGCAGCAAGCTGAGTACGCCGCAGGCGAACACGGGCGGCGGCTGGGTAGGCTCCGTGGTCATGAAAAGACGTGCGACAACCGTCGTGGTCGGCGCCGTGCTCGTGGTGGCGCTGACGTGGCTGGTGGGCAGCGCCGACGTGCCGTACGTCCAGATGGAGCCCGGCCCGACATACGACACGGTGGCGGCCGACGACGCGGTGATCTCGATCACCGGCAAGGAGACCAGCAAGTCCGAGGGCGAACTGCTCTTCGTGACCGTGCGGGTCCGGCCCAACCTGACCCTCCTTGAGGCCCTGCGCGGCTGGTGGCAGCGTGACGCGGCCGTCGTGCCGCGCGAGCTGGTCTACCCCCCGGACAAGACCGAGAAGGAGGTCGAGCAGCAGAACGCCGAGGAGTTCGCCCGGTCGGAGTCCAGCGCCCAGCTGGCGGCGCTCGCCAAGCTCGGGTACGAGGAGCGCGTCGCCGTGGCGAAGGTCGGCGAGGGGGCGCCCGCGGCGGGCGTGCTCAAGGAGGACGACGTCTTCGTCTCCGTCGACGGCACCCCGGTCACGACGACCGACAAGCTGCTGGAGCTCATCCGCGCCAAGCCGGTCGGCACCGAGCTGACCATCGAGATCATCCGCGCCGACAAGCCGCAGACCGTGAAGATCAAGACGGTGGCGGGTGACGACGGCACCCCGCGCATCGGCGTCACCCCGAAGGTGGTCCGGCCACACCCGTTCACCGTGAAGATCCCGGTGGAGGACGTCGGCGGCCCGTCGGCCGGCCTGATGCTCAGCCTCGGCATCATCGACAAGCTCGACCCGGCCGACCTCACCGGCGGCAAGATCATTGCGGGTACGGGCTCGATCGACGACAAGGGGAAGGTGGGCCCGATCGGCGGCGTGCCGCAGAAGCTCGTGGCCGCCAGGCGCGACGGGGCCACGTACTTCCTCACCCCGAAGGACAACTGCGCCGAGGCGGCCGCCAACCCGCAGGAGGGGCTGACGACCGTCGAGGTCTCGACCCTCGACGACGCGCTCGCCGCGCTGAAGACCATCCGTGAGGGCGGTCAACCCCCGCTGTGTACCCGCTGAGAGTTGCCGATTCACCGCGAGTCTTGACCTGTGGTGGAGGGGACGGGGTAGCGCGCACACCGTAGTGTTGTCCCCCGTGGTGATGCGAAGCCCCCTGCCCAGAGTCAGTCGACGCGGTCGAGTCACGATCGTGGTCCTCGCCGTCGTGCTGATCGTCTTTATGTTCGCCGACCGGATCGTCAACCTGTGGACCGACTGGCTATGGTTCGGCGAAGTCGGCTTCACCAGCGTGTTCGCGGGCATGTTGCGTACGAGGTTGTTGTTGTTCCTGATCTTCGGCGTCGTGATGGCGGGGATCGTCTTCGGTAACCTCTACCTCGCATACCGGACGAGGCCGCTGCTGCGGGCCAACTCGCTCGAACAGCACGCTCTCGACCGTTACCGGGTGTTGCTGACGCCGCGCATCAAGCTGTGGCTGGGTCTGATCGCCGGCCTGGTGGGCCTGTTCGCCGGTCTCGCCGCGCAGGGGCGCTGGCAGCAGTGGCTGCTGTTCGCCAACGGCGGAAAGTTCGGCGTCCTCGACCCGGAGTTCAAGGTCGACGTCGGCTTCTACGTCTTCGACTACCCGTTCTGGCGCTACCTGCTCGACTTCGGCTTCGCCGCCACGACGCTGGCCATCATCGGCTCGCTCGCCATGCACTACCTCTACGGCGGCGTGCGCCTGCAGGGCGTCGGCGACCGGATGACGACCGCGGCGCGGATCCACCTCACCACGCTGATCGCCGTGTTCGTGCTCCTCAAGGCCGCCGCGTACGTGCTGGACCGGCGCGCCCTGCTGCTCGACTTCAACGAGGGCACCGACCTGTTGGGCGCCGGGTACACGGACATCAACGCCCTGCTGCCCGCCAAGGAGATCCTCGGCTACATCTCCGTGCTGGTCGCCGTGGCGGTCATCGTCTTCTCCAACATCCGCGGGCGCAACCTCGTGTGGGCCGGCGCCTCGCTGGCGCTGCTCGGCATCGCGGCGGTCGCGGTCGGCGGGGCGTACCCGGCCGCCGTGCAGCAGTTCACGGTCAAGCCGAACATCCGCGACAAGGAAGCGCCGTACATCAAGCGCACCATCGACGGCACCCTGGCCGCGTACGGGCTGGACAAGGTCCAGACGAAGGGATACGCGGCGAACACGCTGACGCCCCCGGCCTCGCTGACCACGGACAACACGGTCGTGCCCAACATCCGGCTGCTCGACCCGGCGGTCGTGTCCGACGCGTTCACCCAGGCCCAGCAGATCCGCAACATCTACGACTTCAACGAGCAGCTCGACATCGACCGGTACACGATCAACGGGAAGACCCAGGACTACGTCGTGGGGGTCCGGGAGATCAACTACACCAAGCTGACCGGCCAGCAGACCAACTGGCAGAACAAGCACACGGTGTTCACCCACGGGTACGGCTTCGTGGCCGCGCCCGCGAACAAGACGGTCTGCAACGGCCTGCCGTACTTCGTCTCGGGCGGCTTCCTCGGCGAACAGGCCGCCTCCGGCGAGAACGGCACGCCGTCGGGCTGCGCCTCGTCCACCGAGCTGATCTCGGCGCAGCAGCCGCGCATCTACTACGGCGAACTGGCCACGGACTACGTCGTGGTGGGCCGTCCCGACGGCTCGACCACGGACACCGAGTTCGACCGCCCGGCCGGCGAGAGCGAGCAGCACTACACCTACCAGGGCGCCGGGGGCGTCGACGTCGGCTCCTTCGGCCGCCGGCTGCTCTACGCACTGCACTACCGCGAGGGCAACTTCATCCTCTCGGACGCGTTCAACGACAACTCCAAGCTGCTCTACATCCGCGACCCGCGCGAGCGCGTGAAGAAGGTCGCCCCGTTCCTCACGCTGGACGGCGACCCGTACCCGGCCGTGATCGGCGGGAAGATCGTCTGGATCCTGGACGGCTACACGACCTCGTCGACGTACCCGTACTCGGACCGCACCGACCTGGCCGAGTCGACCACGGACGCGCTCACCGGGGCCGGCGGCGTGGCCGCCCAGGCCAAGGAGAACATCAACTACATCCGCAACTCCGTGAAGGCCACGGTCGACGCGTACGACGGCACGGTCACGCTGTACAACTTCGACGAGGCCGACCCGGTGCTCAAGGCCTGGAACAAGGCGTTCGGCGGCAAGCTCGTCAAGCCGAAGGCCGAGATCCCGGCCGAGCTGGCCGCGCACTTCCGCTACCCCGAGGACCTGTTCAAGGTGCAGCGGGACCTGCTGTCGCGGTTCCACGTGATGGACCCGAAGGAGTTCAACTCCGGGGCGGACTTCTGGCAGGTGCCCGACGACCCGGCGCGGCACGGCACTGCCACCACCACGGGCAAGCAGCCGCCGTACTACCTGCTGACCCAGTTCCCGGGCGAGACTGAGGTCACCTTCCAGCTCACCGCGGCGCTGACGCCCAAGGACCGGCAGAACCTGGCGGCGCTCATGACAGGCCGCTACGTCAACGGCGAGCCGAAGTTGGAGCTGCTCGAGCTGCCGCGGGAGAACCGCATCCCCGGCCCGGGCCAGTCGCAGCAGAACATGGCCAACGACCCGGACACGAGACAGTCGCTGAACCTGCTGCAGGGCACCGGCGGCCAGTCCCAGCTGGTCTACGGCAACCTGCTGTCCCTGCCGTACGGCGGCGGCATGCTCTACGTCCAGCCCGTGTACCTCAAGAGCAACGTGAGCAACCCGTTCCCGCTGCTGAAGAAGGTCCTGGTCAGCTACGGCGACAAGCTCGGCTACGCGGACACCCTCGACCAGGCCATCGCGCAGCTGGTCAAGGGCACCTCCACAGCGCCGCCGACACAGCCGACCAACCCCACCAACCCGACCACACCGACAACACCGCCGTCGACGCCCACGACGACGCCGCCGTCCACGCCGGCCGCGCCACCGGCGGGCGACCTGGCGGAGGCGACGGCAAAGGTCCAGGCCGCGATCGACAAGCTCCGCGCGGCCCAGACGTCCGGCAACTTCGAGGAGTACGGCAAGGCGCTCGCCGAGTTGGACGCCGCCATCAAGGAGTTCGAGGCGGCGCAGAAGGCCGCCAACCCGGGCGGCTGACCAGGCCCTTGGAGATCATGAACCGGATTGGTACCTATGGGTACCAATCCGGTTCATTGTTCCCGGGCGGGTGACGTGGGTCATCCTCTTTGCGGTTCCGGGTGGACATGAGCTAAGGTTTCCAAGGCGACGCGGGGTGGAGCAGCTCGGTAGCTCGCTGGGCTCATAACCCAGAGGTCCTAGGTTCAAATCCTAGCCCCGCTACTAGGAAAAACGCCCCCTCAGAGATCATCTGAGGGGGCGTTTTCGTTGTCTGGAAACCAGATCGGTAACCAACAGCGCTCTACGCTGCCGCTTCGTCGTCGTCTTCCGTAGGGTCGGCCGGCGGTTGCCACGCCTCGCCGAAGATCACGTCAGCGACCGTCTCGGCTGCGCCCCGGTCCCGTCCGGTCGACCGGTGCGTGTAGATCTGGAGCGTGTACGCCATGTTGGCGTGACCGATCCGGTCACTCACGATCTTCGGGTCAACGCCCGCGTCCAGCGACAGGGTGGCGTACGTGTGGCGCACGTCGTGCAGGCGGATCCGGGGCACCCCGGCCCGGTCCACCAAGCGGTTGAACCGCCGGGTGATCGTGTCCGGGTGGATCGGCCGCCCGTCCGGGTGGCAGAACAGCTTGCCGTGGTCCTGGTAGCTGTCCCCGAACGCTCGACGCTCCTCGTCCAGCATGGCGAGGTGCTTTCGCAGGTAGGCCACCGTGATCGGGTCCAGCGAGATCGTGCGGTTGCCGCTGGCCGTCTTGCCGTCCGAGTCAGCGGCCTTGCCGTCCACCACGACCCGCGTGTCCAACAGGTCCAGCGTGGCCGCGTCGCAGTCGAGCAGGTCGCACTCCGCGCCGGCCAGCTCCGACCGCCGCGCCCCGGTCGTCGCGACCAGGACCCACAGCGCGGCGTCGCGGTCACGGACGGCCACCTTGAGCCACGTGTTCAGTTCGTCGGGCGTCCACGTCGAGCCCTTGCGGCGCCGGGTCTGCCGCCGCTCGCGGGGGAGGCTCGCGTGTACGGCCGGGTTGTAGGACAGGTAGCGCCAGGCCACCGCGTCGCTCAGCGCCCGGTGCAGCATCCGGTGAACGTTCTTGACCGTCTTGGTCGCCAGTCCGGCCGGCTTCGCCACCGGCTTGCGGCCCCGCCGGTAGCGCTGCACCGCGTGCCGCGCGGCGTGGATCGTGACGTTGCAGTTCTCGCTAATCTCCTTCGGACTCGGCTCCACCCCGGCGACCTGCCGGGTCGACCAGTACTCGTACATGACGGTGTTGTTGTCCGGCTTGCAGCGTCCCGCTGTGAGCAGGTGGCGGTAGAACGTGTTCAGCGTGGGCACGTCGAGATCCTGTAGGTTCCGCCAGCCCAGCACACGTACCCCGTACGCCTTCCAGTAGTCCACGTAGTTCGTGTACGTCGTCGGCTTGATCGCCTCCCGGACCGCCGCGAGCCACTCGGCCATGAACTCCGCGACGGTCCGCTTGGACGGGCTAACGCGCTGGCCGCGCTCGTGCTCGGCCTTTGCCTCGATCGCCTTGGTCCACGCCTCCTCCTCGGTCGTGAACCCGCTCTTGTACTCCCACCGCCGGTCCCCGGTCAGCGGGTCACGCTCCAACTCGATCCGGTAGGCCCACTTCCGCCCACGCTGGTAGACCACCACGCCAGGGATGGGCGCGCGCTTCTTCGGCGGCTTCGTCACGCGGCCACCTCGTCGATCCCGTCGAACAGCGGTCGCAGCCTGGCGGTGATCACGTACACCCGGCCGCCAAGACGCTTGATCGGCAGTTCCTCGGCCGCCGCGTACCGGTACGCGGACGCACGGCTCAGGCCGAGAATCTTGGCCGCCAACGGGATGGAAATGAGCGCGGGCAGCCCGTTCACGTTGATCGAACCGCTTCCGGTCGTCGTCTCGACCGGCTGTCCGTTGGCACTGGATCGCATCTGAGCGCCTTTCGTCGTCGGGGCACCTTCGGTGGGGGATGCGTATGCGTCGTTCGTGACGGGCCGTAGAACGGCCCGCTGTGCGCGTCGCTGAGCCAAGATCTATGCCTTCTGCGAGTGTTGGGTAGGGTCTGTGCTGAAACACGGCTTGGATGCGCTTACATTCGTTGATCGCCTGACTCGCCCCGAGCGTGTTTCAGCGATCTAGGGGGACACCCAGGCCCCCGTGTCCCCCTAGATCAAATGCAAATGCCCTGGTCAGCGGCAGTTGGGGGACACGGGGGACACGGGGGACACGGGGGACACCTACGGCGCTGTCCCCGACTCGTCGTCGCTCGCGCGGTAGGTGCCGCCTGCGTCGGCGTGGAGCTGGGCGTCGGTGAGCATGCGCTGGCAGGTCTTCTTGACGGTGCCGTGATCGAGTCCGGTCCCCGCCGCGATCGTCTTCGGGGTGGCCGCGCCGTTGGTGCGCAGCCAGCGCAGGATGCGGGCGCGGCTGTCGCCCATGGCGTACTCGGCTGGCGGCCCGTCGAGCATCGACCATGCCCCGACCTCGGGGTAGAACCGCAGCGCGTATTCCGACTCGTCCACGTCGCGGC